>JAGXBH010000039.1 GCA_018971185.1 Acidobacteriota bacterium
CGTGTCACATGATGAAATCCGAGGTGGTCACTTGGTGACATTTCACATCAACTGCACCCGCTCGTCGCCCCGCAGCTCGAGCACACGTAGCAGGAACCCGCGCGTTGCATGGCGTTGCCACACTGGAAGCACATCGGGGCGTCCATCTGGGGGGCGCGACCCACGGGACCGGTGGCGCTCGACGGTGACTCGCTCACCTCCACCAGTGTCGGCTGGACATTCACCCCGACGGTCGGGGTCGCCTGCTCCGCGACCTCGGGCAGAGTGGGCTGAATGCGCTCCGAGGTCGAGAGGACGCCCAACTCCGCGCGCTCACTCGGGTCGAGGTAGTCCAGGGCGAGACGACGGAAGATGTAGTCCACCAGCGACGTCGCGATTCGTAGGTCCGCGTCGTCGGTCATGCCCAGAGGCTCGAACTTCATGTTGACGTACTTGCGCACGTAGGTCGCGAGCGGCACGCCGTGCTGCAAGCCCAGACTGATCGAGATCGAGAAGGCGTCCATGATTCCCGCCAGGGTCGAGCCCTGCTTCGACACCTTGAGGAAGACCTCGCCAGGTCGTCCGTCCTCGTACTCGCCGACCGTGGCGTACCCCTCGCAGTCCGCGACGCGGAAGGCGAAGGTGGTCGAGACACGGCGCCGCGGTAGGCGCTCTCGCACCGCGCCCACGACGACGTGGCTCCCCTCGGTCTTGGCCAGCTCCAACGCGGTCTCGAGCTTGTGGATCTTGGCGTAGAGCTCCGCCGCCACCGAATCGGTGGCCACCACCGACGAGGCGGACTCGCCGTCCTTCTTCGCCGTCGACAGGGGCTGACCGACCTTGCAGTTGTCGCGGTAGATGGCGACGGCCTTCACCCCTAAGCGCCAGGCGTCCAGGTGGAGGTTCTCGACGTCCTCGATGGTCGCGTCCTCGGGCATGTTCACCGTCTTGGAGATCGCGCCGGAGATGAAGGGCTGGATGGCGCCCATCATCTTGACGTGTCCCAGGTAGTGAATCGTGTTGTCGCCCATCGAGCACGCGAACACGTCGAGGTGCTCGGGCTTCAGGTCCGGAGCGCCCACGATCGACTTGTTGACGTCGATGTAGGCGACGATCGCCTCGACCTGCGCGGGGCTGTAGCCGAGGCGGGCCAGCGCTCGCGGCACCGTCTGGTTGACGATCGACATGTTGCCGCCACCGACGAGCTTCTTGAACTTGACCAGTCCGAGATCGGGCTCGACGCCGGTCGTGTCGCAGTCCATCAACAGGCCGATCGTGCCCGTCGGCGCGAGCACCGAGGCCTGCGCGTTACGCACGCCGTGACGTGCGCCGAGGTCGACCGCCTCCTCCCAGGCGTGCTGCGCCGCCTGGAGGATGTCCGCCGGGGCCAGGGACGCGTCGATCTGGTACGAGGCGTCGCGGTGCTTGGCCAGGACCTTGAGCATCGGGGCGGCGTTCTCGGCGTAACCCTCGTGTGGCCCCATGCGACCCGCCGTGCGCGCGCTCGTCGCGTAGGCGTGACCCGTCATCAACGCCGTGATCGACGCCGCCCACGCCCGACCGGCGTCGGAGTCGTAGGCGAGGCCCGAGGCCATCAACAGGGCCCCCAAGTTGGCGTACCCCAGTCCGAGCTGGCGGAACTTGCGCGAGTTCTCGCCGATCTTCTGCGTCGGGTAGTCGGCGGCCCCCACGATGATCTCTTGGGCGGTGAAGAGCACCTCGATCGCGGCCTTGAAGGCGTCGATGTCGAAGCGACCGTCGTCCTGGAGGAACTTCATGAGGTTGAGACTGGCCAGGTTGCACGCGGAGTTGTCGATGTGCATGTACTCCGAGCACGGGTTCGAACCGTTGATGCGATCGGTGTTGGGCGAGGTGTGCCAGGCGTTGATCGTCGTGTCGAACTGCAGTCCGGGGTCGGCGCACTCCCACGCGGCGCGCGCGATCTGACGCCAGATGTCGCGGGCCTTCACGGTGGAGACGACCGTCTGCGCGTCGCGTGACATCAACTCCCACTCACCGTCGGCCAGGACCGCGTGCATGAAGTCGTCGCTGACGCGCACCGAGTTGTTGGCGTTCTGGTACTGGATGGAATGGATGTCCTTGCCGTCGAGGTCCATGTCGAAGCCGGCGTCACGCAGGACCCGCGCCTTGCGCTCCTCGTTGGCCTTGCACCAGATGAACTCCTCGACGTCGGGGTGATCCACGTCCAGGATGACCATCTTCGCGGCGCGGCGGGTCTTGCCGCCGGACTTGATCGTGCCCGCGGACGCGTCGGCCCCGCGCATGAAGGACACGGGACCCGAAGCGGTCCCACCGCCCTCGAGCAGCTCCGCGCTCGAGCGGATCTTGGACAGGTTGACCCCCGCGCCCGATCCCCCCTTGAAGATGATCCCCTCCTCGGTGTACCAATTGAGGATCGAGCGCATCGAATCCTCGACCGCCAAGATGAAGCACGCGCTGCCCTGCTGGGGCACGCCCTTCACGCCGATGTTGAACCAGACGGGCGAATTGAACGCCGCCTTCTGCGTGATCAGCAGGTGCTTGAGCTCCGCCACGAAGGCCTCGAGCTCCTCATTGTCGACGAAGTAGTCGCGCTCCTCGCCCCACGCGGCGATGGTGTCGACGATGCGGTCCACCACCTGCTTCAGGCTGGTCTCACGCTCGGGCGTGCCCAGGGTGCCACGGAAGTACTTCTGAGCGAGGATGTTCGTGGCGTTGAAGGACCACGTGGAGGGGACTTCGACGTTGAGCTGCTCGAACGCAACGGAGCCGTCGCGAAAGTTCGAGATACGAGCGTCGCGTCGTTCCCAGGTGACCGTGTCGTAGGGGTGACGGTCGTCGGTGGTGAAGTAGCGGCGGATGCCAATTCCTAAGCGCTGAGGTGCGATGGCCATTTTGTTATCTCTCTCTTATGTTCCCGCAGGGTGTCCGGTCTCTCACGACGACTGGGAGTCGGAGAAGCGAGAAAATGGTTCTCGACCCCCCAAGCCACAATATGTAGTGGTTGTCACACTACGCGACGCAAGATGCTGTGTTATTACAGCACTGTAATTACAAATAGTCAACCCCCAAATCGACAATTCCCGACCAATTCTGAGCGATGCGACGAAACCGTTGGAATCGCCGGGCTTTGCGAATTCCCCCTTCGGGTGAGGCATTTCCACTTCCGCTCCACCGCAACCCCATCAGGACCACCCGGGCCCTCGTGGACCCCCGGAGTCATCTGAACTGCCCCCGGGCGGACCCGTGGCGTGGCTGGCCAACCCTCAGGCGTCGCGAAAACGCCGGAGCGCCACGAGCGCCCATAGCGCCTCGACGACCCCGAAGGGCCACGCCCCCGAGAGGAACCCGTAGACGCTCGAGAGGACGCAGCCCAGCGCGAAGGCGGCGATGAAGCGCCGACCGCGACGCTCGAGCGCGTACATCAGCATCATGAACGTGACCGCCACCACGCCGTAGAGGGTGATCATCGCGGTGGCGACGAGGCGGTCAATTCAACTTGGGCAGCGCCCGCCTGAGGTTACGGATCGCCTGCTGGGTGCGAAGTTCGTTCTCGATCAACGCGAAGCGCACGTGACCGTCTCCCCCCTCGCCGAAGCCCACGCCGGGGCTGGTGGCCACCTCGGCCTCGGTGATGAGGAACGTCGCGAACTCGAGCGAGGACATCTCGCGGTACGCCTCAGGGATCGGCGCCCAGATGAACATCGAGCCCTTGGGTGGCGCCACGTTCCAGCCGATACGATTCAACCCGCCGATCAGGGTGTCACGTCGCACCTGGTAGACCTCGCGTAGGAGGTCCGGGTAGTGCGACGCCTCGTTCATCGCGACGATGGCCGCGATCTGCACCGGTTGGAAGGTGCCGTAGTCGAGGTAACTCTTGAGTTTGGTGAGGGCGGCCACGATCTCGGCGTTGCCGACCATGAATCCCACGCGCCAACCGGCCATGGAGAAGGACTTGGTCAGCGTGTAGAGCTCGACGCAACACTCCTTGGCGCGCGGCACCTGCAGGATGGATGGTGGCTGGTAGCCGTCGAATCCGAGGTCGGCGTAGGCGAAGTCGTGACAGATGATCACCTCGCGCTCGAGGGCGAAGTTCACCAGACGTTCCATGAACGCCAGGTCGACGCTGGCGCTCGTGGGATTGTGCGGGAACGAACAGATGATGACGCGTGGCTTCACCGTCGCGCTCTCCCACGCCCGCAACAGGCCGTCGAAGAAGTCATCGCCGGGATCATTGGTGCTGGCCCCCGGGTCCACCATGGGTACCGTGATCACCTGCGCACCCGCGAAACCGGGGCCGGCCAGGTGGATGGGATAGCTCGGGCTCGGCACGATGGCGCTGTCACCGGGGCCGAGGAGCACCCACATCAGGTGGGTGAGCCCCTCCTTGGCCCCGATGGTGGTGACGACCTCGGTCTCGGGATCGAGATCGACGTCGAAGACCTTCTTATAACGCGTCGCCATGGCCAGTCGCAGGTTCGGCAATCCGCGGCTCGCGCTGTAGCGGTGGTTCTTGGGATTGTGGGCCGCCTCGGCGAGCTTCTCCACCGCGAGGTCGGGACTGGGCAGGTCGGGATTGCCGAAGCCGAAGTCGACGATGTCGCGGCCCTGCGCGCGTGCCGCCGCCTTGAGCCCGTTGATCGTGGCGAAGACGTACGGGGGCAGACCATTGATTCGACGGAATTCCATCAAAGAAAACTACCGACTTGACCTCAGGATCGCCAATTCGCCAGTCGCGCCACGTCCACACCCGGCGCCATCACGGCCCAGGTCACACCCAAGGTGTCCAGTTGATCCAGCAACGCGCCCACATCGTCGCGGGCCGGTCCGGCCCAGGTCACCGGGCCGCTCGACGCGAGCGCGCTCGTCGTGGCCGCGTCGGTGTCCCACACGTTGAGCGTGACGCCCAGCTCGCGTGCCAGTTCGTTGGTGGCGCCGGCCCCGGCCCCGATCCACACCGACATCTCGCCACGCAGCTCGCGGGCCGTTTCCGCCACCATCTCGCGCCGCTCGCTCGCACTGGCGTAGTCGAGACCGTACGCCTCGAGCTCGTCACGCGACTTCGAGTCCCCGGTGCCGATCGCCGCGATCACCCGACCCGGCGCCACCGCGGCGAGGGTGCGGAACTGGCCCACGAGGTGCGACGTCGCGACCATGCCGACACGGGCCACGAGGGGGCCGACGACGAGCGACGGGTGCCGCGCGCCCACCGCGGCGAGGACCGGGAAGGGCGCCAGCGATGGCCGTCCTGGCGATCCCATGGGCCACAGGTGGTCGTAGGCGAAGACGCCGTCGATGCCGTAGTGCTCGCACTGCGCGGCGACCCCAAGGGCGTCGCGGGCGTCGTCACGAAAGGTCGGCAGGATGACGCCCAGCTTCACGGCTGGCGGTCGAGGGCGACCTTGGCGGCGCCTAGCGCCCCCGCGTGCACGGTGAGCCGTGAGGTGGTCACGACGATCTGCGGCCGCTTCGCGTAGCCGAACACCAGGTCGGCGAGATAGTCTCGCGCCGGCGGCAACAACAGGTCCGCGGCCACCGAGAGACCGCCACCGATCACGAAGTGACCGGTGTCGAGGATCGCCACCAGGTTCGCCAATCCTCTTGCCAGCCACCAGGCGACCTCGTTCATCAGTGCGACGGCCTCGTCGAGGCCCTCGCTCGCGGCGCGGGTCACGTCCTCTCCGCTCACGTTCGCCGCGCTCCCGCGTCGCGAGGTCAGCGTGGGGAGGCGTCCCTCGCTCGCCCACTGCGTCGTCAGGCGCGCCAGTCCTCCCCCCGACGCGTATCGCTCCCAGCAGCCCTGGCCACCGCACCCGCACAAGGCGCCGCGCGCCTCGACGGCCATGTGGCCGATCTCCCCGCCGAAGCCGTTCTGACCGCGGACGAGCTCGCCGTTGGCGATGATGCCTCCGCCGATCCCGGTGCCCAAGGTGACCATCACGAAGTTGTCGATGCCTTGGCCCGCTCCCCACGCGAATTCGGCGAGGGCCGCGCAGTTCCCGTCATTCTCCATATGGACGGCGCAAGCTCCGAGGAGGTCGTGGAGGAGTTCGGGGAAGGAGGCCCCGGACGCGGAGTGCAGGTTGGGGGCGAACGCCAGTCGACCATCACGGCGAACCATGCCCGGCATGCCGATGCCGATCGGCAGGGTGACCGGGTCGAGACCGTGACGTTGCGCCAGGGTCTCGATCTGGGAGACGAGGACCTTAGCGGTCGCCACTCCCGCGGGCTCCTGGGCGTCGTGGGGTGTCGAGGACCGCAACTCGTCGAGGATCTCACCGTCACGAGAGACCAGTAGCGCAAGGGCCTTGGTGCCCCCCACGTCGAGACCGACCGCGACGTCGCTCACGGGAGACGCTCGACTCGGCGCTTGAGCTCACTCAGGGCGTGACGCTGGATGCGACCCGCCGCGCGACCCTGGATGAACTGGGGGACGGGGACCGCCAGGGTCACCTCGAGGTCGTAGGTCACCGTCGTCGCCGGGTCACCCGTGGATTCTGGAGCGCCCGTGGATTCTGGGGCGCCCGTGGATTCTGGGGCGCCCGCGGGTACCGGGTCGAAGCGATAACTCCCGTTCAATGACTCTGCGACGTCGCCGCGCGTCTGGTGCCAGGAGAGGAGCTCGGGGGCGCGGGAATAGTCGTAGCGCAGGGTGTACCTCGTCGAGCGGCCAAAGGCCGCCGCGCGAAACGCCACCTCGAGCGCGCGACCGTCGGCGTCGCGCTCCACCACGTCGATCTCCTTGAGGTCGGCGACCCATTCGCGGTAGCGACCGAAGTCGACGACCACCGAGTAGACCCTCGACGGTGTCGCTGCGACCATCACTGACTGCGTCGCCCGCTGCGCCACGACACCTCCTCACCCTCCACTCTAGACAGACCTCCTAGAGCGCCGTTTGCGTCGAGAAGTGGTCGAAGGGGGCCAACCCCGCGCCGAGGCGATCCGCTAGGACCCTCCAATCGAACTGGTCGACCGCGACCGACCGGGCGGCGCGGGCGAAGCGCTCGCGCCGCTCGTCGTCGTCGAGCAGTTGCGCCATGGCGTCGACCAGTGGTCCCACCCGCTGCGGCGACGGCACGACCAGTCCGGTGACGCCGTCGCGAACCGCTTCGTGGCTCCCGCCCGAACGTCCCGCGACCTGGGCGACGCCCGCGGCGGCGGCCTCGAGGAAGACGATCCCGAAGCCCTCCTGCTCGAGACCCCACCAGCGACTGCGACACGCCATCACCATCAAGTCACTCGCGCCCAGCCAGGGTGAGAGGTCCTCATCGGGCACGCGACCCAGGAAGACCACCGGGGCGCCGAGTCGGTTCGAGAGACGCTCGAGTCGTCGACGATCGCGGCCCGCTCCCCCGATGGCGACCTGGAGGTCGGGGTAACCGCGCGAGAGGATGACGCTCGCGCGGATCAATGTGTCCATACCCTTGCGCGGGACGAGCCGGGAATACGAACTGACGAGCACCGCGCCGGGTTCGAGCCCCAACCTCTCGCGCACGCCCTCACGTAGGGCCGGATCGAGCGGCGTGAATCGCTGCGTGTCGACGCCCGGTGGGATGTGGATCGTCGGCGGCATCCACTCCGCGGCATTGCGACGCGCCTCGGCTTCGGGGTAGCTCCCGGCACAGATCGCGACCTCCGCGTGACGAAGGACGTGGCGCAGGCTCGAGGCCACGAAGGGGATGCGACCCGGGATGGTCACTTCGGCGCCATGCAGTACGACTCCGTAGGGGCGCGAGAGACGCGGGCCCAACAGGCCGAGCGGCCACGCGGGGTCCAGGAGGACCAGATCAGGCTGGTGCCGCTCGATCGCGGACTCGATGGCTCCGAGGGCTCGCGGCGTCGGCGCGAAGAGCGTCGAGGAAGCCACTCGCTCGACGACGACCTCACTGGTCGCGTCGAAGCTCGACGCATCGGGGTGCGATGACGCCGTGAGGACGACCGCTCGACCCGGTTCGAGGCGTCGCCAGAGTTCGTGAAGGTAGACCTGGATACCACCCGTCTTGGGGGGGTAGTCGTTGGTCACCAGGAGATGGCGGGCCATGGGACCACGCTAGTGGGCGCCAGATCAGTGCTCCGAGGCCACCCGACGGTACTTGAGTCGAGGGATCATGCCCTGGCTCGTCAGGAGACGGGCGGCGTCGGAGAGTTGCGGACTCAACGTCAACTCCTCGGGCTCATCACCGAGGACGAAGGTGACGAGACAGTCCTCGCAGTCGGGCGTGTAGCGCCGCACGCAATCTGAGCAACTGATGGACAATTCAACACTTGACACGATGCCCCTTTCGGTTTTGTGCATCTTGCACCGCGCCTGTCACATCAGGTACGCCGCGATCTCCTCCTTGACCTGTTCGGGGCCGAACACCGCCCCTTCGCACACCACCGTCGCGCGCGTCGCGTCGATCACGACGTAACTGGGCGGGAATCGGATGTCGAGATCCGCCAACAGACGCTCCGAGATGACCAGGCGGTGGTGCGTCTCTCCCCACCAGGGTTCCTTCGACGCCCGCGCCGCCACCAACAGGGTGGTGACGTCGCCAAAGGCGTCCACGCTCGACTGGAACACGCTGCGACAGCCCAGGCAGTCCTCCTTGACCGCCACGACCAACGTCATACCGACGAACTCGCCCTCGACCGCGTCACCGTGCAGGTCGACTCCTCGATAGCGACGCGGGGCGGAGCGCTCTCGCGGCGAGCTGATCGAGCGCACGCCTACTCGTCCTCGGCGATGACCTCGACGCCACGTCCGTGGCCGCACCAGCGACACGAGACCGATTCGACGACCCGCGAGATCACCTCGGGCTCCTCGATCGTCAGTTCACCCCCCACGGTGTAGTGGTGAAAGGAGCGGACCGTGGTCGTCTCGACCACGTCGAAACGGGTCAGGTTCCCACAAGCGGTACAGCGATATTTATCCATGCTCACACGGTAATGGACGACGGCCACCGGAACTGCCCGGTTCAGCGACGGCGCCTGCGCCGATCGCCGCCGTCGTCGTGTCCGTCCGAGGGGTCGTCGAACCACTCCTCCCATGATCGCGATTCGTGTCGAGCTAGGTCGCGCCGACATCGGTCCACCAGCCGACGCAGGGCCATCGGGTGGCGAAGCGGACCCAGCACGACGGTCCCCGATGTGGTCTCGAGGGTCAGCATTCCCCGGCGTCGCATCCGCTCGGTGAAGCTCTGATCCGCTCGCGCGGTAATGACGTCACCCAGGTAGATCTCAGTCGAGTAGCGCCCCAACACACCGCCTTCACTGATGATCCGTTGTGTCGTCAGCGTGATCTTGTGCGAGCGCCACCGCCACGACCGTGTCGCCAGCACCAACGCGGGCAGCAGTCCCACCGCGATAAGGGCTACGGGCTCGTAACGGTGCAGGAAGCGCCAGTGCATCGCCAGCCATACCACGCCACCATCCAGCAGGACGAGTAGGGCCGCGGGCGCCAGAAGGCCCCGCGGCACTGGCGTCACGCTGATCACGAGCGCTTCGCCGTCCTCGAGGCGCCGACGTCGACTCACAACCCCACCTTAGAGAGGTCACGGCCCCTCTTCTTCGATAGTCAGACGTTGCGCATCTGGTGCGCCGCCATTTCGAAGTACGCCGTCATCTCCTCGAATTGCTCGTCGGTCAACTCAGTGCGCACTCCTTCGAGCGCGCTGGTCATCGCCGCGATCCACGCGTCACGCGCCCTCTTCGTGATGCGAAATGGCGCGTGGCGCAGACGCAGTCGCGGGTGTCCGCGTTCTTGCATATAGGTGGTGGGGCCGCCCCAGTACTGGCTGAGGAACAGGACCATCGTCCGACGCGACTCGCTCAGGTCCGCAGGGTACATCGGGCGAAGCAACTCGTCGGCCTCCACCGCTTCGTAGAAGCCATCGACCAACCGCGTGAAGAACTGCTCACCACCCACTTGGTCGTACAGCGACTCAGCCACGCCAATAGCCTAGGGCGTTTGCTCTAGACTTGACGGAGTCTGAAATCAGATGTGCGGGTGTAGCTCAATGGTAGAGCTCCAGCCTTCCAAGCTGGCCATGCGGGTTCGATTCCCGTCACCCGCTCTCCGCGTTTCCGCCAGAGATTCAATGACCGCCCCTCGTCGTCAGATGCTCAATGTTGTACCCGAGGATGTCATCAGTTTCCTCTCGGGACTAGCGGCGCGCCTACAGCCACCGCGTCAATCGGTCGAGTAGTCGACGCAAGTCTTGTCGCCGATTGACCATCTGACTTGGCAGAGCCAAGGTGATGGGATTGCTCCAGATCCATGAGATCGAACGGAGGAACTTACTGCGGGGGTAGCGATGACGAATTGCCCACGGGAGGCTTCGGTCGTTCGAACGTACGATCCCGATTCGAGTGTTCGGCGCGTCAAGGGGCTCAGACATGACCAGGGTGCGCGAAGTTGATCAATTGGAGCCCCCGGCTCACTGGCGCAACTCGAAGACTAGATCCTCGTCGGCCCCTCGCGTCGATTGAGTGGGAGATAGCTGAAAACCCAATCGACCGACGAGAGCGCGAGAGGCGTGATTCTCGGGCGAGACCGAGGCGAAGACCGTCGACGAGCCCTGCGACCTCGCCCAACTGACGAGTCCCTGCGCCGCCTCGCTGGCGTACCCCATGCGTCGATAGGGCTCGAAGACCGTGTACCCGATCTCGGCGCGGCCCACGTCGTCCGGAGTCCCGTGGAACCCGCAGTGGCCGATCAGCGCCCCGTCGTCGCGACGCACGATCCCTCGCGCGTACCAGCCCCGCGATGTCGGATTCCTCTGCTGACCCTCGATCTGGCGGCTGAGGAACACGTCGTTGACCGTGGCGAGGAACTCGTCGGTGAACCTGAAACCCTGGAGTTGGGCCGCCGTCACGTGGTCGTGCGACCGCAACGCCTCGAGAGCGCTCGCCGCGAGGACCACCAGGTGGAGTCGCGGCGTCTCGATGATGGCGTCATCTCGCATGGTGACCACCATAGGGCCAACCACCCACGTGGTCCCCTCGCGCCCCGGGTTTCCCCGCCAACGGAGAGTTCACCACTACGTTGGTGTGGTGAGCGATGACACGTGGAATGCTCTGGCCAATCTCTTCGTCGACGAGTCCTACGCCACCGTGAAGGGCTACGTTCGCACCTACGTGTTGCACCGCCACCTCCTCGAGCATCTCCCGGCTGCGCCGGCCACCGTGCTCGATGTGGGCGGTGGTGCGGGCAATCAGTCTTTTCCCCTGGCCAGCCTCGGATACGACGTCACGCTCCTCGACTCCTCGCCGGCCATGTTGGACAAGGCGCGAGAGCGGCTGGACCGCCTGGCCCTCGAGGCGCAAGGACGCGTCACCCTGTTGCAGGGCGACGGCGAGTCGGCGTCGGAGGTCGTCGAGGGCCGCCGTTACGACGCCGTCCTCTGCCACGGCGTACTGGGCTATCTGGCGCGCCCCGAAACGCTGATGACGCAACTCTGCCGCTGCGCGAGCGACGGTGGCGTCGTCTCGGTCATGACCGCCAACGCCGCCACGATGGCCGTGCGCCCGGCGATGCAACGGCGATGGGACGACGCACTCAAGGCCTTCGACGCGCGCGTCGAGACGGGCGTCCTCGGCGTCGCGAGTCGCGCCGACACCGTCGAGGGACTCAGCGAGTTGATGCGACGCGAAGGGGTGGAGCCACTGGGTTGGTACGGGGTGTGGCTGTTCGTGGACTGGCTCGAGTTCGCTGGGGCGACACTCGATCCCACGGACACCGATCAGCTCGAGTCCACCGCGCGCGTCGAGCTCGAGGCCAGTCGCCGTGACCCGTATCGACAGATGAGCCGGGTGTTCCACCTCCTTGGCCGCAGGATCGATCACCGAGGGTGAGCACTTGTGACTTCGGTCCTCGCCCAAAGCGGCCCCAGACCCCCGGCTCTCACTAGCCTGACCCCATGATTCTCTGCGTGCCCGTCACCGACGAGGGCGATGTCGACCCGCGTTGGGGTCGCGCGCGGCGCATCGCCGTGGCTCGCGTGGTCGACGGGGAGGTCGACGACTGGCGTGAGATCGACGTCTCCTGGGACCGTCTCCACGACGAGGGATCCCCCGCCCGCCACCACGCCCGCGTGGCGCGCTTCTTGAAGGAGAACGCCGTCGACAGGGTCGTGGCCCATCACGTGGGTGACGGGATGCTGCGAATGGTGGGCGCCATGAGATTGTCGCTCGTCCTCGATGCCACGGGCGACGCGCGCACCGCGGTCCTCACCGCCGCGGCGTCCTAGAGCGTCACGCCCCGGCTGTCGCTGCCGAGGTGGCACCAGGATCTCGTGAGGGGTCGCGCTCGACGTCGCAGGGGCCCCTCGGATGACGTCAGGGTTTTCCCCTATGGATGCCTTCGGCGACGCTACCTAGCGTGGGCGTAGTTCTCGAACCCGACTGAGAGGCTGGCGCTATGACCGACGTCCTGAGTGAGGTCGCTCCCCCCAGGGGCACCGATGACTCGCTCGCCGTGGAGACCCACGGGCTGACCAAACGATTCGGTGGTCGTACTGCCGTCAACGGTGTCGACCTCGTCGTCCCGCGCGGCTGCGCCTTCGGATACCTCGGACCCAACGGCGCGGGCAAGACGACTCTCATTCGGGTCCTCCTGGGACTCACCCACGCCGACGCGGGCACCATGAAACTGCTCGGCCATAGCGTCCCCGCCCACCGCGACGTCGCCCTCGCGCGAGTGGGCGCGATCGTCGACGAGCCGCGCTTCCATCAACACCTCACCGGGCGTCAGAACCTACAGATCCTCGCGGCCGCCCGTGAGCCGGCGGCGACGGCGAGGATAGAGTCCGCTCTCGATCGCGTCGGGATCCTGCACCGCGCCAACGACAAGGTGTCGAAGTACTCGATGGGTATGCGTCAGCGCCTCGGCGTCGCCGCGTGTCTGCTCGGTGACCCGCATCTGCTGATCCTCGACGAACCGATGAACGGTCTCGACCCCGCGGGAATGGCCGACATGCGCGAGATGATCCTGTCGCTGGTCGCCGAGGGCCGCACCGTCGTGCTCTCCTCACACCTACTCGACGAGATCGAGCGCACGTGCGACGCGGTGGCGATCGTGGACCAGGGCCGCATCATCCGACAGGGCCCGATCAACGAGCTCCTCGCCGGCTCGAGTCTGGAGGTCGAGATCGACTGTGACGCGCCCGCCACGGCACAGTCGTTGCTGGCCGACAACTCCTTCGGCGCCACCGTCACGGTCCTCGAGGACTGCCTCCACGTCAGCCTGCCGGCGGGGACACCGCGTGACGTCGTGGCGGAGGTGAACCGGATCCTGGTCACCAGCGGCGTCTCGGTCTACCGCTTGCAGGAGAACCGTGCGACCCTCGAGGCGTGGTTCCTCGAGGTCACCAGCCGACTAGGAGACACCCAATGACGACACCCGCCACCACTGATCAGCTGTTCGCCGGGCTCTCGTCCTTCCCCGACGACCACCGCGGTAGTCCCTTGCCCACCTGGCCGATGATCACCACGCGCATCATGGAACTTCGCAAGCGGCGCGGACTCATGGTCGCCCTCGTGGCGGTGGACATCGGCCTGCCCGCCATCTACCTCGCCATCCGCCTGATCGCGCACGCCGTGGCGCCGAGGTCCTACGGCCCCGCCGGTGGCTACGAGGTGTTCTCCAACCTGGTGGCCGGCGTGATGTTCATCTTTGGCTTCATCATGGCCGCTACGTTGGGCGCCACCGCCGGTGCGGCGGACCTCAACGAGGGCGTGTTCCGCCACAGCGTCGTCACCGGACGTTCGCGCATCGCCCTCTACCTGGCGAGGATCCCGGCGGGCCTCGCGATCATCGTGCCCATCATGGCCGCTGGCGTCGTCATGGTGTGTGCGGTGTGCGTGTTCGCCGCGCCCACCAGGCTCTCCTACCAGGGGGTCACCGTCCCCTCGGGACTCAGCCACACCCAGTTCGTCTCCTGGGCCGAGGAGAACTACCAGACGGTGGACTGTCAGTTCCCGTATCGCGGCAACGCCAGCTTCATTCCCCCGTGTGGCCCCTTCGCGGGCGGCGGAGAAGTGACCATCACCAAGGGCGGCACGACCTTGAAGAAGGGGACGCCCGCCCAACTCAAGGCACTGGCCGCGACGGTGGCCAATGAGAACTACCAGACCTACTCCCAGACGTTCTTGACACCGCCACTTCGGCTCATGTGGCAGTCGGGTCTCTGGCTCGAACTCGAGGCGGCGGTCGGATTCATCGTCGGCCTGGGCCTGGCGTCACTCATGGGTTCTCGCACGGTCCCCACGGTGCTGATGGTCATCTTGGAGATAGTGCTCACGCCGCTGCTGGCGGTCGCGCACATACCCCACATGATCAACGTCCAACGCGCTGTCGTCGGGGTGGCCACCGCAAACGTCGAACCCCACGGGTTGCCCGCGGTCTTCGGTGGTCAGGGCCCCGGCGCGAACGGGATGATCCACGAGTCGACCACGTGGGCCGTCATCGTCATCATCGGCTGGCTGGTCGTGTGGACCGCGCTCGGGGCGTGGCGGATGGCGACGCGCGACGTGTGACGTCGGCCCCTCCACCGATGGTGAGATCCGCGTCACGGCGCGTCGGTTCGCGCCGGGCGCCCTTCACTTCTTGGCGTGAAGCACCTCGCCACGAGCGAGCATCTCGATGAAGGAGTCGAGCTTGCGTTGGCGGGTCTCGCTGCGTTTGACGGCGTTCAGGCGGTAGATGATGGCGTATCGATTGGCCGCGCTCGTCTGTTCGAAGGTGGCCCGGGCGGCCGGGTTCGCCGCGAGGGCCGCGGCCAGGTCTGGTGGGGTCTCCGAGGTGGACTGACCCTGGTAGGCGGCGTCCCATCGTCCGTCCGCCTTCGCCGCGTCGACGGCGACCAGGCCCGCAGGTCGCATCCTCTTCGACGCGATCAGTCTGTTCACGTGGCCGACGTTGCGCGCGGACCACACGCTTCGGGGCCGTCGTGGTGTGAATCGTTGACGGTAACTGTGCTCGTCACGCCTGCCCAGTTGACCGTCGACCCAGCCGAAACACAGGGCCTCGTCCAACGCCTGGTCGTAGGTCAACGTGGTCGCGGACCCCCCCTTCTTGTGCAGGACGAGCCACACCCCTCGACTGACGTCGTGGAAGGACTCCAGCCATTCGCGCCACTCCTCGACGTCGTGAACCAGGAGTTCTGGCAACTCACTCATCGTTCGATCCGATGAGGTCTTGGGCGCCAAGGCGA
>JAGXBH010000040.1 GCA_018971185.1 Acidobacteriota bacterium
GGTCCACGGCGTACTGGTCGTTCCAGTCGACGCACTCTTAGCTCAATCGAGTAACGGCTACGCGGTCGAGGTCGTGGGGGTGAATGGCATCCACCATCTTGTACCGGTCACCCTTGGTCTCTTCGACGACGCCGACGGTATGGTCCAGGTGAGTGGGACCGGGCTGGCGGTCGGTCAACGCGTGGTGGTGCCGAAGCTATGACCAGCGACGCAGGCGCAGTGCCCACGCAAAGGTTGGATGACAACCTGAAGCGCTTCGCCGGTAGCGCGGACCAGCCAGTGCTCGAGGTCGACGAGGTCGCCAAGGTGTATTCGGGCGAGCCGCCTGTTTCCGCCCTGCGAGGCGTCTCGTTCAGCATTGCACGAGGCGAGTTGGTCGGTATCGTGGGACCCTCGGGGTCAGGCAAGACCACCTTGTTGCACCTCATGGGAACTTTGGACCGACCGAGCTCGGGGCACGTCCGTGTCACCGGCCTCGAAGTGGGACGGCTCTCCGACAGGGAACTATCCGCGCTGCGGGCAACCCACATCGGCTTCGTTTTCCAGCAGTTCTTCCTCTCCGAGCACCAGTCCGTCCTCGACAACGTGGCCGACGGCCTTCTCTACGCCGGAGTCCCCCAAGTCAAACGCCGTGCACGTGCCATTGACGCCCTGACAATGGTCGGCTTGGAGGGTCGACCCCACGCGCGGCCTAACCAGCTCTCTGGAGGTCAGCGCCAGCGCGTCGCAGTTGCCCGAGCCTTGGTTGGCGACCCCGCAATTGTGTTGGCCGACGAGCCGACAGGGAACCTGGACCAGGCGACTGGACAGTCAATCCTGGGTCTCTTTAAGGATCTGCACGAATTGGGGGTGACTATCGTGGTCATCACCCACGACCGGGACATCGCAGCGCGCATGGATCGTCGGATCGAGATGCTCGACGGCCAGATGGTCTTCGACAGCGCCGACAATCTGGCGACGGTAACTGCTGCAGCTTCTCGAGCTCCCACTAGTGGCAATGATCATCGGTCATGACCGAGGCTGCCACCTTCGAAATGCGGAAGCTTCGACCAACGGACCTGGGTCGGCTCTCCACGGTCGGGCTACGAACCCGCAAGTTGCGTGCGGGACTCTCCGCACTGGGCATCGCCATCGGTGTGGCGGCCATCGTGGCCGTCCTCGGACTCTCTTCGTCGGCCTCGGCGGGCCTGTTGAACGAAATCTCCTCACTTGGCACCAACCTTCTCGTCGTCCAGAGCGGCCAGACCCTTTTCGGCACGACCGCCGAGCTCCCCGTCGTCGCCCCGGCGATGATCGCCCGCATCGGCGCCGTCACTCGAGTGGAACAAATAGGCTCGATTACCGGAAACGTCTATCGCAGCCCACTCATCCCCACGATCGACACCAACGCAATTACCATCGACGCCGCCAGCCTGGGTTTACTGCCTACCGTGGGCACCAGCGTCGCCGAAGGTAGCTACCTCAACGCGGCGACCGCTCAAGAACCCGTCGCCGTGCTCGGGGCGGCCGCCGCTCAACGCCTTGGAATCGACCAGGTGTACTTGGGCGAGCGAATCTGGCTCGACAACGAGTGGTTCTATGTGGCCGGCATCTTGAAACCCGCCATATTGGCCCCCGCCGTTGACTCCTCGGTACTCGTTGGGTTCGCCGCCGCCGAGCACTACCTCGGTTTCGACGGGCACCCTTCAACCATCTACGTGCGGGCTAAGACCAGTCAGGTCAACACGGTTTACGGCCTTCTGGCTGCCACCGCCAACCCGCAGAACCCCAGCGAGGTCGATGTCTCCCTACCCTCGACTGCATTGGTCGCCCAAGCTGACGCTCAAGGCGCCTTCGATGGCCTCTTCGTGGGCCTCGGCGCCGTGGCGCTGCTCGTCGGAGCTATCGGGGTGGCCAACATCATGATCATCTCTGTCCTCGAGCGGCGCTCTGAGATCGGATTACGACGAGCACTTGGGGCCACTAGGGGCCACATCTTGGGTCAATTTCTCGCCGAAAGCATCCTCATCGCCCTTTTCGGAGGCACCATCGGCGTCGGGGCAGGTACCCTGTCTACCGCCGTCTACACTGCCGCGAAGCACGAGGTCATCGTCATCCCAACTCTCGCGTGGGCCGGCGGCATGGGTGCCGCAATAATCATTGGTGCCGTCGCCGGACTCTGGCCGGCCATGCGCGCCGCCCGGATGTCTCCGACCGAGGCGCTGTGGACGGTGTAGCCGGGCAAATCCCAAGCTTCCATGAGGTGGTATTCAAGGGTGCTCTTTTGACCGCGCAATGCACATGTCTGAGTACCATTCGCCACCACCCCCAATAATGACGCCGAAACTGGGGTGCTGGACCCAAGATGTTGGCGCCAGCAGTTCCTACTGCTATCGACGTCATGAGTAGGCCTGCAACTGCACTTATGGCAATTGCAATACGCGCGCCAAATCTTGTGGTGAAGAATCGCCGTGCAGATCTGGCATCGACTTCTTCATTGCGAACTCCAAGTGCATAATCTTCCATTGTTTGGCTCGTTCGACTTATGTTGATTCCCGCCCTCCATCGGGAAGGAGGAATTATCAACTTCCATCAACATTGACAAACGTCCGGCGTGCAATAAGCCGTGGTCGGCGGGGCCGCGATGGCAGTGGCGTTCGTCTGAGGACACGAGAATCACTTCTAGCTCGGGGCTCAAGTTGCGTCGGTTGCGGTGGAAAGGTCCACCAGGGTGCCCGCTACGGGCAGCAGTGCCGCCAGCGGCCGAGTTGGCCGCGAACCCACCATCCTTTGTGCCACGGTGACGGTGAGCCCTAGTCAGATGGTGGCGATGTTAGGGGTGAGCAGGTAGTCGACAGCGACGCGCTCTGCCACCACTCCGTCGTTCATCCACGCGACCACCTTGCGGTGACGAGGATGGATTTGGTAGCGCTCGAGGGCTTCGCGGTCGGAGAAGGTGCTCACCAATATCACTGGCCAGTGCTTCTCGTCCTCCCCGAGGTCGAAGAAGACTTCGAGGTCCGCCACCCCCGGGTCGACGTCTCGCAGGTTCGCGAGACGATCTCGTAACTCGCGAGAGTGCGCGCGACGCTGCGCGGGGTCGGAGGCGAGTAGCTGGAAACTGACGATGTGACGAATCATGGTTCCTCCGGCGCCATTTTAGTTCTGGGTGTACGAGTCGTCAGGTGTCGCGCGTCGACGGAGGCGGTCGGGGACTTTTCAGCGGACTTTCACGAGACCTCTTTCAGGAGCATTCAACGATGCCGAAGCATTGCGATTGTGGTCGAGCACGGCGTGGGCGAACCATGCGCCATCGACTCAGTGAGAGGGTGGCGTGGAAGTGGTGTCGCCGTCGGATCGTTGAGTGCGGGGCCCGGTGACGCCGACCCGTTAGCCTGACGCGAGGAGTACTGGACGCGGTGAGGAAGGTGACGATGGCGAGGTGGGCGGCCGCGGTTGCGGCGGTGACGGCTCTATTGACGGCGGCCTCATCGAATGTCGCGAGCGCCGCGGGCATCGTCCCGCCGCGCGATCCCGCCGGGAACGTCACCGCCGTGCCGGCGTACAACACCGTCGCGGGGCGCATGTACCAGGTGGGCGCGGCGTTGCCACCGTGTTGGCAATGGCGGGCGGGCAAGTTGTCCCCCGACGCGGCGAGCACGGCGTGCGTGAGTGCGGAGATCGAGGCCACCGCGCGCGCCCATCGACTCGAGCACATCGCGGCCGTCGCGTTGCCGCGGGATTTCGCGCACCTGAGTTCCGAGGAGCAGTTGCTGGTGCTGGTCGACCTCGAACGCGTGAGTCGCGGCGAGGCACCAGTGTTGGGTCTCACGCGAGCGGCCGACGCGCTGGCGCAAAGGGGCGCCCAACTCAATCAGGACCCGGTTCTTCCGAGCCCCCACGCCATCACGGGCGCCACCGGGGGATGGACGGCCAACTGGGCGGCCGCGGTGAGCCCCCTCGACGCCAACTACTCGTGGATGTACCTCGACGGGTGGGCGGGAGTCGGTAAGACCTTCAACTACCTGTGCACCTCGGCCCACGCGAGCGGGTGCTGGGGCCACCGCAACGACATCCTGGTCAACGCCTCACAACTGCCGTGCTACTCCACCAGTTGCTCCCTGGTGATGGGCGCGGGGAGCGTGCCGCGGCATTGGTCGATCTACAACTCCTACAGCGAACTCATCGTCCAGGTCGCCGGCACCCTTCCTCCGATGTATTACACGTGGAAGCAGGCGGTGGCCGCTGGCGCGAAGGTGTGAGGGTCTCCGGCCGGTTCCCCACCGACCGGTGTCGATGCGTCACGCGGCGTACGTCGCGAGTCTCCTACGATGAGGGGTCGACGGGCGACCATGAACGGACCCCGAGGGCGACGAACACGAGCGAGGTGCAGATGGGTGACGCGACGCTGGGCGAGGATGAGATCAAGGACCTGTTGGGTCGCCTGGGTCGTCTACCGGCGGCCAACGTCGCAGACGCGATGGACCGCATCAGCGCCGTCGACTCGGCGATTGGACCGATGTGGCGCGGCGCTCGCCTCGTGGCGCGGGCCTACACCGTACTCACCCGCAGCGGTGACAATCAGGGGATCCACGAGGCGATCGACCTCGCGGCGCCGGGTGAGGTCCTGGTGGTCAACGGGTTCGCCGACACCTCTCGGGCGCTCGTGGGAGAACTGCTGGCCGGACGGGCCCTGGCCAACGGCCTCGCCGGCTTCGTCATCGACGGCGCAATCCGTGACGTCGACGAGATCGAGGATTTGGGGCTACCGGTGTTCGCGCGCGCGGTCACCCCGGCCGGTCCCTACAAGATGGGCCCACACCGTCAGCAGGTGCCCGTCGCGCTGGGTGGGCAGTGCGTCAACCCGGGTGACGTGGTGGTCGGTGACGGCGACGGTGTCGTTGTCATCCCGTGGGCGCAGTTGGCCTCGACCGTGCTCGCTGCCGAGGCGATCCAGTCCAACGAGATCGCGAAGAAGGCCGCCACCGCGCAGCGACGGGGGTGAGGTGCGAGGCCCGTAAGGGCTCCTATCGAGAGGCCCCGATGCTAGGTGAGGCAAGGTCGAGGTCAGCCCTCGTCGCCGCAGAGCAGTAGCTCACCTAACCTCTCGAGCGGGCCGAGTGAGCGCACGAGCGCATCGCGGTCGTCGGGGCTCAGACCCGCGAGCGCCCTTTCGAGGGCGCGAGTGCTGGCGTCGCGCTGCGCCTCGATGAACTTCCGTCCCCTGCCCGAGACCTTGACGAGGGTCACCCGACCATCGAGCGGGTCGGGCTCTCGCTCGATGAGACCGAGCGTTTCGAGCGAGTCGACGACCTTGGACAACGTCGCTGGCGAGATGCGTTCGTGGTGGGCGAGGACCCCCATACGCACGGGCTCACTTTGCTCGACACGGAAGAGCACCGAGACCTGCGATGCGGTGATGCCCGAGGGCGTGTGAAGGCGCAGCGCTCGGTAGATGCGCGCGATCGTCACCCGTAGCGCGGCCGCAGCGCCGTCGGCGTGCGGGATCAGCGTGGGGGCGTCATTATTGGTCACGATCTCATTATACTGGTAGTTAGTTAGTAAAAACTAAATATCTCCCCATCCTCAGGAGCACCAGTGTCAGACGCCACCTCGCCCTCGACCCATCCCGATCGCTACAAGTGGATCGCCCTGTCGAACACCACGTTGGGGATCCTGCTCGCCACCATTAACGGATCGATCCTGTTGATCGCGCTGCCCAACATCTTCCGGGGCATCCGACTCAATCCCTTGGCTCCATCGAACACTCCCTACTTCTTGTGGATCCTGACCGGCTTCTTGCTCGTGACCTCGGTCCTCGTCGTGAGCTTCGGACGAGTCGGGGACATCTTTGGCCGGGTGCGAATGTTCACCCTGGGCTTTGCGATCTTCACCGTCTTCTCGATCCTCCTGTCGGTGACGTGGCTCACCGGCACGAGCGGCGCGTTGTGGATCATCGTGATGCGCGTGGGTCAGGGTATCGGCGGTGCGTTCCTCTTCGCCAACTCGAACGCGATCCTCACGGACGCCTTCCCGGCCAACGAGCGTGGTTTGGCCCTGGGCATCAATGGCGTAGCGGCCATCGGCGGGTCCTTCATGGGGCTCGTGATCGGCGGCGTGCTCGCGCCCATCGAATGGCACCTCGTCTTCTTGGTGTCCGTGCCGGTCAGTCTGCTCGGCACCTTCTGGTCCTACTTCAAGCTGCGCGACAACGGGGCGCGGACGCCGTCACGGATCGACTGGGTGGGCAACTTCTCCTTCGCCATCGGTCTCATCTCGATCCTCACCGGCATCGTCTATGGTCTCCAGCCCTACGGAGGTCACCCCATGGGGTGGACGAGTCCCTTCGTGCTGTCGTGCCTGATAGGCGGCGTCGCGGTCCTGATCGGCTTCGTCCTGATCGAGCGGCGTGTCACGGAGCCGATGTTCCAGCTCAGCCTCTTCACCTCGCGAGGGTTCGCGATGGGCAACCTGGCGACGCTGTGCCTCTCGCTCGCGCGCGGGGGTCTGCAGTTCATCCTCATCATCTGGCTCCAGGGCATCTGGTTGCCCCAACACGGCTACGACTTCGCGCAGACCCCACTGTGGGCGGGCATCTACATGATCCCCCTGACCATTGGATTCCTCATCGCCGGACCGGTGTCGGGACGCCTGGCCGACCGCCACGGAGCGCGTAACTTCGCGACCGTCGGGCTCGTGCTGACCGGTGTCAGTCTCGTGGGCCTGCAGGCGATCCCCATCGACTTCCCCTATCCGCTGTTCGCGGCGCTGCTCTTGCTGGTGGGTCTGTCGATGGGTCTCTTCGCGGCGCCGAACTCCTCGGCCGTGATGAACTCACTGCCGGCCAACCGCCGCGGCGCCGGCGGCGCCATGCTCAACACCTTCCAGAACTCCGCGTCAGTCCTCTCCATAGGATTCTTCTTCACCGTGATCGCCCTCGGACTCTCGTCGAGCCTGCCCTCGTCGCTGCTCACTGGTCTCACGCACCAGGGAGTGCCGCTGGCCCAGGCCACGACGATCAGTCACATCCCGGCGATCGGGAGCCTGTTCTCAGCGTTCCTCGGAATCAACCCGGTCCAGCAGATGTTGGGCCCCCAGGTCCTCGCCCTTCCGGGCGTGCACTCCCAGGTGCTGCTCGGCCACAGCTTCTTCCCCTCGCTGATCGAGACACCTTTCGCGAACGGACTCCACATGGCCTTCTTAGTGGCCGCGGCCCTCTGTTTCCTCGGGGCGGTCTTCTCCTGGATGCGTGGACCCGGAGTCCAAGTGCACCCGGGCACCCTGCGCGACGAGGTCGCCGAGGGCTACGCCTCCGTGGGTGACGTCGCGATGGTGGAAGCAGGTGCCGGTGCCGAGGGTGATTTCGTCGGGACCTCGGTAGTCGCCGAGGGCGAGAGGTCGGACTCCCGCGGTGGGGAGTCCGCGACGAAAGGGTGAACCATCACGACGCCGACGGGTTAAGGTCGGGTCGGAGGCGTCGACGCCGCGCGGCGACACCTTCGCGACGCCGCCAACCATGACGACGCCTACGCAAGGAGTCCCGATGGCTAACAAAGCGCCCAGTCAACACAACGTCAAGAAAGTTGGAAAATCCCTCAAGGAGAAGCGCAACGAGAAGCACGCCAAGAGGGAGAGCAAGAGGGGCGTGCTCGGCGACAAGGCCTGAGTCGGCCCCGGCTCACGCCACGACGGGCTCGCCCTCGTCGGCGATCATCTCGGCGCCCGCCGCGTGCCACGCGATCATGCCGCCCGCGAGATTGACGGCTCGTCGGCCGTTCTCCATCAAGAAGTGGCACGCCCGCGCGGAGCGAGCGCCCGAACGACAGAC
Source organism: Acidobacteriota bacterium (assembly GCA_018971185.1). Lineage (GTDB taxonomy): Bacteria > Actinomycetota > Acidimicrobiia > Acidimicrobiales > RAAP-2 > RAAP-2. The sequence continues at coordinate 7,808 of JAGXBH010000040.1, forward strand.
GCAGATCAGAGCGCGATCGCGGGGAAGTTCCTCGAGGACGTCGGGCACCGACGAGAGCGCGACGTGGCGGGCCATGGGAGCGTGGCCCGCCTCCCACTCGTCCTCCTCTCGAACGTCGAGCAGGATCGCCCCCTCGCTGATCAGTGCGAGCGCGCTCGCGACGTCGACGTCATCGATCTCGTTCATCGTGCCCTCCTAGACGGGTCCTTGGTCACGTGCGGATTCATTGTTCCAACCATAGACTTCGCACATGACGCCTTCTGAACTGATCTCCACCATCACCACGGACAATCTCGTCGACCTCCTGGAGTCCGATCCCGAGCTCTACATGATCGATGTGCGTGAGCCAGATGAGGTGGCCGAGTGGAAGATCGACGGGGTGCACAACATCCCGCTGGGGCGCCTTGAGGACTCGCTCGCGGACGTGCCCGTCGAGCGCCGGCTGGTGGTCGTCTGCGCCAAGGGCGCTCGAGCGCTTCAGGGGGCCGAGATCCTGGCGGGTCACGGCGTGGCCAGTGCCGTGCTCGAGGGGGGGATGGGGGCGTGGGCCTCGACCTATGACACCGTGAGCGGTGACTTCGGCGGCGCCACGGTGGTGCAGCTGCGCCGCCGGGGTAAGGGTTGCCTCTCCTACGTCGTGGGGGCGGGGGAGAACTGCGTGGTGATCGACCCCTCGCTCGACGTCGAGCGCTACGAGGGCGTGGCCGCTTCACGGGGCTGGCGCATCACTCACGTGCTCGACACGCACCTGCACGCCGATCACATCTCGGGGGCTCGCGCCCTCGTCGCGCGCAGTGGCGCGACACTCCTGCTCAGTCCCTCGGACCCCTTCCACTTCGAGTTCGAGCCCCTGCGTGATGGGCGGCGTATCGAGTTGGCGCCCCAGGTCGAGTTGACGGTGTCGGCGGTGAGCGTGCCCGGGCACACTGAGGGTTCGACCATGTACGAGCTCGGCACCTCGGCAATCTTCACCGGCGACACGCTGTTCCTCGAGAGCGTGGGGCGACCCGACCTCGCGGACCACGCCGAGGAGTTCGCCCATAACCTCTACAAGAGCCTGCACGAGCGGGTGTTGCCCCTGGCCGACGCCACCATGGTGTTCCCGGCGCACTACGGCGCCGGTGTCGAGGTCCACGCCGGTCAGTTCGTGGCGCGCCCCCTGGGTGCGTTGCGCCACGTGTTGCCGGCACTCGTCATGGACGAGGCCGACTTCGTGGACTGGGCCGTCGCCAACGTGAAGGACCGCCCGCCGAACTACCAGCGAATCGTACGCATCAACGCCGGCAGCGAGCCGCTGGCCGAGGACGCCGCGGAGATGGAGTTGGGCCCCAATCGCTGCGCAATCGCCTAGGCGTCACTGGGGCGCGACGGCCGCGTCGCGAACCACGACTCCCGACGCGTTCAAGGCGTCACGGATCTCGTCGGCGATGTCGTACTGACCCCGCGCTCGCGCGCTCGCGCGGATGGCGTTGAGCGCGTCGGCGAGACGGCTCTGGGCGTCTCGTAGGGCGAGGAGTTCCCCCTCGTCAACGACGGTGGTCGCCGGGGGGGCCAGTCGCGCGATCGGCGCGAGGGTCTGGGCGTGCGCCCCGAGGTCGGCCAGTGGCACCACGCTCGCGTTGGCCAGGTCGCTGACGCGGCCCTCGAAGCGCCAGTGGGCCTCGCCCTTGCCCTTGACGGTGAGCGTCGACGCCGCCAGATCGATCAACACCGCGGTGTGTTCATCGATGCCGAGCACGCCGACCTCGGGGGGCAGGGTCTCCTCGAGGAGCCGCAGGCGGCGTTCGCCGATGTAGCAGCGACTGGTGTCGTAGTCGCGCCCCTCCGCGTTGTTGTAATGGGGCAGGACGACGCAGTCGAGACCCACCGCGGACATGAGGTCGAGTCCGGTGAGCCATTCGAGCTCGCTGCCGGACTTGTAGATCTCGTAGACCGGCGGGGTGAAGCGGCCCAGGGTGAGCGCGGCCGCCGAGGAGAAGCAGACGACGCCGTCGTGGGCCAGCACCGAGGTGAGGTCCTCGGTCAGGTTCATCGGCAACCACTGGCGCAGGGCGTAGGAGGGGCTGCCCGGACCGGCGAACACGTAGTTGGCGCGGCGGACGGCCTCCTTGAAGTTCTGACGCTGCTCGTCGCTCGCGGCGTCGTAGCGCCGAAGGTCGAGCGCGGTGACCTCGAGGTGCAGCGACGTCGAGAAGTACGCCAGCAGCTTCTCGGTCATCTGCGGCACGTTCTCCTGGAAGCCGTAGGGGGTGTTGAGGTTCACCGCGCGCGGCTCGCCCAGGTGCGACAGCAGACCGCGGTGGACCTTGGTCATTCCGGGCCCGGTCTCGCCGGACCCCAGGAGTGCAAGAACGCCTCGTGACACGTTGCGAGCGTAGCGTCCCGCGTCGCGCGGCGACCCGGACGCTAGGTTGAAGCCATGGGCATGGTCGTCTTGGTTCGTCAGCGCGCGAGCGGCAACGTCTCGGCGGCGATGGTGGTCTGGGCCGTGGCGATGGCGGTGGTCCTCTTCGTCTGGGAGGTCAGCACCGCCGCCCACGTGCGCGCGGTCCTCGCGGGGGTGGTGGCCACCCTCGTGTTCGGTGCGTACCTGGGCTGGCGTCAGCGCGGCGCGGCCGTCTTCGTCGCGCCGATGGTGAGTTGGAGTTTCGCGTGGCTGCCCCTGTGGATCGCCGCGATGATCCATCACGGCGCCCTCAAGGGGCTCTTCGTCGGCTTCTTCCTCATCACCGTGGGGTGGTTGCTCATCGGGACCCTGGAGTTCCTCTGGCTGGGCGCGGTGTCGATGGTGGTGCGACGACTGCGAGGCTCCCCGCGGGGCCCCCGCGGCGACGGTGTCGTCATCTTCGGCCCCGACGATCGCCCCTAGGACGTCGAGAGGCCCAGGCCCTGGCTCACGAGGCGCCAGTCGTCACGTGGCGGCGTCGCCGGATCGGGTCCGAGGACCTGGAGACACACGTGGTCGGCGCCCGCCGAGAAGTGCTCGTGGACTCGTTCGCCGATGTCGCTGACGTCGCCGTGCACGACCATGGCGTCACAGAGTCGCTCCGATCCCCCCCGCACGAAGTCGTCGGGACCAAAGCCCATCCGACGCCAGTTGGCCCGGTAGTTCTCGAGTCCGGTGTAGAACTCGAGGTGAGCGTGAGCACGCTTGAGGAACTCCTCGCGGCCCTGGCCCACGACCACCGCCTGCTCGACGCCGAGGAAGGTGTCGGCGACGAGGGACCGGGCCATCAGGGTGTGCTCGACGTTCACGAGGTAGGTGTGCACGCCGTGCGCGAGCTCGCTGCCGAGTTCGAGCATCCGGGGGCCGAGGGCGGCGATGACTCGGGCGTAGGGGTGCGAGCCCTCGTAGGCGTGCATCGGCGCCCGGTCCATCGCGTTGAGGTACTCGCGCATGTTCACCAGGGGTGAGTGGTACTCGTGGCCGCGAAGGCGCTCGACCAGTGGTTGATGGCTCACGCCCAGGCCCAAGACGAAGCGATCGTCGAAGGCGGCGTTGAGGGTCCTCGCCGCGTTGACCGTGGCGACGGCGTCGCGACCCCAGATGTTGGTGATGCCCGTGGCCACCGTCAGTGACGACGTCGCCGCGAGCAGGAGCGTGGCGCTCGTCAACGACTCCCGGCCCCAGGACTCGGGGAACCATAGTGCGGAGAAGCCGAGGGCCTCGACGTCGGCGGCGACGCCGTCGCTCGGCGTGGGCGCGAGGAGCTCGTGGGCGCTCGTCCAGATCCCGATGGTTCCTCGGAGGCGCGACAGGGCGGAGGGCAACGTGGGCATGTCTTGATTGTAGGGAGGTTTGTCCGAGCCGGGCGAACCGATAACAATGGTTCATGGCCTATCTCGTCGCTGCCATCTCCCTGTGGATGACGGCGTCGGCGTTGACGTCGTTGCGTCCGGGGCGCCGGGGCCTCTTCGCGGCGTTCGCCTATCCGGTCGGCTGGGCCGCGGGCGAGCTACCCGTGCAGGCGATCATCACGCAACTGGCCCTGTTGGCCCTGCTGCGATGGTGGGGATGGCCCCGCGACGAATGGCTCGATACCCTGGTCCTGGTCCTCGCGGCCTTCGTGGTGCTCGAGAACCTAGCCCTGATCGTGGTGCAGTTCCTCAGCCGTCGCGTGGTTCGCCGCGCCCTCGCCGAGAGTCCGCGGCGTCCGCTTCGGGTGGGACGACCCCGCGACGACCGGGCGGGGTCGTGGTGGCGCACGATGCTGCAGATCCCCTTCCATCCGCGCCACATGCAGTTCGCCACCAACATCGCCTACGGCCCGCATCGTCGTCAGGTGCTCGACGTGTGGCGCACCTCGCTGACGCCCTGGGGCGCCCCGGTCATCGTCTACTTCCACGGGGGGGCGTGGACCTTCGGGGACAAGCGCGAGCAGGGACGCCCGATGCTGCACGAGTTCGTGTCGCGGGGCTGGGTCGTCGTCACCTCCAACTACCGTCTGGCGCCGGGGCACGCGTGGCCCGCGCACATCATCGACGCCAAGCGCGTGCTGGGGTGGGTCAAGAAGAACGTCGCCAACTACGGCGGCGACCCCGACCGGGTGGTGGTGGCGGGGGGCTCGGCGGGTGGGCAGCTGGCGTCGCTGCTGGCGCTGTGTCTCGCCGACGAGTGGGCGAGTCCCGACCAGAGTGACATCGCGGACTGGCGGGTACGCGGGTGCATCTCGCTCTACTCGGTGCTCGAGATGACCGGGGACGAGGCGCACTGGCACGGCCTGGGTCACGGGCTGCGGGTCCTGCTCGAACGTCGGGTGGTCCAACTTCCCTACGGCGAGAACCCGTCGCTCTACCTGCAGATGTCGCCCTATCACCGGATCTCGCACGACGCCCCGCCGTTCCTCGTGGTCCAGGGGGGGAACGACACTTTGGTCGACGTACACGTGGCGCGCGATTTCGTCGAGCGCTTCCGCCGCGACGCCCTCGCACCGATCTATTACGTGCAGTTGCCGCTCACCCAGCACGCCTTCGACCACACGGCCAGCCCGCGCACGTCGTCGACCACTCGCGCCGCCGTGGCCTTCGCGGAGTCCGTCGCGTTTCGACGCCGTCCGCTGAGCGCGGAGTTACTGGCGAGCTACCAGTCGCCACCCGTGCAGGTCCTCGTGGACGACGGGGCGCGGGGTTGGCAGGAGGCGATCGACGTGGCCACCCGCCGCGGGAGCTTCTTCGTGGTCAGCGCCGATAATCCCTTCTCGAACCCGGTCGCCACCGACAACGAGCAACGTCGGCGCGAACTCAACGACCTGGCCCGCGCGCGTGGACTCGTCGGCCTCCCCGCGATCGGTCGCGATCCGACGGGTTCCTGGCCCGATGAGTGGGGACTCGCGGTCTTCGAGCAGACCCTCGAATTCTGCCGGGCCCTCGCGCGGGCCTTCGACCAGCACGCCATCTACGAGGTCACCCCCGAGGGATGCCGGGTGCTGGTGGCCTAGGCGACTACGCCTCGGCGTCGGGCGCCAGGGTGACGCGGGTGAAGAGCTCGGCCGCTTCCTCGTAGAGGATGCTGGTGACGACTCCGGCGTCGACCAGATCGCGTTGGCCCGCCTGGACGGCCTCGAGGAACTCGCCGGGAGCGCCGATCACCAGTTCGGCGACCTCCTTTCGCTGGGACACCTTGTGGGTGCTCTTCTCGCGACGCACGGCCTCGAGGACGTCGCCGACCGCGAAGTAGGTTCCCGAGGCGAGGGGGGCGTCGCCCAGTTCGCGCACGTCCGGCCACGCGGCGAGGTGCACGGAGTCGTCGTGCCACCACCGCCACACCTCCTCGGCCACGAAGGGCACGAAGGGGGCCAGCAGACGTTGCAGGGTCGAGAGGGCGAGCGCGAGGGTCGCACGGGCCGACCGAGTGGCGGGTTCGTCCGCGTCGCCGTAGGAGCGTGACTTCGCCAGCTCGACGTAGTTGTCGCAGAAGGCCCAGAAGAAGGACTCGGTGCGCTCGAGGGCGCGGGCGTAGTCGTAGTTGTCGAAGGCCGTCGTGGTCTCGACGATCAATTGCGCCAGGAGCGAGAGAAGGTCGCGGTCGATGGCCTCACTGATGTCCGGCGCGCCGGCGGAGGGGGCGTCCCCGAGGCGCCCGAGCACGAACTTCGACACGTTCAGGACCTTGATGGCGAGGCGACGCCCGATCTTCATCTGTCCTTCGTCGATGGCTGTGTCGGTGCCCGGGCGTCCCGACGCGGCCCAGTAGCGCAGGGCGTCGGCGCCGTGCTGCTCCAACAGCGGCATCGGGGTGACGACGTTGCCCACCGACTTGCTCATCTTCTTGCGATCGGGGTCGAGGACCCAGCCCGAGATGAGCGCGTTGGCGAAGGGCGCGACGTCGTGTTGGAAGTGGCTGCGCACCACCGTGGAGAACAGCCAGGTGCGGATGATCTCGTGGGCTTGGGGTCGCAGGTCCATCGGGTAGACGCGCTCGAAGAGGTCGCTACCCCAATGACCGGCGATCTGGGGCGAGAGTGAGCTGGTCGCCCACGTGTCCATGACGTCGGGGTCGCCGATGAAACCACCGGGCTGGTTGCGCTGGGCCTCGCCGAATCCCGGCGGCGCGTCGCTGGAGGGGTCCACCGGTAGCGAGGCGCGTAGCGCGACGATGGGGTGTTCGAAGTCGATGACGCCGTCGTCGTCGAGTCGATACCACACTGGGAAGGGCACACCGAAGAAGCGCTGACGCGAGATGTTCCAGTCGACGTTGAGGCCCTCCACCCACGACCGGTATCGGTGCTTCATGAAGTCGGGGTGCCACTTGATCTGCTCGCCCCGGGCCAGGAGGTCGTCGCGGTGGGCGAGGGTGGACACGAACCACTGTCGCGAGGTCACGATCTCCAGCGGGCGCTCGCCCTTCTCGTAGAACTTGACCGGGTGGGTGATGGCGCGCGGTTCGCCGATCAACGCGCCGCTCGCGCGCAGCGCGTCGACCACCGTGGCGCGGGCCTGGTTGACGTTGCGACCCTCGATCTGCGCGTACATCGCGTTCGCCGACGCCGCGTCGCGGGTGGGCCAGTGCTCGCCGCCGAAGTCGGCGGGCGCGAAACGACCGTCACGGCCGATCAGCGCGCGCGTGGGCAGGGCGAGCTCGCGCCACCAGGTCACGTCGGTGGTGTCGCCGAAGGTACAGACCATGGCGATACCTGATCCCTTCTGCGGATCGGCCAACTCGTGGGCCACCACCGGCACTTCGACGTGGAAGAGCGGCGTCAGGACCACCGAACCGAAGAGGTCCCGGTAGCGCTCGTCGTCGGGGT
>JAGXBH010000041.1 GCA_018971185.1 Acidobacteriota bacterium
CCCTGCACGACGGGGCGATGTTCATCGCGGCGCGCACCGGCGCGGCCGTCGTGCCCGTGGGTATCGCGGGGACCGATCGGGCGCTGCCCGACGGGGCGAAGTGGCCGCGCCCGGTGAAGGTCCACGTCGTGGTGGCCGCCCCCATCGCCCCGCTGGTCGTCGAGGGTCGGCCGTCGCGTTCGGCGATCACGAACAAGACCGAGGAGCTACGCGTGGCCCTCGAAGAGGCGTATCGCGCGAGCCTCTCGGCCTGAGGCCCCCGTGACGTCGGGTCGCGCCCCGTCGCGCTGTGTCACGCCAGATCACCCGATGCCACCCGACGCAGCGCGGGGCCGCTCGCGGCGGGAGGAGAGAGACGACTAGTGACCCGCGCGACGCTCGCGCCAGTAGGTGCCGAAGACCACGCGGGTGTAGCGGAAGCCGAAGAGCCAGTTCTTACCCTTCTTGGTGGTGCCCGAGGCGCGCGGGTACCAGACGGTGGGCACCTCGGCCGATCGCCATCCGCGACGCAGGCACACGATCAGCAGTTCCGCGGTCTGATACTGGCTCTGCTGGAGCCGGTCCACCACGTCGGCGAGCATCGAGACTCGTAGTCCCCGGTAGCCGGTGGAGGTGTCGGTCAACTTGGCCCCGGTCATGCGGTTCATGATGAAGGAGAAGAATCGCACGCCCGTCTTGCGAATGGCGTCGGAGGTCTTGTCCACGCCGAGCACGCGGCTGGTGAGCACGAAGTCGGCGGTGTCGTTCACCAGGGGTGCGAGGAGATTCGGCATCTCCGCGGGGTCGTTCTGCCCATCAGCGTCGAGGGTGATGACGTACTTCACGTTCTTCTCGATGCACCAGCGGTACGTCACCTGCAGGGCGACGCCGTGTCCGAGGTTCACCGGGAACTCGATCACCACGACCCCCGGGAACGAGCGCGCCACCTCGGCGGTGCGGTCGGTCCCGCCGTCGACCACGACCAGCGTGGTGTAGGGCCGGCCGTCGATGGTCGGGGGCATCTTCTCCAGCACGCCGCCGATGTTGAGCTCCTCCTCGTAGGCGCAGATCGAGGCGACGATCTCCTCGGCCTTGAGGTCGGGCATCTCGCGGTCCAGACGGTCCAGGGCCTGTTGGATGGCGAACTTGCGCAGGTTGGAAATGCGAATCTTCTCTAAATCCACGTTCGACATCGAAGTCCTTCAGTTGGACACCGGCGACACCCGCTCGGCGGGCGCGTCAGTGCGAGTAGGGTCGCCCGTCACGGGAGCGAGGCGCCGTCGTGGCGCGACACGGACGATTGGAATCACCGCGAAATTCTAGCAAAGTCGGGCTATCGCGCCGGTCTCACGCGCCGGGCCCGGTCCGAGCCGACGACGACGGGGGCGAGAGAACCTGGGCCGCCGTGAAATCCCGGTCGGCCTGACCGTCGTGGGCACTGACGCGCGCGGCGCCCAGGGCGACGTCGAGCACCGCCGCGAGGGCCCGCAGGATCTCGCGCAACTCCGGCGGCGGCGGGAAGTACTCGTCCTCGGTCGTGAACTCGAAGATGTCGACGCCCTCCTGGGGATCGAGGTAGGCCAGGACCTCGCTGACCAGCGACTCCGGGGCCGACGCCCCGGCGGTGAGGGCCACTACCCCCTCGAGGTCGTCGGGTAGCTCACTCACGCCATTGACGCGCAGCACGCGCGGGCTACCGACGGACCTCGCCACGTCACTCAACGCCACCGTGTTGGACGAGTTGGCCGACCCGATCACGACCACCGCGTCCGCGGTGGCGGCGATCGCGCGTAGCGCCCCTTGTCGATTGGTCGTCGCGAAACAGAGGTCGCTGCGATTGGGCATCCAGATATCGGGGATCCTCGACAGGGCGTACTCGCGCAAGTGCGACCACTCGTCCTCGCTCAGCGTGGTCTGCGAGAGCAGCGCGAAGGGTCCGGGGCGTTGCGCCGCACGGTCGATGTCCTGCACGGACTGGATGAGCACCACCGCCTCGGGGGCGACCGCCATGGTGCCGACGGCCTCCTCGTGACCCTCGTGACCCACGTAGAGCACCGTGTAGCCCTTGCGGGCGCGCACCTTGAGTTCGTGGTGCACCTTGGTCACCAACGGGCAGACGGCGTCGACCACCGCGCCGCCGCTCTCGCGCGCGGCGTTGATGACGTCCGGGGGCGAACCATGGGCGCTGAGCATGAGCGGCGCCCCCGCGGGGACGTCACGGACGTCGTCGACGAAGATCACCCCCAGCGAGCGGAAATGGTTCACCACCACCTGGTTGTGCACGATCTCGTGGTAGCAGTAGACCGGAGCGTCGAAGACGCGCGTCATCCAGTCGAGGGCCTTGATGGCCTTCTCGACCCCGGCGCAGAAGCCCCGCGGCGACGCCAGAACCACCCGATCGACACTCACGTCGTCAGCCTAGTTTGGCGGCTCGCATCGCTGTCCTAGGCTGTATCCGTGTCGGGTGTACGAATCTCCTCCATCTCAGCCTCGTCGCCCGCCACCGGGAGCGACGTCGCGGTCGGCGACGAACTCATCTCGATCAATGGTCGCGAACCCACCGACATCATCGAGTACCAGCAACTGATCGACGGCGACGTCGTCACCCTGGTCTTGCAGCGCGAGGGTCGGCCGCTACGCCACAAGGTCACCGTGCACAAGGCGATCGGTGAGCCCCTGGGACTCTCGATCGACTCGGCGGTCTTCGACCGCATCCGCACCTGTGACAACCACTGCACGTTCTGCTTCATCTACCAGTTGCCCAAGGGACTGCGCCGATCGCTCTACGTGAAGGACGACGACTTTCGCCTCTCGTTCCTCTACGGGAACTACACGACCCTGACGCGCTTCACCGAGTTCGACCTTGAACGCGTCGTCGAGGAGAGGCTCTCGCCCCTCTACGTGTCGATCCACTCGACCAACCCGGAGTTGCGCGCGCAGATGCTGCGCAACCCTCGCGGGGCGACGAGCCTGCGCTGGCTGCGCGAGTTGCTGCGCGCCGGCATCGAGGTCCACGCCCAGGTGGTCGTCTGTCCTGGCGTCAACGACGGCGCGCAACTCGAACGCACCCTGCAGGACGTGATCACGCTCTACCCGGAGTTGGCGACCGTGGCGCTCGTGCCCGTAGGGGTCAGCGACTTCACCGACGAGCCGACGATGCGTTCGCACTCGGCCGAGGAGGCCCGCGCCGTGATCGATCTCGCCGACAAGTATCAGCGCCTCTCGCGCGAGCTCTTCGGGCGCGTCAGCGTCTACGCCTCCGACGAGTTCTACCTCGTGGCCGGACGCACCCCCCAGCCCGCGGGCAGCTTCGAGTCCCTCGACCAGGCCGAGAACGGCATCGGTCTGGTCGCGTCCTTCATCGAGAGCTTCGCCGGACGCGGCGACATGGACCGTCTCGGGACGGGTTTCTTCCAGTCCGTGGACGGGGCGCCCGCCCTGGGTTATCGCGCGCCGCGCTCACCCGTCGCCCCTCGCGGCGACGAAGCGGCCCACGACCCCGCCAGCGGCGCGGTCAACGACGCGTCGGACCAATCAACTGGCGAGGAGGCCGTGGCTCTGGTCACCGGCGAGTACGCCGCGCCGATCCTGCGCGAGCTGCTGGACGAGCACGACTTCGCCGACGTGGGCATCATCACGGTGCAGAACCGCTACTTCGGGGGCAACATCAAGGTCGCGGGTCTCATGACCGGACACGACCTGCAACGCACCCTGGCCGAGGTGCCCGCGAGCACCACGTGCCTGCTGCCCGACGTGTGCCTCTCCGAGGGGAGGTTCATCGACGGACTCGGGCTCGAGGACCTGCCGCGACGCGTGCGGGTGGTGCGCACCACCGGCCAGGACCTGCGCAGCGTCCTCGACGCCTCACGCCCGCGACGACTGGTGCCCTCGTGAAGAAACCCCAGGTCGTCATCGTGGGTCGCCCCAACGTCGGCAAGAGTTCCTTAGTGAATCGCCTGGCCGCGCGGCGGGTGGCCGTGGTCGAGGAGCACCGCGGCGTGACGCGAGACCGCAAGGCCGTCGAGGTGGAGTGGAACGGCGTCACCTTCGACGTCGTCGACACGGGCGGCTGGCTCGAGGCCGGTGACGACCTCGAGACGAAGGTGTCGCGACAGGCCGACGCCGCGCTGGTTGACGCCGACCTGGTGCTACTCGTCGTGGACGTCACCACGGGCCTCGTGGACGAGGACACCCACGCAGCACGCTGGGCGCTCAAGTCCGGTCGACCCGTCTTGCTGGTGGTGAACAAGGTCGACGACACCCTGCACGAGGCCAGCAGTTGGGAGTTCCTGCGTCTGGGCGCCGGCGATCCGCACTGCGTGAGCGCAGTGCACGGCCGCGGTGCGGGCGACCTGCTGGACGAGATCGTGGCGCGCCTGGGCGAGGACGCCCACGTGGTGCCCGGCGAGGCCGTCGAGGAGGACGGCGCCCTGCGCGTGGCGATCGTGGGTCGACCCAACGTGGGCAAGTCCACGTTGTTCAACCGCTTGATCGGCGAGGAGCGCTCGGTCGTGCACGACATGCCCGGCACCACTCGCGACGCCATCGACACGGTCATCGAGACCGAGATGGGGCTGATCCGCTTCATCGACACCGCCGGGATGCGCCGGCGCGCCAAGACCGAAGCGGGTCTGGAGACCTACGCCGTGTTGCGCAGCCTCGACGCCCTCGATCGCGCCGACATCGCGGTCCTGGTGATCGACGCCACCGTCGGCGCCACGGGCCAGGACCAACGACTAGCCGAACGCATCTCGGCCGCGGGCTGCCCGTCCCTGGTCGTCTTGAACAAATGGGAGCTCGTCGCCACCGAGGAGCGCCCGCGGGTCCTGGCGACGGTGGGCGAGAAGCTGGCGTTCCTGGGCGACGCGCCGGTCATGAAGACGACCGCCCTCTCGGGACGCGGGGTGCACCGGATCCTGCCCGCCCTCACCGTGGCCGCGGCCGAGTACGTCAAGCGCGTGCCCACCGGCGCGCTCAACCGCGCGATCCGGGACATCCAGGTCAAGCAGCCCGCCCCCACGGGCAAGATCCGCTACGCGGTCCAGGGGGCCAGCGAGCCACCGACGTTCACGCTCTTCATCGCCGGCCGGCTACCGGCGACGTACCTGCGCTACGTCGAACGCTCGCTGCGCGAGCGCTTCGAGCTCGGATCGACGCCCGTGCGGGTGCGCGTCCGCGTCGAGTGATGGCCAAGTGGTGCACCACGTGCGACCGACCCGTCGAGGGCGACACCTGTGAGGTCTGCGGTCAGTCCGTCGAGGAGCCGACCCGTGAGCCCATGGAGCTCAAGTACAAGTTCTTCATCGTCGTCACCGTCATCTACCTCATCTGGCGGCTCTATCAGTTAATTTCTTGGTTGACACACTGAAGGAGGTCGACGTGCCCGTCTACGCACTGGGGGACCGAGTCCCCGACATCCACCCCGAGGCCTTCGTGCACCCCGACGCGGTGGTGATCGGCGACGTGCGAATCGGCGCGCAGTCCTCGATCTGGCCCGGCGCGGTGTTGCGCGGCGACTACGGCACGGTGGTGGTGGGGGAGCGCACCTCGATCCAGGACGGCGCGGTGCTGCACGCGGTCGCGGATCATCCCACGGTGATCGGCGACGACTGCGTCGTCGGTCACGTCGCGCACCTCGAGGGTTGCCGGGTCCACGACCGCAGCCTGATCGGGAGCGGTTCGGTGGTCCTGCACGAGGTCGTCGTCGAGAGCGGGGCCACCGTCGCCGCCGGGGCCGTCGTGCGCAACCGCACCCACGTGCCCGCCAACGCCCTGGTCGTGGGGGTTCCCGGCCAGGTCCGCCTCGACGCCAGCAGCGAGGCGCCGATCCTGGCCAACGCCGCCCAGTACGTCGCCAACGCCCAGCGCTACCGCGACGAACTGCGCCGCCTCTAGGGAGTCAGGAACCGCCCTTACGAATTGGACACCTCGACGAGGCGCTCGAGGGCCGTGGCCGCGTGACCGCTGACGACGCTCTCGAAGGCCTGGGTGAACCCCTCCTCGAGCGACGCGGCGTGTCCGGCGACCATGAGCGCCAGCGCCGCGTTCGCGCACACGACGTCCATGACGGGACCGGGCGTGCCCTCGAGGAACCGGCGCACCACCTTCACGTTCTCGCCGGTGTCGCCCCCGCGGATGTCGTCCACGCCGTGGCGCACTCCGAGGATCGCCCCCGCGTCGAGCTGGGCGACCTCGACACCCTCGGGGGTCACGGTGTGCAACGACGAGGTGGTCCCGAGCGACAACTCGTCGAGACCGTCGTCGCCGTGCACGAGCACCGCTCGCGTCGCGCCACGCGCGTGCATGACCTCGGCCATGGGTGCGAGGAGGTGGACCTGGGCCACCCCGATCACGCAGCGCCGCACGCGCGCGGGGTTGGCCAGCGGACCCAGGACGTTGAAGATCGTGCGAAAGCCCAGCGAACGGCGTATCGGGGTCAGGTATCCCAGGCCGTGGTGATAGGTGGGAGCGAACAGGAAGCCGATGCGCGCCTGCTCCAGGCAGTCGCCGATGACCTCCGGCGTGACGTCGAGACGCACCCCGAGCGCCTCGAGGACGTCGGCGGAGCCCACCGACGAGGACGCCGCGCGATTGCCGTGCTTGGCCACGGGCACGCCGCATCCCGCCACCGCCAGCGACGCCATGGTCGAGACGTTGACGGTGTGCAATTGGTCACCCCCGGTGCCCACGATGTCGATGGCCTCGGGGGTGACGCTCAGGGTCGTCGCCGCGTCGAGCATCGCGTCGACGAAGCCGGTCATCTCGGCCACCGTCTCGCCCTTACACGTGAGGGCCGTCAAGAAGCTGGCGATCAGGACGCCGTCCACGCGTCCCGCGAGGATCTGCGCGAGTGCGTCGCGCGCCGCCGCGCGTTCGAGGTGGTTGCCACCGATGAGTGGCTGCAACACGTCTTGGGCGAATGAGTTCGACACTCTCGTCCTCTCGTCGAAGTTCTGAACAAATTACTCGCGTCGGCCGACGCCGAGGGGCCACTACCATTCAAGGATGGCTGGGACCTACTTGGATCGGATCGAGGCGGTCCATCGCGCTCGCGCCGCCCAGGACACCCGCGAGTGGCGCGCGCGCGTCGAGCACATCCACTTCGCGGGACCGCGTCTGGACGCCGCCCTGGTGCGTGAGCGCGGCGGGGACGTCAAGGTGATCGCCGAGGTCAAGCGCCGCTCGCCTTCCAAGGGCTGGCTCCACGAGCACCTCGACGCCGCGGAGCTGGCGCGCGATTACGTCGCCGGGGGCGCCAGCGCGATCTCGGTGCTGACCGACGAGCCACACTTCGCCGGCTCGCGCGCCGACCTCGAGGCCGTCGCGCGCAGTGTCGACGTCCCCCTGCTGCGCAAGGACTTCACGGTGAGCGAGAACGACGTCCTCGACGCCGCCGAGATGGGCGCCAGCGGCGTCTTGTTGATCGCGGCGATCCTCGACGACGAGGAACTCGCGCGACTGGGCGACCTCGCCGGGCGCATCGGACTGAGCGCCCTGGTGGAGGTGCACGACGCGCGCGACGCGCGACGCGCACTCGCGAGCGGCGCGACCCTGATCGGGGTGAACCAGCGCGACCTGCACTCCTTCGAGGTCGACGCCACCCACGCCGCGACCGTCATCGCGGACCTGCCCCGCGACGTCACGACGGTGGCCGAATCGGGTCTTCGCACGCGCGCCGACGTGCAGCGCGCCGCGCTCGCGGGGTTCGACGCCGTCTTGGTGGGCGAGGTCTTCGTCACGTCGTCGAACCCGCGCCAGGCGGTGCGTGACTTCACCGGGGTATCTCGAGGGGCCCACGATGGCTGAGGGGGACGTCGCGCGCATCAAGATCTGCGGGGTCACGTCGATGCGCGACGCCCAGATGGTGGCCGACGCCGGGGCCGACGCCCTCGGTCTCATCTACGCGACGTCGGTGCGACAAGTGGTCGCTTCGGTGTCGGGCGACATCGTGCGCCACTTCGCGCCTCGCCTCTGGTGCGTGGGGGTGTTTCGCCACCAGGAGGACCACGAGATCGTGCGCGTGGTGGACCGCGACGAGTTGCGCGAGGTCCAACTGCACGACCCGGCGAGCGAGGCGCTGCTCGACGCGCTGGCCGCGCGCGACGTGCGCGTGCTGCGCGCGGTGAGCGTGCACGACCCCCGATTGAGCGACGTCGAGCGCGCGAGCGTCGTCGCGGTCGTTGTCGACGGCGCGACGCCGGGCAGCGGTGTCGCCAACGACTGGTCGGCTCTGGCCGCGATGTCCTTCGACGTGCCGGTGATCGCCGCCGGGGGACTCACCCCCGAGAACGTCGCGGCGGTCGTCGCCGAGGTGCGACCCTGGGGGGTGGACGTCGCCTCGGGCGTGGAGTACGCCCACGGCGTCAAGGATCGCCAGAAGGTCGCTAGCTTCGTCACGCGGGCCCGTGAGGCCCTCACACTGAAAGGTGCGCAGTGAATCAACCCCCCCTCTACATGGACCGACCGAGCCCCGCGGGCCACTTCGGCGATTTCGGCGGGCGCTTCGTCCCCGAGGCGCTGATGCCGGCCTGTCTCGAGCTCGAGAGCGCCTTCGTGGACGCGTGGTCGGACCCCGCCTTCCTCGAGGAGTACCGTACGGTGCTCTCGGAGTTCGCGGGTCGACCCACGCCGATCACCTACCTCGGGCGCTTCTCCAAGCAGTTCGGCGTCGAGGTGTACGCCAAACGTGAGGACCTCGCGCACACCGGTTCGCACAAGATCAACAACGTGGTCGGCCAGACCCTCCTCACCCGACGCATGGGCAAGACGCGCGTCATCGCCGAGACCGGCGCGGGCCAGCACGGGGTGGCCACGGCGACCGCCGCCGCCCGCCTCGGCCTCGAGTGCACGGTCTTCATGGGCGAGCTCGACACCCAACGTCAGGCCCTCAACGTGTTCCGCATGGAACTCCTGGGTTCGCGCGTGGTGGCGGTGACCTCGGGTTCGCGCACCCTCAAGGACGCGGTGAACGAGGCCATGCGCGAGTGGGTGACTTGCGTGAGCGACACCCACTACTGCCTCGGTTCGGTCATGGGACCCCATCCGTTCCCGTGGATGGTCCGCGAGTTCCAGAGCATCATCGGCGTCGAGGCGCACGACCAACTGACCCGGCGCGGAGTCGCGACCCCCGACGTGGTGGTCGCCTGCGTGGGCGGCGGTTCGAACGCCGCGGGGATCTTCGCCGGCTTCGCCAACACGAGCGCGCGACTGGTGGGCGTGGAGGCCGCGGGCGGCGCCGCCGTCACCAACGGCTCACCGGGGGTGCTGCACGGCATGCGCTCGATGCTGATCCAAGACGAGCAGGGGCAGATCGAGGAGGCCCATTCCATCTCGGCCGGCCTGGACTACCCGGGGATCGGGCCCGAGCACGCGCACCTGGCGGCCAGCGGTCGCGCCGAGTACGTGGGCATCGGCGACGAGGACGTCCTCGTCGCCCTGCAGACCCTCTCGGAGCTCGAGGGCATCATCCCCGCCCTCGAGTCCGCGCACGCGGTGGCGTGGATCATGCAGGAGGCCGGACGGGCGATCCCGCGCGGCGCGAGCGTGCTGCTCAACCTGTCGGGCCGCGGCGACAAGGACGTGGCGCAGGTGCGCGAGATCCTGAGGGGTCGCCAATGAAGAGCCTCGAGGTCGCACTGCGCGCGCTGCGCGAGAGTGGCACCACCGCCCTGGTGCCCTACTTCATGGCCGGCGCGACGCCGGACTGGATCCAGCACGTGGCCGCCGCGGTCCACGGCGGGGCCAACGCGGTGGAGATCGGTATCCCCTTCTCCGACCCCATGATGGACGGCCCCGTCATCCAGCGTGCGGCGGAGCGCGCCCTGGCCGCGGGCACCACCCTGGAGTCGGTCTGCACCGAGCTCAGTGGTGCCGACCTGGGGGTGCCGCTCATCGCGATGACCTACTACAACCTCTTCCACCATCGCGGACTCGTGCGCAGCACCGGTCTGTTGAGCGGCGCGGGCGTGCGCGGGGCCATCGTGCCCGACCTCACGATCGAGGAGTCCCAGGAGTGGCGTGAGGCGTGCGCGGCCACCGACATCGCCACGATATTCCTGGTCGCCCCCTCGACCACGGCCGAACGCTTCGCTCGACTCGCCGCCGCCACCGAGGGCTTCTGCTACGCGTCGGCGCGCATGGCCGTCACGGGCCGCGCCGAGGGCGGGGGTGACGCCCAAGCGGTGGTGGCCTCGGTGCGCGCCACCTCCGACGTGCCCACCTACGTCGGCATCGGAATCACCACCGCGCGCCAGGCCCACGACGCCGCACGTTTCAGCGACGGCATCATCGTGGGTTCCGCGCTGGTCGAGACCATCCTCAACGGGGCGACTCCCGCCGACACCGAGGAGTTCGTGTCGAAGTTCCGTCACGCGATCGACCAATAAGTCACCTTTGAATAGGTAGTATGCGCAGTACTTGTGCAAAACTTCACAAGCTGCGACCCCCCCAAAGGTCGGTTTCTTCTACCGACGTGAAGTAAGCCTGTTTTGGGTCAACATCGCGTTGAACCGACTTGAGAGCATTGGGGGTTACATATGGCCGATGAAAAGGTCGCTGATCCGGGACCATTGGGTCTGGCGGGTTTCGCAATGACAACGTTCTGCCTCAGTAGCGCGAACGCCAACCTGTGGCACGGAGCGGGAGTCGCCGCGGCTCTGTCGCTGGCGTTCTTCTACGGCGGGATCGCGCAGTTGCTCGCGGGCATGATGGAGTTCATCCGCAAGAACACCTTCGCCGCGGTCGCCTTCACCTCCTACGGGGCGTTCTGGCTCGCGCTGTACGCGTTGGCGAACTTCCAGAAGGGGCTCGGGCCCAACGGCTCGGCGGGAGTCTTCCTCCTGGGCTGGACGATCTTCACCTTCTACATGATGATCGCCTCGGCCAAGGTCAACACGGCGGTGCTGGTCGTCTTCGTCCTGCTGTTCGTCACCTTCGTCTTCTTGACGTGGGGCAACTGGGGGTCCTTCGCTCCCGCGGCGCACGAGAACATGGTGAAGATCGGCGGCTGGACCGGGCTCGCGACCGCCGTGGCGGCGTGGTACGCGTCGGCGGCGGGCGTCATCAACGGCACCCACGGCAAGGTCCTCCTTCCGGTGGGTCCGCGCAGTTAACCAGGATCACCCGTCACCGCGACGCCCGACGCTTCGGCGCGGGCGTCGCGGTGACTTGATAGAAAGGGATGTAGGGCGTCGTCGACGCCCACGTCACGTGTCGCACGAAGTGGGGGAACAATGACCGAAGCAAAGATCGAAGCCTGGCTGGAAGAGGACCGCGCCTTCGCGCCGCACGAGGAGTTCGCCGCGCAAGCCAACGCGCAGCCCAGCATCTACGCCGACGCCGACCGGGACCCCGTCGCGTGGTGGCGACAGCAAGCCAATCGACTGACCTGGGCGAGCGAGCCGACGACGACGCTGGAGTGGGAGCTTCCCAACGCGCGCTGGTTCGCCGACGGGACCCTCAACGCCTCGGTGAGCTGCGTCGACGTGCACGTCAAAGAGGGCCGCGGCTCTCGCGTGGCCTTCCACTGGGTCGCCGACGCCGAGGGCGAGTCGCGCACCATCACCTACCACGAGCTGTCGCGCCAGGTGAACCGCACCGCCAACGCGCTCATCGAACTCGGCGTCACCAAGGGCGACCGGGTCGCGGTGTACATGCCGATGATCCCCGAGGCGATCTTCACCATGCTCGCCGTCGTGCGCCTGGGCGCCATCCACTCGGTGGTCTTCGCCGGCTTCTCCGCCGAGGCCCTCGCGTCGCGCATCCTGGACTCGGACTGTCGCTTCGTGGTCACCGCCGACGGCGCCTTCCGCCGCGGGGCGCCCTCGCCGCTCAAGCCCGCCGTCGACGAGGCGCTCACGTCGTGCCCGGACGTGTCGGCCGTCCTGGTCGTGAAGCGCACCGACGGTGACGTGGGCTGGGTCGAGGGCCGCGACCACTGGTGGCACGACGTCGTCGAGCGCCAGAGCGACGTGCACGAGCCCGAGGCCTTCGGCGCCGAGACGCCCATGTTCATCATGTACACCTCAGGCACCACCGCCAAGCCCAAGGGCATCTTCCACACCACCGCGGGCTACCTCACCCAGGTCGCCACCACGTACCACTACGTCTTCGACGTCAAACCCGAGACCGACGTGTGCTGGACGGCCGCCGACATCGGGTGGATCACCGGGCACAGTTACATCGTCTACGGTCCCTTGATCAACGGCGTCACCCAGGTGATGTACGAGGGCCTACCCGACTCGGGCGGTCGCGACCGCTGGTGGAAGATCATCTCCGAGCACCGCGTCAGCATCCTCTACACCGCGCCGACGACCATCCGCACGCTGATGAAGTGGGGGCACCAGCTGCCGGCGTCCTTCGACCTCTCGTCACTGCGACTCCTGGGCACGGTGGGCGAGCCCATCAACCCCGAGGCCTGGATGTGGTACCGCAAGAACATCGGCGCCAATCGTTGCCCGATCGTCGACACCTGGTGGCAGACCGAGACGGGTGCCATCCTGTGCTCGCCCCTGCCCGGCATCACGGCGACCAAGCCCGGCGCGGCGATGCGCGCCCTGCCCGGGATCTACGTCGCGGTCGTCGACAACGACGGCAACGAGGTGGGCCACGGCGAAGGGGGTTACCTGGTGGTCACCCATCCCTGGCCCTCGATGACCCGCGGTATCTGGGGCGACCCCGACCGCTTCTTCGACACCTACTGGTCGCGCTTCCCGGGCAAGTACTTCGCCGGCGACGGCGCCAAGCTCGACCCCGACGGTGACCTCTGGCTCCTGGGTCGCGTGGACGACGTCATGAACATCTCGGGCCACCGGCTCTCCACGACCGAGGTGGAGCACGCCCTCGTGGGTCACCACGCGGTGGCCGAGGCGGCCGTGGTGGGGGCGTCGGACGACACGACGGGTCAGGCCATCGTGGCCTTCGTCACCCTGAAGCTCTCGGCCGAGGACGCCGAGAAGGACCAGGCGAGGATCATCGAGGAACTGCGCCAGCACGTGTCGAGCACCATCAGCCCGATCGCCAAGCCCCGTCAGATCATCCTCACGCCCGACCTGCCCAAGACCCGCAGCGGCAAGATCATGCGCCGTCTCCTTCGCGACGTGGCCGAGAACCGTTCCCTCGGTGACGTCACCACCCTCACCGACCCGACGGTGGTGAACATGATCGCGGGGCTGATGGAGACCCACGCCAGCAGCGAGGACTAGACGCGAAACACTGGCGGACTCACGAGTCGAAGCCGAGTCCCAGTCGGTCGAGCAGACGTAGCCAGAGGTTGCGGCGCCCCTGGTTCTCGTCGGCGTGGCGGATCGAGAGTTGCGTCAGGCGGATGAAGAGCCAGCGCAGCGGCTCGGGCGGGAACGGGAGCGGCTTTCGACGCACCATGGCCAGTCGCGTGCGAGTGGTGTCGCGGCCGTCGAGGAGGTCGAGCATGGTCTGGGCGCCGAAACGCGTCGCGCCCACGCCGAGGCCGGTGAAGCCCATCACGTAGGCGACCCGTCCCCGGTGGGCGGTGCCCCAGAAGGGCGAGAAGCGCGTGCAGGTGTCGATCGCCCCGCCCCAGCCGTGGGTGAACTTGATGCCCGCGAGCTGCGGGAAGGTCTTGAGGAAGTGGCTGGCCAGCGTGGCGTAGGTGGCGGCGTTGAACTCGTAGTCACGCTGGACCTTGCCGCGGAAGTTGTAGATCGCGTCGTAGCCACCCCACAGGATGCACCCGTCGTGAGTGAGCCGGTAGTAGTGGAACTGGTTGCCCGCGTCCGAGACGCCCTCGCGGCCGGCCCAGCCGATGCTCTCGCGCTGGGCGGCGCTCAGGGGCTCGGTGACCAATTGGTAGTCGAAGACCGGCACGACGTACTTGCGCGCCGAGCGCACGAGTGAGGGGAAGACGTTGGTGGCGAGCGCCACCTTCGACGCGGTGACCGTGCCGTAGGGGGCGTGCACCCGCACCCCCTCGGCGACGTCCTCGAGGCGCAGGACCTTGGAGTTCTCGTGGATCGTCACGCCCAGTGCGAGGCAGGCGCGCTCGAGCCCCCAGACGAGGCGCGCCGGGTCCACGAGCGCCGTCCCGTCGGGATCGAAGATCCCCCCCTCGTAGAGGGGGGAGTGGATCCGGGCGCGGACCTCCTCGCGGCTGAGGACCTCCACGTGGTCGCCCATCTCGTTGCGCAGGCGCGCCTCCTCGGCCATGCCCTCGAGCTGCCAGGGTTCCACCGCCACGCGCAGCTCGCCCGTGCGCTCGAAGTCGCACTCGATGCCGTAGCGCCGCACGGTCGCCTCGATCTCGTCGAGGTTCTCGCGGCCCAGCTCCTCGATCAGGCGCATCTCGGCGGGGAAGCGACGCATCCCGTTGCCGAACCCGTGGGTCAGCGACGCCGAGCAGAAGCCGCCGTTGCGACCCGACGCCCCCGCGCCCGTCTCGTACTGCTCGACCACCACGACGACACGCTCGGGGTCGCGCTCCTTGGCGAGCAGTGCGGTCCACAATCCGGTGTAGCCCGCGCCGACCACGCACAGGTCGGCGCGCACGTCACCGATGAGCGAGGACCGCGCCTCGGGTTCGAGGGGATCGGAGTCGAGCCACCAGAGGTCGGGTTGGAGCTCGCTCAGGTGGCGTAGAACAAAGGAATCCTTGTCGTCCATCGATCCGGCGGCGCGCCGGGTCACCTTCTCTCACTACCGAGTAACGGCACCTCACGGTGCGGTGGGCTTATCTCACTCTACCGGGCGCGCATCAGGACCGTCGTAGCGTGCGCGCCCGCTCGAGCTGCACCGGCCAGTCGATGACCTCGCCGAGCGACTCGGCGGCGGCCAGGGCCCACCGGGGGTTGCGCAGAAAGGCGCGGGCCAGGAACACCGCGTCACTGGCGCCGCTCGCCAGGACCTCCTCGGCCTGGGCCGGCTCGGTGATCAGTCCGACCGCCGCGGTGGCGATGCCCGCGCCCTCGC
>JAGXBH010000042.1 GCA_018971185.1 Acidobacteriota bacterium
TGCGCGGTGCTCGTCGTAGGACTCGGCCCCCCGTGACGCCGGCGCACCGGCCAGCAAACGTGCGCCGTTCTCCCCAGCGAGGGCGAAGCGCGGCGCCTCGACCAGACGCAGGTTCGACTGGCGACGCTCTCGCGCGTGCTCGAGGCTGGTGACCGTCATGACGCCACCGAGTGACTCTCGGTGCCGTGCTGCGCGTCGGACCCGCCCGCGCGCGCCGTGGCACCCGCGACGAGCTCGAAGGGCCGAGCGACGCGGCCCAGGAGGTAGCGGGTCGCCGTCAGGGCCACCACCGCGCCACCGCTCAGCACGTAGAGCAGTCGCAGGGCGACCGTGTCGGTACCGGCCAGCACCCCGTGGAACCACACCAGCGCGAAGTTGGCAACGGCCAGTCGGTGGTAGGCGAGCCAGTGTCGCGCGCCCAGGCGACCCGCGGCGCGTGCGCTCACGAAGAGCACGACCATGAAGAGCATCGCGATGACCCCGAGCGACACCGCCGTCGGTCGGTAGTGGGCGCGAAACGGCACGAAGGCGCCCACCCAGCCCACGCCGGCGTACTTGTCCGACGCTAACGAGATCAGATGACCCACGACCAGGGCGATCGTCGCTGTGGCCAGCGTCGCGTGGACCCGCAGTCGCGTCTCGGCGTGCAGCAGCGGCCGGCGCGCGCGCCACGGATGGCGCATCCACACCCCGAGCATCACCAGAGCGGTGAGCGCGACGTAGGCCGCGATGCCCAGGGCGCGGCCGGTCAGCCACGGGAAGTAGCGGCTCTGCAGGGTCGGCGCGAAGAGCCGCGCGAACCCGTATCCCGCGCCGAGGGGCAGCGCGACCGCGGCCGCGCCGGTGAGGATCCACGCCGTCGCCGCGCGCCCGCGCTCGAGGTGTGGACTCACGCGCGCTCCCAGATGACGAAGGGACGCATCGCCTCATTGATCGTCACGCGCCCATCCACGTCGCACCACAGAGCGGCCACGCCCCGCGACGCCGCCACTGCGGCGACCTCGTCGCGTCCCGCGAGGAAGAGCACCTTGGTCTCCACCTCCGCCTCGGCGGTGTCGCCCGCCACGACGCTCACCGCGACGAGACCGTCGCCGCCCGGGGTACCGGTGCGCGGGTCGATGAGGTGATGGGCGCGCTGGCCCCCCACGCGCCACTGGCGAAGTCGGATCGAGGACGTGGCGACCGCGCGGTCGCTCAGGGCGAGCACCGCGACGGGCGTCGAGGCGCCGCTCGGATCCTCCACGCCCACGCGCCAGGGCTGACCGTCGGGGGCCCGACCGGCGAGGTAGCAGTCGCCCCCGGCGTCGATGAGGTAGTCCGTGAGTCGCGTGGCCAGTTGCTCGCTCGCCCAGCGCACCGCCAGGCCCTTGCCGATCCCCCCGAGCTCGACAGCCTCTCCGAGCCAGACGTCGCACTTGTGGGCGCGGAACCTCGGACGCCAGGGCGTGCGACGGGCCGTCGCACCCGCTCGCGGTTCCACGCGGATGTCGTCGCCCTCGAAGCGCAGGGACTCGTCGTAGCCCAGGGCCACCAGCGTGCCGATCACCCGCGGGTCGAACACCCCTCCGGTTCGCTCGTAGGCGGCGTGGGCCTCGTGCAGGGCCCGGTAGAGGACCGCCGGCACCCGGTGCCAACGTTCGGGAGATTCGTTGGTGCGCATGAGTGGGCTCGAGGGGTCGAAACGCGTGCAGGCGTGCTCGACGTCGTCGAAGACCCGCAGCGCGCGCCGCAACAGGGCGTCGACGCGGTCCTCGTCGCGCGTCGTGCGCGGCACCGAGATGGTGACGGAGCTGGCCATCGCCCGTGCCGTCGCGACGATGGTGTCACTCAGGAGCTCAACCGGCACCGGAGGCTCCCGTCGTGGCCTGCGTCACCGGCGCGGGAGCCGGGGGCGGCGGTGGAGGCGCGGGGACCGTCGTCGTCGTGGGTGGCGCGGGTGCGACCGGCGCGGGTGCGGGGGTGGGGGTAGTCACGGGTGTCGGCGCTGGCGCTGCGCCGGTGCCGGCGCTCGTGCTGGGGCTCGAGCCGGAGCTCGCGCTCGAGGGAGTGCCCGCGCCGACGCTCGAGGTCGTCGCACCCGCGGACGTCGTGGTCGGGGCCGCCGCGGCGCTGGCGCGCGACACCGCCGACGCGGCGGCGGCCGAGGCGGCGGTGATGGAGGCGCTGATCGAGGCGGAGATCGAAGAGGCGGTGGCGCTAGTGTTCTGCGCGGTCGAGGTCAGATCGGCGACGACCCGGCGGTCGTTGGCGAGCGTCGTGCTCAGGCGAGCGAGCTCCTGGGCGTTGAGGGCACTCTGTCGCGCGACGTAGGGTTCCACCGTCGTCGTCGTGGTGGAGGTCACCGCAGGGACGGTCGCACCAACGAAGGCGTTGGCCAGACCGGTGCCGATGAGGGCCACCGAGGTCACCATGGCCGTGGGGAGGAGTCGTCGACGCATGACGGACCGGTCCAGGGTCCGCGAAGCGCGCGCCCGGCTGGCCGCGCGCCGATGGCTGGCCGCTAGGAGCTCGTCGGGCACGATGGCGTCGTAGTCGTCCACCTTGGTCGGCGGACGGGTTGCGTTGCGATCAGTTGTCATTGCCATCGCTCGAATCCGAGGTCGACGACTCTCCCGTTCCCGAGGCGCGGGTGGTCGCGTGGGTGGCCGGGGCGAGTGTGGTGCTCGTGGTGCTGGTGGTGCTCGTGGTGCTGGTCGTCGTACTCGTGCTCGTGGTGGTGGGCGTTTCACGCGCGCGTGCCGGGGCGTCGTGGCGAGGGGCCACCGTGACCGTCGTCACCGACGGCGCACGGGTGATCGGGGGGATCGTCACGTGGAAATGACTCAACGACGCCTCGTCGGCCACCTGCTGTCGCAGGTGGGCGAGTTCGGCCTGGGCGGCCGAGATCTCCGAACCCAACTGCTGGGCCTGTGCGGCCAGGTAGGTCACCTCAGGCGTCACCACGTCGCGCGTCGCCGTGGTGGTGGTGACGTGCGCCGCGGCGGCCGACGGGATCGGTGACCTCACGATGGCGGCCGCCCCACCGACGATGGCGCTCGTGGTGACGACCACCCCGACCCAACGAACCCTTCCCCTCATGATTCCTCCTTGATCGCACCGGCGAAGATGGTGGCGACGCGGCCTCGCCCCGGAGTCGCCAACGACGGCGAGGTCCGCACGGGTCCGGCGCCTGTGCGCATCGACCGGCTCGGTGTGTTGAACATGGCTTCAAGTATGCGAAGCGTTCCTTGCGGCGAGATGTGACGAGGATGAGAGAAATCTCATCTTCCCCTCCTCGCCCTCACCCGATTCATAGATGATTTCATCAGGAATGATGTGACGGTTCCTCGAGACGCGACCCGTGTGGGCGTCGCGACCAGGGGCGCTCGCACTGACGAACCCGCGACGACGCAGTGCCCTCGCGACGGCGTGGCGCGAGCCCCGTGGAGCAAGGTCAGACCGGTGGCTTCGTACCCAGGGCCAACGTGAAGTAGGACCAGGGGGCGGGCCCACCCGCGTGGCGTCTCTCGATCTCCTGCACCTCGAAATGGGCGTCGCGAACCAACGTCGCGGCGTCGCGCGTCAGCTGACAACCACCCGCCAGGCGTTGCTCGAGTCCGTTGAGGCGCCGCTGCCACCGGGCGGTGCGCGGGTCGGGTGAGAGTCCGTGCTCGAGGAAGTGCAACACGCCCCCGGGTTTGAGGACTCGGCGGATCTCGTTCAAGACGGCGACGGGGTCCTCGACGGTGCACAGGGTGAACGTGCAGAGCGCCGAGTCCACCGAATCGTCGTCGAGGGGCAGGCGTCCCCCGACGACGTCGAGGAACCTGACCGGCACCCCGTGTCGTCGCGCCTGAGACCGCGCGAGACGCCGGGCCTGCGCGGCGGGTTCGACGGCGATCACCTGACGCACCTCGGCGGGAAGATACGCCAGATTGGCACCCGACCCGAAGCCGATCTCGAGGACGACACCGCTCAATCCCGCACAGACCTGGCGGCGCCACGGCTCGAAGAACCGGTGCGCACACACGATCCTGACGACCCGAGGCACGACGTGATCCGCGTAGAAACCCATAGGGAAAATCTAGGGAATTCTCACTCCTCGGCGCCCGTGTCACGCGGTATGCGCCGTTGACTCACGATGGCGCGATGGCGCGATGGCGCGACGCCGCCGCCGACGTCGCAGGCCCACCTCCCCAGCACCCCGTCGACCAAGGGAGCGGCGCGTCCACTCCCTTACTTCTTGCTGTCAGTTTAGATTGACATCTCGGGTGTGTCAGTCTAAACTGACAAAAGTGAACCTCGATGAATTCACATCGCCAGAGCCGACCACCGATCCCGCGCGGGGACTGCGCGCCTCACTGGCGCTGCACCGTTTGGCCGAGAGGATCGAGGCGGTCCACGTCGCCGCGGCGCGGGCACAGGGTTGGACGTGGCAACAGATCGGTGACGCCTTGGGCGTCACTCGTCAATCCGCGCACGCCAAGTACAACAAGGAGAACTGATGGGAACTGACATTGCTTCGCCCCAGAACCTTCACGTCTGGGCCCTCTACCTGCGCGCCAGCGACGAAGCGCTGCGTCGTGGCGACCGCCGCGTCGGCACGGACCACCTGATCCTGGCCCTCCTGGCGGAGCCCTCGATGGACGCGATCTTGAACACGACCCTGCAGCGGGCCCGTGAGGCCCTGGCGTCGCTCGATCACGACGCCTTGGCCACCCTCGACCTCGACCTGAGCCCTGACGCGGGCGCGCACGTAGGTCCACGACTCGACGCAGACGCTGGAGGAGACGCCGATGCCGCGCATCCGTCGACGCGCACCCTGACGATGAAGCCGAGGTTCCGCGAGGTGGCGCGACGTGACCGATTGCGACTGACCCCCGCGGCGAAGGCGGTGCTCGAGGACGCGTCGCGTCCCAATCGCCGCAGGGCCTACGTCACGGCGCGTCAGGTACTCCTCGCGCTCCTCGAACTGCGAGCACCCGATCCCGCCGCGGTGCTGCTCGATGCGCTCGGCGTGGACTCTTCGGCGCTGCGGCGGCGATTGGCCGAGGGAGTCGAGGGAGTCGAGGGAGTCGAGTCGTAGACGCCACCGTGGAGTAGGCGACGATCTCGACGACGAGCCCTCGCGACCCTGTCGGTCAGGCGCCCTGACACCCCGGACCTCGCCACGGGACCAGCGATCTCGACACCAGGAGGTGATCACGCGAGGACACCACACTCCAACGCGAAGGAGGGAGACGATGAATATTCGAAATGACACTGATTTGTGTTATTTCAGTCATTCATGTAGATTGAGGAAATGGACCGCGACCACGTACTCATCTTCACCGACCACGTGGGTCGCTTCTACGCGGAGCGCTACGGCTTCGCGCCGGTCGCGGGTCGACTCATCGGCTACCTCTACGTGTGCGATCCGGCCCAACAATCCATCAATGAGATCGCTGACTTCCTCCTCACGAGTCGAAGCGCCATCAACAACGCCGTCAAGTTGCTCGAGACGCAGAAGTTGGTCCATCGTTCTCGACCCGCGGGCACTCGCGCTGACCTCATCGGCCTCAATCCCCTGGGCTGGGAGAATCTAGGTTTCGATCCCGAGGAATACCGGGAGATGGCTCGCCTGGCTCGCGAAGGGCTCGAGTTGCTTCATGCCGCGGCGCCGGAGCGTCGCGAGGCGCTGGAGATCGTCGTCTCCCTGAACGAGTTCCTCGCCCAGAGACTGCCGCAACTCTACGAAGAGTGGAGCGCCGCCCATCAGGCGCGAGGTGACGCCCGGCCGAGGAGGAAGTCATGACCGAGCCGGCGATCGAGGTACGCGCTCTTCGAAAATCGTTCCGTGATCACCAGGTGCTGCGTGGTGTCGACCTCACCGTCGACCAGGGCACCGTGTTCGCCCTGCTGGGCAAGAACGGGGCGGGCAAGACGACCATCATCAATATCCTCACCACGCTGATCCCGGCCGACGCGGGGACGGCGCGGGTGGGGGGTTTCGACGTCGCCGCCCATCCCGAGTCGGTGCGCCGCCACATCAGCCTGACGGGGCAGTTCGCCGCGGTCGACGACGTCTTGACGGCGCGAGAGAACCTGATCCTGATGGGCGACCTGCGACACGTGGCCAACTCGCGCGCCACCGCGAAGGAACTCCTGGCGAGGTTCGGTTTGTCCGACGCGGCCGACCGTCGGGTCGCCACCTACTCCGGTGGGATGCGACGGCGACTCGACATCGCGATGGGACTCATCGGCGACCCCTCGATTGTCTTCCTCGACGAACCGACCAACGGCCTCGACCCCGAGGGTCGCCTGAGCATGTGGGAGAACATCCGATCACTCGCCCACTCCGGCACGACCGTCTTCTTGACCACGCAGTACCTCGAGGAGGCCGACGAACTCGCTCATCGCGTCGCGGTGCTCCACGATGGCTGCGTCGCGGCCACCGGGACGCCCGCCGAGCTGAAAGGGATGCTTCCCGGCGACC
The DNA here is from genome assembly GCA_018971185.1 of Acidobacteriota bacterium. Lineage (GTDB taxonomy): Bacteria > Actinomycetota > Acidimicrobiia > Acidimicrobiales > RAAP-2 > RAAP-2. Next base: position 6,455 of record JAGXBH010000042.1, read on the forward strand.
TGGTCACCTTCGACTTCCACGACGAACGCGACACCCGTGCGGCGATGGAGGCGCTGAAGGGGGACTTCGACATCACGCGCTCCGAGACCTTGGCGCTCACCGTGGCCACGGGCGGCGGCACGGCACGCGTCGCCGAGATCTTCATCCGCCTTCGCGATGCACGAGTCGAACCCGTCGACTTCACGCAGTTGATCCCGACGCTCGATGACGTGTTCTTTTCGCTCACCGGCGGCGCCAAGGAGGGACCTCAGACATGACCGCGTTCAAGGACACCTGGACCATGACCCGCCGCAGCCTGCGACACATCGTGCGAAGTCCCGACACCATCATCACGGTCGTCCTCTCGCCCGTGGCGCTACTCCTGATGTTCGTCTACGTACTCGGCGGGGCGCTGAGTCCCCAGACCGGCACCGTGAGTTACGTGGACTACATCACCCCCGGCATCATCATCATGACGGTGGTCAGCGGCATCGCCTACGCCGCCTTCCGACTCAACACCGATATCCAAAAGGGCATCATCAACCGCTTTCGCACCATGCCCGTCTCGCCCTCCTCCATCCTGAGTGGGCAGGCCTTGTCATCGACGCTGTCCAATCTCCTCTCCTCGCTCATCGTGCTGGCAGTGGCCCTGGCCGTGGGCTTTCGCACGAGCGCCGGTCCGAGCGAATGGTTGGTGTTCGTGGGCCTGGTCGTCGTGTTCACCCTCGCGACGACGTGGATGGCCCTCTTCTTCGGCCTGCGGGCCAAGTCCGCGGAGGGAGCGGGGTCGTTCAGCTATCTGCTCATGCTCCTCATCTTCATCAGCCCCTCGTTCGTGCCGACGACCTCGATGACGCCGGTGCTGCGCGGTTTCGCCGACAATCAACCCTTCACCCCGATCATCGAGACCATGCGATCGCTCCTCACCACGGGCACCGTGGGCGACAAGGCCTGGTGGGCGCTGGCCTGGAGTGTCGGCATCCTCCTCATCATGTACGCGCTGGCGATTCGGGAGTACAAGCGACTCTCCCTCGCGAGCGAGAGGTAGGCGACGCGACCGCGGTCGTGGCATCGAGAACTCCCTCGCAGCGCGTTGAGAACCGACCGAGGCACCGCGAGGATCCTCTGGCCCCTCATCCGCCCGCCACCAACGTCAACCCCGTGCGCCACTTCTCTTCGCGCCCAGCATTCGGCGACCAGGGGCCCTTGTTGAACCTGCGGTCTGCGGTGCGTGCGACGCGTCGATCACCCTCGCGTGAAGGTGACGTGCACCGTTCCGCTCTCGGCGGTCTCGCTCACCACGTCGAAATCAGCCTCGAAACCGCGCAAGTCGCTCCACAGGTTGATCCCGCGACCCAGCACGAGGGGCGCGATCGCGACGTGGAGTCGGTCGACCAACCCGGCGACGAGGAACTGCTTCACCGTAGTGACGCCCCCGCCGACACGCACGTCCCCGTCGCCGGCGACGGCCGTGGCCCGTGCGAGTACCTCGTGAGGGGTCTCGGCGAGGAAGTGGAACGTCGTACCGCCCTTCATCTCCACCGAGTGACGCTCGCGATGGGTCAGGACGAACACGGGGACGTGGAACGGAGGTTCGTCACCCCACCAACCGTTCCAGTCGGGATCGTCGGGGAAGGAATGGAAGCCGAACATCCCCGCGCCCATGATCTCCGCACCGATACCTTCGAAGTACGAGGCGGCGTAGCGGTCGTCGACTCCCGTGGTCCCCTCCCCCGATTCGTCGTGCAGGACCCTCTCGCGGAAGGTCCGCGTCGCCACGTAGGCGCCCGTCAGCTTGCCCCAGTCCTCGCCCATCGGGTTCTCCGGCGTGCCACCCTCGGTGGTGGCGTAACCATCGAGCGAGATGTTGAGGTCGACTCGAACACTCATAGCGATTCCTCCCCCTCGACTCGGTGCACCTTAGTGGCTGGTGAGCGCTCGTGGTTGGACCGCTCGCTTCGGCGTCGGTCGGTGCGCAATGGTCACTATCGCACTCGAACAACGTGAAGGGCCCGGCCTCAACCACTCGACCACCAGCGTCGCCGAGCGATCGTAACAGATGATCGGCCCACGAGTCGGACCGATCACCCTGTTGAGCCCGGGTAACGATGAGGACTCTCTCGATGTCGAGTTGCTCGTCTCGTCGCCTTCGCGACGCCACCGATATGGCCCACCGAGGACGAGCCAGGACTTCGTGGGCGTCGGCGCCCGGCGCCATCGACGATCCTGGTGTGATGCGGAGGCCCACGCCGCGCGGGACTACCGATCCGCCGGGCTCGCCCCGCCACGATTCTTCAATGGACCCTACGAACCGAGCGAACGGGCGAGGTGGGCGCGCAACGCGGCGCCCAGATTCTCGTCCTCGAGACCAAGATCAATGATCGTCTTCATGTACTCGAGCTTGTCACCCGTGTCGAAATAACGAGCGTTCTCGATCTCGTACCCGAGCAGGAAGTTGCCGCGGTCAATCGAGAGTTGCATCGCGGCTTGTAACGACAACTCCTCGCCCGCGCGGAGTTCGCCGGCGCGATCGCTGAGACATCCCAGGATCGTCGGGGTGAAGAGGTAACTGCTCACGCTCGCGAGGTTCGACGGCGCGCCCGATCGACCGGGTTTCTCGACGATCGAATCGATCTTCACGATTCCCGGCTCGATCTCCTTTCCTCCCACGTACCCGTAGCGCGTGAAGTCGGCATCCTGATCCGCACGGATGCACGACAGCACTCCGAGGCCCGTGCGCTCGTGCAGGGCGACCATCTGGCTGAAGCGCCCGGGGGTGGCGCGGATGAAGTCGTCGCCGAAGGTGTAGATGAAGGGCTCGTTACCGATGAGGTGCGAGGCGTTGAGCAGCGGCGTGCCGTTACCGTCGGGACCCTTTTGGCGCATGTAGGCGAAATTCGCCAGGTTGGCGATGTGTTCGACCTCCTTCAACACCTGCTCCTTGGGCCCGTGGAGGGCTGCGACCAGCTCCTGGTTGGGTTCCGCGAAGTGGTCCTCGATCGATCGCTTGTGGTATCCCGTCACGATGACGATGTCCTCGATCCCCGCCTCGACGAGTTCCTCGACGATGTGCTGAATGATCGGCTTATCGAGGATCGGCAGCATCTCCTTCGGCATCGCCTTGGTTTGGGGAAGGAAGCGCGTTCCGAGTCCCGCCGCGGCGATGACAGCTTTGCGAATCAAGTTGACCTCCCGTACGACATGAACTTCGACTGCGTGTGTTGAACTCGACTGACCCGGTGGGGTGCGTCTCGTGACGCTCCCACACTACGGCACATCTACCCGGAACAGCGTCGACGCGAGGGCGTTCACCCTCGCAGAACTTGCCGCAGGACTGATGCTGGCGTCGTCGGTCACCGAGCAGGCAGACCGCCAGGCTCGCATTCAAGAGGCTGAGGCGACCTTCGAACCGATCCCCTTCGACGCCGCGGCCCTAAAGATTTGGACAAGTGGTTGTGGCAGTTCCCGGCACCGTCCGAACTCATCCGTAACTCACTAATGCCACCGGTTTGAGTCGAATCTTGAGAGGTCTGCTCACGCCGACTCGATGATTGTCGCTTCTGGACTAGCGCAGGACACCGCACCGGAGTGATTTTCCGAGCACGGCGTCAGTGGAGCTTTGTGAATGTTCTCAAGCCGCCAGATTCCGTGAAGCTAGGAAGTCAGTCTGAAGCACGACCCCCTCCTCGAACTTGGTGCTTGCCTCCTACAACCCCTCGAGTGCATACCGATTGAGGATCTGGCGCCCGAGGGCATCACGCCGCTCAACAGCGCCCATCTCGGAAGCCGCCGCTACGTCGTTCCAGCACTCCTCGATGACTGCAATCTGCATTTGCACGATTTCCCGCGCCTCGTCCCGGTCAAGAAGGTACGTCGACGCCCGTTCAATGCAGCCTGCCACTTGGCTCATCCTCCATCCATCCTGGCCAATCGCCATGGCTTGCGCGGCCTCTCCACCACTGCGCCGTTGTGGAGTGACGTCATACGCCGGCGTGAGCGTCAACATCGTCCCATCCCAAAAAGCGGCGTGGTTCTTAGCGTGATCGTCCGTGTTGGACACGAGGATATTGAACGTGATCCGACCGAAGAGCTCTCGCAACGTCGCCTTGGGCTCGGTGAACCGAGTTCGGATCTGCTCGGCAAGGTCGGCGTAGCTCGCGTATCGACCCTCGAACTCCCCAAGTCCGAGAACGGTTAGAGCCGACACGACGGCACGCCGACTTGAGGCATCTCGATCAAAGCGCTCTACGAGGAGCACGTCACGGTCGAGGATGCGCGCAAGCTCGACTGGTGCAACATCTAAGCCGCAACGGCGGGCCAACGTCATTGCGGCGTACTCATATTTGAGAACAGGTCGCTCCTCGGTCCGCGAGGAGAACTTGGCCAATAGATGGCGGCCACCGTCATCGATTAGCGCCTTTGGGTAGGCGCCGCCGGGCGAGCTCTCGTGCAGCAAAGCGTCCCTGAGTTCGGGGGCGACGTCGTCTCCTGCGTCTATTGCGTCCGCCGCCCGCATCAGGTCGTCGAGCGTGACGACGCTTGTGCCACGGTGGATGTACTCAGTTGGCGACGCCTGGAAGTCGAGTGCGCCGATTCGATTCGAGCCAGAAAGAAGGAGGTAGTCAAGGAGCGTCGGCTCATCAGCTTTCGGGTCGATCTGCATCTGGTAGCCGATGACGCGACGCCCCCAACCGTCCGGACCGGCGTCACGAATGCAACCAGCTATCTCGTCGTGTTCAGGTGCAATCTCAAGTGAGACAAGTGGAAGTTCCGGGAGATAGAGCGGGAACTCTGCCCGGTCGAGGTAGCTCTGGCCGTAGGAAAACGCGACGAGTGGGCCTCGCTGGCGAAGGACGCCGGCGACAACGGGCTCGAGTTCCCCTGGGCGCCAGACCCACACGTAGGCCTCAGAAGTCATTGGTCACACGTCGGGTTCGTGCCCGCGCCGGGAGGAGAGCGAGTCGGGCGGCCGTAAGGTCGCGATCCATTGAAACGCGGATGTCGTCCTGGGCGAACAGCGGGACGCCAACGAGACGAGCCGCTTCAAGCGCAATCCCGAGAGCCACGGTGGGATCTCCATGTTCCACCTTGGAGATGGTGTCCGACGAGACACCGATACGGTCGGCGAGTTCGTTTTGGGTCCATCGCCGCGCGAGCCGACCCTCACGGACGCGGGCTCCGAGCAGAGAGGCAACCTCAAGGGTGGTTCGAGAGTAGGAGTGAGCCTTTCGCATTTGACCGAGTATATACGGTCTTAATGACATTAGTGCCGGATATATCCGGTATCGCTTCAATTCAGCGGTCCGGAACAAGGCGCTAACTGACCGATTGAGCTCCAGCCCAAGATGCGTCACCTACCGGAACTGAGGGGCCAGGTAGATGACTGCTCCGCCGAAAAGTCCCCGACTGAACAACTGGTGGTTATGTCACGGGCCAACGGCGTCGACCTGGCCGGCAGAGTCGCCATCGGCTGGTGGCCAATTGAAATACCACTCCTCCCTTCTCAGGACTACCCCCAACTCTGGTTTACTGGCTGACCTCCCCCGCGAACGCTAACTCAAACTTGAGCGTCATTAGGGTTCGAACAAGACGCTAAGGGTCGTTGAGCGAACGGAAGTTGGAAACTTCACTCCAACAGGAACGACGTTGTCATTTTGACTCTGAGTGGGGATGACGGGAGTTTGTTCGAACCCCCTGCGGGCCAGGGGGAGCACCTCGCTACCTTGTGGCATTCACGTGCTACACTTATGGCATGAGTCGAATCAGAATCAGTACGACCGTTGACGAGGAGCTGTTGACGGCAGCTCGGAGGATCGAGAACGTGCCCGACTCGAAGCTTCTCGACATCTCGCTGCGCGCCCTCTTGTCGGAGCGCAGAGCGGCCGAGATCGATGCGATGTACCGAGCCTACGATGAGCAACCGCTTTCTGAGGGCGATGAGTGGGGCGACCTGTCCACCTGGCATGAGGCAGCGGACTCGAGTCGCGCATGACGGAGCGTGGCGAGGTGTGGTGGTGCGAGTTGCCGGAAGTCCCCCGGCGACCGGTCGTGGTGTTGTCCCGATCGGCCGCGCTGGAGAGGCGTCACCGAGCGATTGTGGCGCCGTGCACCACGCGCGTGCGCGGACTTCCCTCTGAGGTGACACTGGAGCCCGGTGACGATCCTGTTCCGAAGGCGTGCGTGGTCAACATGGACTCGGTGGAGTCAGTCCCCCTTTCTCTGCTCATCGAGCGGATCGGACGCCTCTCGAGCGCACGAATGCATCAGGTGTGCGAAGCGCTGGCAGTGGCTGTCGATTGCCCCTGACGGAACAACCCGGGGCGATTCAGTTCGAATCCGTCGGCACCGCCTTTGTTCAGGTGGAATCGGACACGCAAATCGTGATGAGTCGGACATTTCCCGGACCCAGCCACCGCCGGTGCCACGTGAGCCGCAAAGTTGGAATGCCAGAACTTGACGGGACTCCTCGTTTATGGCATTATATAACCACTTCGTTCTGGAACTGTGAGGTTATGTTGGCTGCAGACTCGCTCAGCAGAGTGCTCGGCGCCCTTGCCGACCCGACGCGACGGTCAATCCTTGCGCGCCTCGCGAAGGGCGACGCCACGGTCGCAGAAGTGGCGGCACCGTTTCCGATGTCCCAGCCGGCGATCTCTAAGCACTTGAAGGTGTTGGAGGCCGCGGGGCTGGTTACTCGCTCGCGCCGGGCGACGGCCCGCCTGAGCCATTTGGAGGCCAAACCACTCCAGACCGCCGCAGCCTGGATCGAGGACTACCAGCGGTTCTGGGCCGACAGCTTCGATGCCCTGGAGGACCATCTGACCACCGTCAAAGACACCACCGTCACGAACAAGGAGCAAGAATGACCGCAGTCACTCCCACTGGCATCGAGATCGACCGCGTCTTCGCGGCCCCCCCAACGGCCGTGTTCGACGCGTGGACGACACCGCAGCATTTCGCGCGTTGGTTCGGCGGAAAGGACGCCCAGGTGCCTCTCGACAGCCTGGACTTTGTCGCCGAGCCCGGGCGGACGTGGACCGCCCGGATGGTGCTGCCCGACGGCCACACCATCGACTGGACGGGCGATTTCGTCGAGGTGACCCCCGTGGAACGCCTCGTGTTCACCATCACCGACCGGCCGGCCGAACCCAGCCGGGCCAAAGTCGTCGTCGAGCTGAAGGCCATTGCTGACGGCACCCACATGCACTTCACCCAGGAGACGCCCGGATTCACGCCCGAGCAACAGCAGGCCGTTCTCGCGGGTTGGCAGTCTTTCATCGACGAGCTGGAGCTGATCGCAACGGAGTGAGTGCCCGAGCGGGCTGCCCATCCGGGCGGGCACAGGGTCACGTCGAACGTATAGACACATGACAGGACCCTGATGGTGGATGCCCTCCCTGTCCCAAGCAACATGGTCTGCACGCTCGATCACTCGGGCCATCGACGGGAGCAATCCGAGCCAGCCGAGGCGAGGGTCACGAGAGCGTCAGTTCCTCCACTTTCGCTCCCCTCGGTTTGCGTCTTGCGGCCTCGGATGAGCGACGGTTGGTCTTGGAACCGTGAGGGGGCGGATCGGCCAATCCAGTAGGTGGGGGCTGCTATCAGTTCTGCTGCCACATGTAAGTCAGAGTGAGTACCGACGCGGAGCTCATGCGGGCGACGGGCGTCTCCCTGTTCATATCTCACTATTGGACGGGGGGTTCGAACATGACACGAAGGGTCAATCGTCAACAGGGAGTCAGATCGACAACTTCATCAAGGACGTCGTTGCGAAATTGACAACGAGTGGACCTTGAGGGACACAATAAGAACCGGTCCTCACCGTGGCGACGCTCAATCATCCCCTGTTGTGACGAATGAACCGCTGGACACCCTCTCTCCAACACGCTTTCAGTGCGACGGCGCTCGTACGTCAAGTCGAGCTGAAGCGCCAATGGTTGGCGTAGCATTGCGTCGCACAATCTGCTACACTTCTCTCATGACCAAAACCATCGCCCAGCGTGAACTACGCAACGAGAACGCCAAGGTGATCGACGAGGTCGTCGCTGGCGAAAGTTTCGTGGTGACCCGCAACGGAATCCCGGTGGCTGAATTACGCCCTCTTTTCGCGCCACGGCGAACCGTTGTTCCGAAATCCGCCATCGCGGATTTCGCCGAGACCGGGCCGCGCATTGACGCAAAACGGTTTCGAGCCGACTTCGACAACTTCGTTGACCAAGAGTTCTAGATGACAACGGGCCTGCTCGACACTTCAGTGGTCATCGACTGGGATGATTCCGCGGTTCAACGAGCCTTGCCTGAGGAGATCTCGGTGAGTGCGATCACTCTCGCAGAGCTGGCCGCAGGACCGATGCTGGCGTCGTCGGTCACCGAGCAAGCAAACCGCCAGGCTCGCCTTCAGCAAGCAGAGGCGACCTTCGAACCCATCCCCTTCGACGCCGCGGCCGCGCGTAGCTTTGGACAAGTGGTT
>JAGXBH010000011.1 GCA_018971185.1 Acidobacteriota bacterium
GCGGGCGGTGCTGGAACGCTTCCCGGTGCCGAGCGTCGTCGAGGACGCCCTACGACGCTTCGCCGCGGTGCGCCGGCGCGCCGGCACGCCCTACCGGAGCCTCGCGGCGCTGGGTGCGCGCAGCCCGCGTCGCGGCATCGACCTCGTCGTGCTCGCGAGTTTCGTCGAGGTCGCCCTGGCCAAGTCCGGTCACGGGGGCCTCGTCGGGATCAACCTCCTGACGAAGGTCCAGGTCCCCACGGCGGCCACGCTCTGCGGGGCGATCCTGGCGGGAGTGGACTACGTGATGATGGGCGCGGGAGTGCCGACCCACATCCCGGGGGTCATCGACGACCTCGTCCACGCGCGTCGCACGACCCTCCCCTTCGTCGTCACCGGCGCCGCCAGCGACCACCCGGCCTCGTCGCTCGACTTCGACCCCCTCCCCTACGTGGGCGACGCGACGCTCGCGCGGCCGAAGTTCGTCGGGATCGTGTCCTCGCACGTCCTCGCGACGGCGCTCGCCAAGCGCAGCAACGGTCCCGTCGACGGCTTCGTCGTGGAGCGTCCGAGCGCCGGCGGTCACAACGCGCCTCCGCGGGGCACCTACCCCCTCGACGAGCGCGGCGGCCCCGTCTACGGACCCCGCGACACGGTCGACTACGAGGTCATGCGCGGACTCGGCGTGCCGTTCTGGATTGGCGGCGGCGTGACGACGTCGTCGGACGTGCGCGACGCCCAGGCGCTGGGCGCGGCGGGCGTGCAAGTGGGGACCATGTTCGCCTACTGCGAGGAGTCGGGCATGGAACCAGGGCTGCGCCGCCGGGTGCTCGCCACGATGTCGCGCCAGCCCCTCGGGGTGAGCACCTCCACGACGGCGTCGTCCACGGGCTACCCCTTCAAGGTGGTGGACCTGCCCGGGACGATCGCCGATCCGCTCACCTACGCGCGCCGCGCACGACGCTGCGACCTGGGCTACCTGCGCGAAGCGTATCTCGACGAGAGCGGGGCGATCGCGTACCGCTGCGCGGCCGAGCCCCTCGGGGCCTACGCGCGCAAGGGGGGCTGCGCCGACGACGCGTCATCGACGGCGTGCCTGTGCAACGGGCTCATGGCCACTTGTGGTCTGGGCCAGATCCGCGCCGGCGGGGAGGTCGAGCCCCCCATCGTCACGAGTGGCGACCGACTCAACGACGTGGCGGTGCTGTTGGTCGGTCGCCCGGACTACCGCGCGGCCGACGTCATCGACTGGCTGGACCCGTCCAGGCCACCGGTCCTCGAGGGTGACGCCACGACGCCGGCGCCGGCACTGGCGACGGGTGCGTCGTAGCCGCCGACCACGGTCACAGTTGATACCCCAGTGGGTATACTGGAGCGAACGTTCGTTAGGCTAGGACGTGACGCTACGAGGAGGCCGAGATGGCGACAGTACAAATCACCGGGGAGAACTTCGAGGAGGTCGTGACCAACAACGATCTGGTCCTCGTCGACTTCTGGGCGGCGTGGTGCGGACCCTGCCGCAGCTTCGCGCCGACCTACGAGAAGGTCTCGGAACAATATCCTGACGCGGTCTTCGCCAAGGTGGACACCGAGGCCGAGCAGGGACTCGCCGCCTCGTTCAACATCATGTCGATCCCCACCTTGATGATCATCCGTGAGCAGGTGGTGATCTTCAGCCAGGCCGGTGCGCTGCCCGAGTCGGCGCTCGTCGACCTGGTGCAGAAGGCCGCCGCGCTGGACATGGCCGAGGTGCATCGACAGATCGCCGAGGAGGCCGCCAGCGCCAACGCCAAGGCGTAGGTCGATTCGATCCACCGATCGCGCTGATCGGTGGGGGGACCAAGTTCCCAAATCGACGTGAATCCTTCGGGGCGCGCGTCGCCACCTGCGACACTGAGAGTGGGAGAAAGGTGTTGCTATGAAGGTGGTATCGCTGGCGCAGGTCGCCGAACGACTCGAGGCCCTCGCCCCCAACGAGCCGAGGATCGTGGTGTCGGGGAACTTCGCGACGCCGTGGGAACTGGTCCAGCTGGCCGCGGCCACGATCCCCGTCTTCCGATTCTTCGTGCTGAACCCCCAAGCGGGCTGGCCCCGGCGCGAGGGCATCATCACCGAGACGCCCTTCGTCGGCGCGGGCGTGCGCGACGATGACGACCTCAAGTACCTGCCGATGCGGCTCTCGCTGGTGCCGCGGCTCTTCGCGACCAGCCGACCGCCCGACGTGGTGATGGTCCAGACGTCCACCCCACGCAACGGCAAGGTCTCCCTGGGCATCGAGACCAACCTGCTGCCCGCCGCGATCGAGGAGGTCCGCCGTCGCGGCGGCCTAGTGATCGCCCAGCTCAACCCCCAGATGCCCTACACCTTCGGCGACTCCGAGCTCGTCATCGACGACATCGACGTCGCGATCGAGGTCGAGTCGACGCTCCCCTCCCCCGACGAGCGACTCGCCGACGACGCGGCCCGCACCATCGGCGAGAGCGTCGCGTCGCTCTGCTCCGACGGGGCGACGCTGCAACTGGGCATCGGACTGCTGCCCGACGCCGCGCTCGATCAGATGCACCACCGTCGTCACCTCGGCGTCTGGTCCGAGATGGTCAGCGACGGGATCATGCGACTCGACCGCGCGGGGGCCATCGACGTGAACCGGGTGATGACCAGCACGTTCCTCTTCGGTACGCCCGAGCTCTACGAGTGGGCCGACGAGAACCCCCGCCTGGTCATGCGCCGGACCGAGGTGGCGAACAACCCGGCGCGCATCGCCGACCAACCCGCGATGCTCTCGATCAACACCGCCCTTCAGGTCGACCTCTACGCCCAATCGAACGCCAGTTTCGTGCGGGGTCGGATCTACTCGGGCTTCGGCGGACAGCCCGACTTCGTCTCGGGCGCCCTGCACTCGCGCGGCGGCCAAGCGGTGCTGGCCCTGCGGAGTTGGCACGACAAGAGCGACGCCTCGAACATCGTGGCGCTCCTGGAGAACCCGGTGTGCTCCTTCCAGCACTCGGCCATCGTGACCGAACAGGGCATCGCGCCGATCTTCGGCTTCTCCCAGCAATCGCAGGCGCTCTCGCTCATCGAGCACGCGGCGCACCCGCGCGCCCGGGGGCCACTCGCCGAGGCCGCCCAGCGGATGCACCTCCTCGGCTCCGATTGACGCCTCACCAGGTCGCGATCTGTGCCGACCCCTCGCGACAGATCCGCTCGAACAGGGTCATGTCGCCGGCGAAGGGGGAATCGGGCACCGGCCAATGGACGATGACTTCGTCGAAGCCGAGCTCCCCGTAGCGGCCGGCCCAGTCGAGGAAGGCCTCGTACGAGGCCAGCGGCGCCTCGTCGCCCCCGAAGTCGAGCAGGAGTCGTCGCAGCGTCGATCGTTCGCGGCCCCCTCGTTCGAGGGCTGCGTCCATCGCCGCCACGCGCGAGCGGACGACCTCGTAGGTGGTGGCGTCGGAGGCGCCCTCGTCGCCGGTCAGACTCACCCAACCATCGGCGATCTCACTCGTCAACGCCATGGACTTCGGGCCGAGGGCGCTGAGGTAGAGCGGCGGACGCGGTCGCTGACGCGGTCCTGGCAGTTGGCGTGAGTCCACCACTCGGTAGTGGTTCCCGACCAGGGTGGAACTGGGCTCGCGCAAGAGTCGGTCGAGGAATTGGGTGAACTCGACGAACCTCTCGTGGCGCTGCGCCCGGGACCAGGGGGCGTGACCGAGGGTCGTGGCGTCGAAGCCCGTGCCCCCAGCCCCGACGCCGACGTTGAGGCGACCGTCGCTGATGTCGTCGATCGCGATGAGGTCCTTCGCCAGGACGAGAGGGTGTCGAAAGTTGGGCGAGGTGACCAGGGGCCCGATGCGTAGCCTCGTGGTCACGGTGGCGGCGGCGACGAGCGTCGGGACCATCGAGAACCACGGGGCGTCGCGGAACGACCGCCAGGACAGGTGGTCGTAGGTGTAGCCCGCGTGCAGGCCCCACTCGTCGGCGTGGCTCCAGTGAGCTCGCGCCTCACGCCAGGCCGCGTAGGGCAGGATGACGACGCTGAGTCTCATGTCACGATGCTACGTGCGCGCCCGTGGCTCCACCGCCCTAGCGGGCCGACAACGTCACGAAGTCGCGAGCGTAGGCGGGCTGGAAGAACCGGGCGGGCGTCTGCACCATCGTCGGCGTCAGGTCGCGGCCGTTGCCCGGGGTCGCGTAGCCCGTGGGCGTCGAGGGTAGATACGTCGCGAAGATGGGCCAGAGGGGATTCATGTCCAAGACCATCGCGCGCACCGCACCAGCGCGCACGAGGATGCGCGCGAGGTCCACGATGTTCATCTCCCCCTCCACGTACACCAACGCGCCGCTGGCGGTGATGCCCAACCCGGAACGCGGCGTGTCGATCCGGTTGTTCAAGGAATAGCCCCAACGCGCCACGTCGGTGGCCTGCAGGCCCGCGACCGGGGCTCCGTGATCCACCAAGAGCGTGAGGTTCTGACGCACCGCGACGACGTTCGCGTTCATTCTCACGTCACGCCCCCACCGTCCCACCGTCAACGAACCATCCTTGTAGATGACCAGGGACGCCGCGCCGTTCACGAGCGGGGCGACCAGATGGCCCTCACTCAAGTAGCCACCGTGCGAGTCCTTCATCAAGAATCCCCCGCTGAAGGCCGCGACCAAGGTCTTCGACGCGGCGCGCGAGACCGGCGCGGTGTACTTCCAGAACAGGCCGCCGGGGCTCAAACTACCCGAGTAGAGACGCGCACTCAGCAGTCGAGGGTCGATCCACGCCACTCCGGCGACGGTGGTGGGATTGTCGAGTGGTCGCAACGTGGTCGTGAAGATCGCGCTGTGCCCCTGCACGGTGCGCCCCGCGGGGCGATAGACACCCTCGCCGGCCGCGGCGGGAACGACGAAGGACGTGAGGTTCGCGGGTCGGGCCAGGGGCGCCAACCTGGCGATCACCGCGGCCCCCGTCGTCCGCGCAGTCGCGCGCGCCGTCACGGTCCCGTTCGACGTCGTCGCGGCGGTCGTCGCGGCGCCAGAGTCCACCGCCGCGACACCGGCGCCGATCACGGCGGCCGCGACCGCGGCCGCGGCGACGAGCCGAGGCGGCCTCTTCGACCTACCACCCAGGGTGACGTGACGAGGACGCGCCACGAGGGGCGCGAAGGGACCAGCGGATGGCGACGCGGAGATTTCACGGTGCTGTTCTAGTGTGCGGCACTAAGAAGCCTCTAAGGCCACCACGAAGATTTGTTGACAATTGACGAGGGCCCGCACGAGATGGCGAGGCCGTCCCTCACCTCATCGTCGACGTCACGCCCACATGTCGCACGCGACCTGCCGCGGTGGTCTCGACCGCCCTGCTTCACGCCAACCAATCCGAGCAATGTCGGGCTCCCCGAGGGGGGATCTCACCGGTGATTCTCCCTATTCACGGGCTGAATCCCAGTAGGATTCGAAAGTGCTGGCCACCGCCGTCCCACTCGTGTGGAAGATCCTCGTCATCTTCGTCGCCGGTTGTGCGGCTGGCATCTCCAACGGCATCGCCGGCGGTGGGACCTTCATCAGTTTCCCGACCCTCTTGGCGTTGGGCATCCCCACGCTGACCGCCAACATGTCGTCGTCGGTGGGGATCCTGCCCAGTACGTTTGGTGGCGTCCGCGGCTTCCGACGCGAGTTGAGGATCCATCGCCACCTCCTGCGCGAGCTTCTACCCACTTGCGTCCTGGGATCGGGCGTCGGCACGGCGTTGCTGCTCGTGGGCAGCAACCACACCTTCTCGATCGTCGTCCCGTGGCTCATCGGCATGGCGACGGTCCTCTTCGCCGTCGCGCCGCGGGTCACCCGATGGTTGGCGAGGAAGGAGTCCACCTCGCACCCCAGCGCGGTGCGGCGCCGCTCGCTGTTCGCGGGGATCTTCGTCGCCTCGATGTACGGCGGCTACTTCGGCGCGGGTCTGGGCATCGTCCTTCTCGCGGTGATGGCCCTGACCCTGCCCTACGACCTCAATGTCCTCCAGGGCCTGCGAGTGGCACTCTCACTCTTGATCAACGTCGTCGCCGGGGTGGTCTTCGTCGTGCGCGGACACCTCGCCCTGCAGGCGGTCCTGGTCCTCCTAGTGGGCGCGCTGGTGGGCGGTTGGCTCGGTACTCTCCTGATCCGACGCGTCTCGCCGACGGCCGTGCGCGCGATGGTCATCATCATCGGGACGGTCACCACCGTCAAACTCGCGATGAGCGCCTAGGACCGTCTCACTTGGAGGCGCGCAGCCGCGCGATCACGTCGTCGACCACGCCGCTGGTCGAGGAATCCCCGCCGAGGTCGAACGTGCGATACCCCTCGGCGGCCCCTTCGAGGGTGGCGTTGCGCAGTCGCGTGCCCGCCGCGAGGAACGCGGGGTCGTCGAGTTTCGCCGCGGCCTGGTCGAGCAACGCCGCACCGGCCAACAGCATGGCCATCGGATTGGCGACGTTCTTGCCCTGCAGTGACGGGGCGGTCCCGTGGGGCGCCTCGGCCATCGCGACCTTGGGTCGAAGATTCTCGTCCAGCGCCATCAACACCGACTCCGCGCCCGCGATCGAGCCGAACATCGCGAGGACGAGGTCGCTCAGACAGTCACCGTCGCGATTGAGCGCGGGGATCACCAGCGTGCGCTCGTGGATCTCGGTCATGAGGCCGGCGTAGGTGGTGTCGATCAACGCGGGCCGGTAGGTGACCGTCGGATGGCGCGCGGCGGCGGCGTCCATCTCCTCCTTGAGCATCCCCTCGTAGGTGGGCGAGACCGTCCACTTGGGACCGCCGTAGACCAGCCCGCCACTCGCCTCGGCCGCGACGAAGGCGTACTCGGCGACACTGGTGCACACCGAGCGCTCGATCCTCTCGGTGCGCCAGGCCGTCTCCGTCACCTGTCCGGCCTCACCCTCGCGACCCTCGGCCGCGCCGTAGGCGTCACCCACGGCCATGCGCACCACGATGATCGGCGTGTTGGTCCCCACCACCGGTGGCGTCACGCCCGGGATGCGTCGACCGGTGCGAACGATGACCGAGCCCCCGATACCCTCGCGCAGTAGGCGATTCGGCGATCCCACGCCGCCGATCTCGGGCGGAGTGACGGTCGCCGCCTTGAGCCCCAAGCCCGTCTCGACCATCGCGGCGGCGGCCTCGCGCACCACGTCGTTCTTGGTGCGACGCCGGTTCTCCAGGGACATGTCGTAGTTGACGAAGTGCAGATTGACGCCCAGCAGTTCGGGCGTCATCGCGCGCAGGGACTCCTCCAGGAGTTCCTGGCCGGTCTCGTCGCCGTCGCAGACGACAATGGTGGCAGTTGAGTTGGTCACGCGTCAGAGTCTACGTGAGGATCACTGCGCGACTCGGTGGACCTCAGTCCTTGGGCGCGTGGGTGGCCGCGCCGCCACCCAGGAAGGACTCGATGAAGATCGGGTTCTGCGCGAGGTCGTCGGGCGCGCCGTCGAGCACGACGCGTCCGCCCCCGAGGACGTAGGTCCAGTCCGAGATGCGCAGCGCGGCCTTGGCGCGTTGCTCGACGAGCAAGACCGTCGAGCCGAAGTCGGCGAAGCCGCGGATGTACTCCTCGAGCAGCTGGGTCGCCACGATCGGCGCGAGGTTCGCGGTGGGCTCGTCGAGCACCAGCACCGAGGGCGAGAGCATGAGCACCCGACCCATCGCCAGCATCTTTCGCTCACCACCCGAGAGCTTCCCCGCCTTACGCGACATCATGGCCTTGAGCTTGGGGAAGAACTCGAGGACGGCGTCGATTCGACCCCGGATCTCGTGACGCGCCAGGAGGTACCCACCGATCTCCAGGTTCTCCTTGACCGACAGGGGCGGGAAGACGTCGTCGATCTGGGGCACGTACCCCACGCCGATCTTGGCCACCTCCTCCGAGGGCGTGTTGGTGATCACGGTGTCGCCCACCTTGACGGTGCCGTCGAGGACCCGTACCACGCCGACCAGGGACTTGAGCAGGGTCGACTTGCCCGAGCCGTTGGGTCCGACGATCGAGATCACCTTGCCAGGGGTGGCCTCGATGTCGATGTCGCTGACGATGGCGCGGCCGTCGTAGCCCGCCGCGAGGCCGGTGGCCGTGAGGACCTGGCCCTTCTTTGAGAGTTCAACCGACAAGGTACGCCTCCACTACTTCTTCCTTCTGACGAAGTTCCGACATGGTTCCCTGGGCCAGGACCCGACCCTCGGCCAGGACGATGACCGGATCGCAGAAGGCGTCCATGATCGAGAGTTCGTGTTCGACCATCACGATGGTCATACCACCCTCGCACAGCTTGGTCAACTGGTCGCCGATCTTGTGAGCGAGGTTCGGATGCACGCCGGCCATGGGTTCGTCGAGGAGCAGGACCTTGGGCTCGGCCAGCAGGGCCCGCATGATCTCGACGAGCCGCCGCTGGCCCCCCGAGAGTCCGCCCGCGTAGGCGTCGGCGTACTGGGAGAGCCCGAAGCCCTCGAGCACCTCCTTGGCGCGTTCGATGTTGTCGCGGTCCTCCGCCCCCCAGTAGCGCTTGCCACGCAGGGAGCCGAAGAAGGTGTCCCCGGACTGGTTGGGGATCGCGCAGACGAGGTTCTCGAGCACGGTGAGCTTCTTGAACTCACTCGCCAACTGGAAGGTGCGCACGATGCCGGCCAGTGCGCGCTTGTCCGAGGACATCGACGTGATGTCCTTGCCCTCGTAGAAGATCTGTCCGGACGTCGATGGCAGGGTGCCCGCCAACATCGCCAGCGTCGTGGACTTGCCCGCGCCGTTGGGACCGATCATGCCGGTCAACTTGCCCTGGTGGATGGCGATGGTGACGTCGGAGACCACCGTGACCGTGTTGAAGGTCTTCGTCAGGGCGTTGGTCGACAAGATGACGCGATGGTCGTTCACCGGCTCGCCGAGGCGCAGGAGCTCGCGGAAGTTCAGCTTCTGCAGGTCGCCGATCTTGATCAGGGCGTCGGACTCGTCATCGGCCGCCGAGGGCGCCGGTGGCGGGGCGTTCTTGTTGCCACTCAGGATG
This sequence comes from Acidobacteriota bacterium, assembly GCA_018971185.1. Lineage (GTDB taxonomy): Bacteria > Actinomycetota > Acidimicrobiia > Acidimicrobiales > RAAP-2 > RAAP-2. The sequence goes on from JAGXBH010000011.1 coordinate 8,994, forward strand.
CGACGCCGCTCGGGCAGGATGCCGTCGGGTCGGAACCACAGGAACAAGACGATGAGCAGTCCGATCGACACCCACTCGAGGGCGGGCACCAACTCCGGGTTGCCCAACGGAGGCAAGTAGCGGGTGATCTCCTCGAAGCCCACGGGCACGAGGATGGCGCCCAAGATGGCGCCCTTGTGGTTGCCCGCCCCGCCGATGATGATGGCCGCGAAGAGCACGATCGTCTCGGCGTAGCCCCACGCCCCCGGCGCCCAGAGCGTGATGAACTCCACCAGGATCGCACCCGACAACCCCGCGATCATGCCCCCCAGGATCAGGATGCTGGTGCGTTGCTTGCGAAGGTCCTTGCCCAGGGAGTCGGCGACGATGTCGTTGTCGCGCATGGCGCGAAGCGAGCGCCCGTAGGGCGACTCGGTGACGCGTTGGACCAGGAAGTAGACGCCGATCGTGAGGATGATTGCCACCGCGCCGTAGGCGAACTGGTAACTCAGACTCTGAGGGTTGAAATGGCTCTGGAAGGGTGCGGGCACCAGCGAGATGCCCGCGTCGCCGTTGAGGAAGGGCACGTAGTTCTTCACGAGCACGTTGAGCAGCACCGCCGAGACCAGCAGACCGACGGCCGCGAAGTCGCCGCGCAGCCGTTTGCCCACGATGAAGACGAAGGGCAGCGCCAGTAGTCCCCCCGCGATGGCGGCGCCGATCCACGGGAACGGCCACGGTAGGTGCCAGCCCAACACGTACTTCTGGAACCCGCCGTTCGAGGACGCCGCGTTGGGCATCGAGAGGATCGCCGCGGCGTAGGCGCCCGCCGACTGGAAGATGATGTAACCGAAGTTGGAGATCCCGGCGACGCCGAACTCGAGGTTGAGTCCCATGCAGGCCATGGCGTCGACCGACGCGTACACCAGGATGATCGCTATGTAGTAGCCGTAACTGGACATTAGTTCGTCTTCTCGCTTCCGAAGATTCCAAAGGGGCGGAACATCAACATCGCGATCAGCACGACGAAGGCGATGACATCCTTGTAGTCGGGGTTGATGTAGGCGGCACTGACCTCGGTCGCCACCCCGATGGTGATCGCGCCGAACATCGCGCCGTAGGGCTCCCCGGGGCCACCGAGGAACATCGCCGCGAGGAGCAGGACTATGTAGAGCTGAGCACTCGTGGCCTCGAACACGCCGGCGTTCATCGCGAACACCGTGCCCGCGAGTCCGCAGAGGGCGCCCGAGATCAACCAGGTGGTCGAGATGATGTAGTTGGTCTTGATCCCCGAGTTGCGCGCCAGGCTGCGATTCGCCGACGTCGCGCGCATCGCCTTGCCGAGGCGCGTGTACTTGAGCAGTCCGTGCACGCCGACGAGCACCGCCGCGCAGATCCCGATAATGATCAGTTGCAGACTCGACAGGAGAAGCCCGGCGAAGTGGTATTCCGAACCTTGGTTCTGCGTGAACGATACGAAGCCACCGCCCACGATCGCCTGCAGGCCGAAGGTCCCCATCAGGTCAATGCCGAGCGAGACGATCACGACGGTGATGGGCGCGAGGTTGCGACGCTGGAAGGGCGTGTAGACGAAGCGGTTGAGCAGCCACGACGCGATGGCCCCCGTGAGTACTCCGCCCACGAGCGCGACCCACGCCGTCACGCCGTGCTGATTGACGTAGTAGGACACGAAGGCGCTGTTGATCATGATGGATCCGTACGCCAGGTTGAGGACGTTGGTGACGGCGAACTGCATGGTGAATCCGACGGTGGCGATGGCGAGGACCGCCGCCGATATCAGGCCGAACCCCAGTGATGACATGAAGACACTCAAGGGAAATCCATTTTCCTTTACAAGTCGAGAGCGAATCGAGTGATGCGACGGTGTGTTGCGTTGCGGAGATTCAATTCCGGTCTCGAGGAGGCACTGGTGCTTCGTTCGAGACCGCGACGTGGCCGCGGCGACTAAACGGTCGCCGCGGCCACGTCGCTGACGGCTAGAACGCCTTGAGGCTGTTGAGCAACGCCGGGTTCAGTGTGCCAGCGTTGTACGTCGACCCCGAGGCGGTGTAACGAGCGTCCTCGAAAGCGCCGAACGACGTGTGGTACGCGTCGAAGTGATACGTGCCGCCGACCCCCAAGTACTTGATCTTCTTGTGGGCCTTGAGCGCCTTGACTCCCGCCGCGTAGGACGACACGACCGTCGCGCCCGGCGAACCGGCGGTGATGGCCAGGATGTCGTTCTTGTAGACCGACCCCGAAGTCGACCCCGACATCACCATCGCCAGGGCGGCGATGTTGATGGCGTCGTACAGGTGGACCGTGCCGTTGGCCTGCAGGAGCGTGGAGTAGTTACCCACGCCACTGATCTTGCCCGACTGGGCCAACACCAACTTCTTGAACAACGGATACGCCGGCGTGTTGCCCGTGGAGATCTGGTTGTCCGCGTCGAAGTTCTTGATGAACGTCTGGGTCCCGATCGCCTTGGTGATTCCCGAGAAGAACGTCGGGTCGATCATCGCCGACGTGCCGATCACCGGGATCATCTTCTTGCCGTTGAGCTGGTACACCTCGCTCAACAGGGCGACGCCCGCGGCTCCCAGGGCCTCCATCATGATCACCTGCGGCTTCGCCGTGACGATGGCCTGCGCCTCTGACTGGAACGTCGTCGCGTTGATGTCGAGCGTCTGGTTGGAGACGATCGTCATGTGTCCCGCCTTGGCGATGGCCGCCTCGGCCGGAGCGACGAACGTCTGTGAACCGGCGTCGTTACCGAAGGCGAGGGCGATCTTCTTGTAGCCCTTGTTCTTCGCGATGGCGACCATGGCCACCGCGTCAGCGGCGTCCGGCGGCACCAGTCGGAAGAAGTAGGGGAACTTGACCGAGTCGAACTCCGACTCGCCCGTCATGCAGAACGACACCGTCTTGTTCGAGCCGAAGACCGGCACGACCGTCGACGCCTCGTCGGAGGTGCAACCGATCACGAACGCGATGTTCTTGGTGGTCGCGTACATCTGACCGACCGCCGGCACCGCGTCCGCGGGGTCGCCACGGGTGTCCACCGTCTTGCAGCTGATCTGGTGACCGAGGATGCCCCCGTCGGCGTTGATCTGCTGGGTGGCCGCGAGACACGCGACGGCGTACTTCGGTCCGAGTGCCGCGTCGACACCGGTGAACGGCGCCACCACCGGGATGACCAGCGCGGCCCCCGAGCTGGCGTGCGCTGTGCTGGCTCTCGCCGGCGTCCCCGGCAGTCCGACCGTCGCCGCGATCAGCGCCATGACGGCGACCAACAGCGCCAACCTCTTCCGCATTCGCGCGGCCGGCGAAGCCGACCACGACAATGACTTTGCATTCATGAATTCCCCCCTAGTTGATTAGGCACTACGTACTGCTCACTGCATACTGCAGAAGTCGCCGTGTCAGAACGACGTCGTGTCGGCCTTCAACGGCATCCACGGCCAGTCCGCGGGAGCCCCCTCCTCCTCCACGATCTTGTTGGCGATCGATCCGATTCCCTCGATCACGACTTCGATGGTGTCACCAGGCGTCAACCACACCGGCGGTTTGCGCGCGAAACCGACGCCCCCCGGCGTCCCGCTGGCGATCACGTCACCCGGACGAAGCGTCGTGAACGACGAGAAGTACTCGACCGCCCGACTCACGCTGACGATCATGTGCGAGGTGCGCGAATCCTGCATCACGTTGCCGTTGAGGATCGAACGGATGGACAGGTCGGTGACGTTCACTTCGTCGTTCGTCACCAACTCGGGACCGATCGGCATGGTGCCTTCGAAGTTCTTGCCCGGTGTCCACTGCGTCGCGGCGCGCTGCCACTCGCGAGCCGATCCGTCGTTCATGACCGAGTAGCCCAGGATCGCGTCGTAGGCATCCTCGGCCTTGATGTAGCGTCCGCCCTTGCCGATGATGATGGCGAGCTCGGCTTCGTAGTCCAGTCGCGAGCTCAGCGCCGGCTTGACCATGTCGTCGTAGGCCCCGATCACGCTCCCCGCGCCGCGCACGAAGGACTCGGGCCACGTCGGCACCGCGCGCCCGCCCTCGATGGCGTGATCGGCGTAGTTGACACCCAAGCACAACACGCGCGGAGGGTTCGGCGTGAGGGGACCGAAGTCGGTCCCCTCGTAGGCCTGTCCGGACTGGGACTGCACGGCGCGCGCGGCGTCCAGGGCGGCGTCACCGCCGGCGGCGAGCCCGTTGAGCGTCACGAGCGCCTGGTCACCCGTGGCGTCGGCGAGGTCAACGTAACCCTCACTGCCCTTCACGTGTAAGCGAAGCCCTCGTGAGGTCCTGATCGTCGCAAACCTCATTGCCGTGTCCTCCGTAGATTCTCAACCAAATTGGTTGAATTGGTCATTCCTTCGTGAGCGAACTATAAGCGGTAGATTCTGGGTTGTCAAACACCTCCCTCCAGTCACCCCCTCCGATTGGTGAAATGAATGCTTTATTGGTGGGATTGGTCGATATAGTGTGATGTCGTGAACCCGCGATGACGGCGTGGTGCGAGTCGCGAACGCGGCCCAGATGGAGGTTGAGTGTGACCACGGTTTCGAACGATCAGTTGAGGGACGTGGCCGACAACATTCTGATGACCGCCACGCACACCGGACTCCAGAGCGGACATCGATTGCCCACCGAACGCGAGCTCGCCCAGGCCCTGCGGCTCTCACGTACCACCATTCGAAACGCGATGGCCCTGCTCGAGAGTCAGGGTGTGGTCTCGCGTGAGGTGGGTCGCGGCACTTTCCTGCGTCGCGACCCACACGCGGTGCTCGGCGTCGAGGTCGGACACACCTCGACGACCTCGGTCGTGGGCAACGTCAGTCCCGCCGACGTCATGTCGGCTCGATTGCTCATCGAGCCGGCGGCCCTCGCGGCCACGGTGGAGAACGCCACCGCCAGTGACTTCGAGGAGATCGAGAGGTGCCTGAGCGGCAGCGAGGGCGCGACGAACTTCGACGACTTCGAACGATGGGACCTCGCCCTGCACCAAGCCTTCGTCCGAGCGTCGCACAATCCCTTGATCGAGAACATGTACCACTTCATCGCCGAGGCACGACTCTCGGTGACGTGGGGCAGTCTCAAGCGTCGTAGCGACTCCGACGAGCGCCGCGCGAACTACCGTGCCCAACACCGCGAGATCGCCCACGCCCTCGCCAACCGTGACGGTCGCGCCGCGCGTGAGGCCATGTTGCGCCACCTGGGCGCGGTCGAGGCGAACCTCCAGAAGGCCGCGCAGAGCTAGTTCGAGCTCAGGGAATCTCGCACCGCGCAGAAGAGGTCGATCGCGGACTCGTCGTCGTGCGCGCGCGCGAGGGCCAGCGCGAGCGCGACACGGGCCTTGCGCCCATCGAGGGCGCCACCCGCGACGAGGCCACGCGCCAGGAGGTCCATCTCGGATCCCGCGAATCCGTAGGTGTGCGCGAGCACCTCACCGGAGCCCGTGCGGCTACAGAACACGACGGGCATCGCGCGGCGCAGCTCCTCGAGCGCCGGGACCATCGACGAGGGAACGTGGCCGCCCCCGAATCCATCGATGACCGCGCCACGATAGCCCGATCGACCCAGAGCACCCGCGAGGCGACCATCATCACCGAGGACGCAACTCAGCAGGGCGACGTCGGGGACGACCTCGCCGACCAGTCCCACGTGGGCGAGCGGCGGACAACGCAACGCGATGCGCACGTTCTCCTCGCTCACGCGACCCAGCGCACCGGCACCGGGCGACTGGAAGGTGGCCAGACTCGACGAGTGGGACTTGCGTACGAAGCGCGCCGCGTGCACCTCGTCGTTGAGCACGACGAGACAGCCCAGTCCCCTCGCCGCGGTCGACGCCGCCACCCGGACGGCGGCGAGCAGATTGCCCGGTCCATCGGGGCTCGCCACGGTGGGGTTGCGCATGGCTCCCGTGACCACGACCGGCGTCGCGCCCTCGACCAAGAGGTCCAGGGCGAAGGACGTCTCCTCGATGGTGTCGGTGCCCTGAGTGACGACCACGCCGTCGACGCCGGCGGCGACCGCCTGGTCGATCCTTCGCGCGAGTGCGACCACGTCGGCCAGCGTCAGGTCGCACGAGGGCAACTGGAGAAAGGCGAGGGTCTCGACGTCGGCGACCTCGCTCAGTTGAGGGACTGCCGCGATGAGTTCTCGTGCGCCGAGTTGGGGAACGACCCCCTGGTGCGCGTCGGTGGACGTGGAGGCGATCGTGCCGCCCAGTGAGACGACCAGGACCCTCGCACGCCTCGTCGTCTCGGTCACGTCGCCTCCTCCTCGGCCCTCCAGGCTAGATGCTCGTCGCCCTCGCGGACGACTGGGGTAGCATCGCTGAATCGGGAGCCGAGAGCGTGCGTGCCGTGCCCGTGCGCGTGGATCCAAAGGAGCACGATGGCCGTCGTCGACCGCACCACCCAGCGGGCCGATCAGTCCCACGTCCGCGCCCTGAGCGCATTCTCCGTGGCCACCATCCACGAGTCCCAGGACCGCACCGGGCTCTTGCAGCCGCGACTGCGTCCCTTGGTGCGCGGCCAGCGCATCGCCGGCACCGCGCTCACCTGCGAGGTCAAGCCGGGTGACAATTCGTCGATCCACGTCGCCGGCGACGTGGCGCGGTCAGGTGACGTCGTGGTGGTGGCGCCCACCAGCCCCTGCGAGGACGGATACTTCGGCGAACTCCTCGCCACCCACATGATGGCGCGTGGCGTGGTCGGACTCGTGATCGACGCGGGCGTGCGCGACGTGAGCGAACTCACCGCCATGGGCTTCCCGGTGTGGTGCAGTGCCATCAGCGCGCGCGGCACCCTCAAGGAATCGCCGGGCGACGTGCAGGTGCCCCTCGTGTGCGCGGGAGTCCTCGTGACCCCCGGGGACGTGGTAGTCGCCGACGATGATGGCGTCGTCGTGGTCGCACGCGAGGACGCCCTCGAGGTGATCGCGGAGTGTCGAAGTCGCGAGGCTCGTGAGAGCGCGCAGCGCCGCCTCCTCGCCGCGGGCGAGGGCACCCTCGACCTCTTGGGTCTGCGCCAGAAGTTCCTCGACGCGGGACTGCGCGACATCACCGAGTGAGAGCCGATGGACGAGGACCCCGATGAGCGACGGGCCCGGGGACGAGGAAGGTGACCGATGAATGATGAAACGACACCACGTGGTTGGATCGACGACGACGAGCTGGCGGCGATGGCCCTGGGGGCGGATCCGAACCCCGTCATCGACCCCGACCAGCCACCGTGGAGCGCGGTGGGACACGACGTCGCGCTGCTGCCCGGTTGGTACATGGCGCCGCTCTCGGGTACCCGACGCGGCACCGCCGCGAAGGTGACGATCGGCGTCATCATCGCGAGCTTCGTGGTCATCAACGCCCTGGGGCTCTGCGTGACCTACGGGTGGGTCACCGTGGCTTAGGGGACCGTGAGCGCCACGACGTCGGGCCCTCGCGCTTCAGATGGTCGGTGACATCCCGCCATCGACACTGATTCCCACGCCCGTGACGTAGCTCGACCGTGGCGAGAGCAGGAATGCGGCCACATCGGCGAACTCGCTCGAGCGGCCGAAGCGGCCCAGGGGGATGTTCGCGTTGCGCGCGGACTGGGCGTAGAAGTCCTCCAGGCGCTGGCCGGTCGCCGCGGCGCGCCGGACCCACTGACCCGACTCGATGAGTCCGATGAGGATGGCGTTGACCCGGATGCCCAGGGGCGCCACTTCGTTGGCCAGTGCCTTGGTGAAGGCGAGTCCCGCCGCTCGCGAGACCGAGGTGGGCGTCGATCCCGCCGGCGGAGTGCGCGCCGACACCGCCAGCACGTTGACGATCGCCCCCGCGTCGACGCGCAGGTGCTCCAGCGACGCGCGCGAGATCCGCAGCGCCGCCATCACCTTCAGCTCGTAGTCCTCGCGCCACTGGTCGTCCGACGCGGTGGCGATGCTCGTCGAGGCGGCGCGACCGGCGTTGTTCACCAGTCCGTCGAGGCGTCCGAAACGCTCGAGGGTCGCCTCGAGGAACATGTCGCAGTCGACCGCGCTCGTGACGTCCGCCTGGACGCAGAGGGCTCGCGCGCCCAGTGTCTCCTGCGCCGAGGCGAGTCGCTGCTCGTCGCGGCCGCAGACCGCGACGTTGGCGCCTTCGTCGATGAGCAGTCGGGCGAGCGCCAGTCCCAGTCCGTCGGTGCCACCCGTGATCGCGACGGTACGGTTCTTCATCTCCAAGTCCATGACGCCATCCTAGGAACGAGGCGACCCCTCAGTGCGTGCGACGCATCGTCACCACTACGCCGAGCTGGGTGGACTGGGGACCCTGGTAGATGCCCTTCAAGGGGGCGACGTCGTCGTAATCGCGACCGAAGCCCACGATGATGTGCCGTTGGGTCTCTCGAATCGCGTTGGTGGGGTCGATCCCCGTCCACGACCCCGAGAAGTACTCCACCCACGCGTGGCTCTGGCCCTCGACGACGTCGTCGATCACCGGATCGGCCGTCGGATAGAGGTAGCCCGACACGTATCGCGCGGGGATGCCCATCGCGCGTAGTAGCCCGATCGTGACATGGGTGATGTCCTGGCAGACGCCCTTTCGTCGGTCCCAGGCCTCTTGTGCGGTGGCCGACACCGACGTCGCTCCGGGCACGTAGGAGACCTCGTCACGCACGAAGGACGAGACCGCCTCGACGCACTCGTGCACGTCACCTCGATCTCGCCACCCCCGGACCTCGTCGACGAGCCCGTCGACCAGCGCGGTGCGCGCGGTGGGCCACAGATACTCCGAGAAGCGGTCCACGAGTCGTTCGCCACGCAGCTCGCGCCAATCCAGCGGCGCCACCAGTTGGGCGGCCCAACTCTCGACCTCCGAGACGGCCTCCACTTCGAGCCGAGGATGGGTCTCTTGGACGTCGAAGGAGGTCACGATCGTGCCGAAGTAGTCGACGTGGGTGCTCAGGGGGACCACGGGGCGCACCGCCACGCGCGACGACTGCACCTGCTGGGTGCCGAGGGACCGTGGCGTCATCCGCGCCTCGTTGTACGACGCCTTGGCCATGCCGTCGTAGTTGAAGCCCGTGTCGTGGCGGATCGAGAGGCCCAGGCGTCCGCTCACAGCCCCTCCTCGAGGTTCCACGCGACGGCGTCCTCGTGTCGGAAGTAGCGATCAGTGACCGCATCGGTGACGCGAATACAGGTGGACTCGAGCATCTCGAGCAGTTCGCTCAGTTGATCGATCAACTGACGAGGGTCGATGAACTCGAGCGTGCCGCGAGCACGAGCGAGCGCCTGGCGTGCGACGTCACCGGTGCTGATGCGTGGGGACGCCGGCTGGATCTCGACGAGGCACTCGTCAGCCAGGTTCAACGAGTACAGCACGGACCGAGGGAACAACCGGTCGAGCATCAAGAACGCCGCGACGCCACTCGCGTCGTTGATCTCTCGCGTGTGACGCATGAAGGCCTCCATCGCTCCCGACGCGCGCAGGAACGCCATCCAATCCGGCGCGTTCTCGTCGCTCACCACGCGTCCACGCAGCAGTCGCGCGGTCATATCGATGCGCTCGAGGTTCCGACCGAGCACGAGGAATCGCCATCCGTCATCGTGGCTCAACGTCACGTCGGTGAGACCCGCCAACAGCGAGGTGCGCTCGCGGACGTATTGCAGATAGGTCGAGGGGCCGAGCTGACGAGCCGTGGCCGCACGCTGGGGCAGTTCGTTGCGGGTGGTGTTGAGCGCCACCCACATCTCCGAGGAGATGTAGTCGCGGCTCCGGCGCGAGTTCTCGTAGGCGCCATTGAGGGCGCCGGCGATCGAGTTGGGACTCTCGATGTCGTAGACGATGGTCTGCAGAGTGTCCACGACGCGCAGGCGCTCGACCTCCGCCGCGATACCCAAGATGGAGTAGAGGGAGCGACACGTCGCGCTCTCGTCGTTGAACGGGTCCTCGACCATCCGGTGGACGTAGGAGTCGACGATCCGCGCGGTGTCGTCGGCGCGCTCGACGTATCGACCGATCCAGAAGAGGGACTCGGCCAGGCGCGAGAGCATTCCCCGCTCGCTCACCGCCGCCTCATTGCTCGCCCCGGGGCTCGACGAACTCGTCGTTCTGACGAGGCGGCGGCGGGTAGCGCCGAGGACGATGGCTCGCTGGCGGGACGGCCCCGCGGAAGCCGACGGCCTCGTCATTGAGGACCCACGTGTCCTTCGAGCCACCCCCGCGCGAGGAGTTCACGATGAGCTCACCCTCGCCGAGCGCGACACGCGTGAGTCCACCCGGTAGCACCCAGACCTCGTCGCCGTCGTTCACCGCGAAGGGCCGCAGATCGACGTGGCGCGGCGCGATGGTGTCGCCCACGAACGTCGGATGGGTCGACAGGGCGACCGGTCGTTGGGCGATGTAGCGGCGCGGCGCGGCGGAGATGGCCTTGCGCAGTGAGCGCAGCTCCGCCTTCGTCGCGTGAGGGCCGATGACGATGCCCTTGCCGCCCGACCCGTCCACCGGCTTGATCACGTAGTCCGCGAGGGAGCCCAGGACCTCGGTGCGCGCCTCCTCGTCCTCGAGGCGCAGCGTCTCGACGTTATCGAGTAGCGGCTTCTCGCCGAGGTAGAAGCGGATGAACTCGGGCACGTAGGTGTACACCAGCTTGTCGTCGGCGACGCCGTTACCCACGCCATTGGAGATGACGACGTTGCCCGCGCGCGCGGCGTTGATCAATCCCGCCACGCCGATCACCGAGTCGGGACGGAACTGCAGGGGATCGAGCCAGTCGTCGTCGACGCGTCGATAGATGACGTGAACGGCGCGTTCGCCGTTGGTGGTGCGCATGTAGACGTGGTTCGATCTACACACCAGGTCGCGACCCTCGACCAGTTCCACTCCCATCATTCGCGCGAGGAGCACGTGCTCGAAGTACGCCGCGTTGTGCACACCCGGACTCAGCACCACGATGACCGGGTCGTCGGCCGTGCGCGGCGCCGCGGCGAGCAGCGCCGCGAAGAGTCGTGAGGGGTAGGCGTCCACCGGGTGCACCCGGTGGTCGGAGAAGAGTGACGAGAACGTCTGGGTCATGGCGCGACGATTCTCGATCACGTAACTCACACCCGAGGGGATGCGCACGTTGTCCTCCAGCACGCAGAAGTTGCCGTGCTCGTCGCGGATCACGTCGATTCCCGCCACCGTGATCCGTACGCCGTTGGGCGCGGTCACACCCGAGGCCGCCCGACAGAAGTGAGGGCTCGAGGTGATGACTGCTCGCGGCATGAGCCCCTCGTCGAAGATTCTCCCCGCCCCGTAGACGTCATCGAGGAAGGCCTCCAGAGCCCTCACCCGCTGCGCGATCCCCCGCGAGAGGCGGTCCCATTCGAGGGCGCCGAGGATGCGCGGGACGAGGTCGAGCGGGAACGGCCGCTCCTCCCCGCTATGGGCGAAGGTCACCCCGCGATCGATGAAAGTACGCGAGAGCTGCTCCGAACGCTGACGCAACTCTTGGGGCTGATAGGCGTTCAGGTCGGCGAGGAGTCGCTCGTAGAGGGGACGGGCGACCCCGGGGGCGGAGAACATCTCGTTCCAAGCACCCGACACGTCTCGCTCGAAGGCGACTCCCATTCCCACAACCTACGTCGCCAATGTGTACGGAGCATTTCTCCGCGGTAACGACGGTGTGTCCAGGACCCTCAGTCCATGAAGGCGCCGCCGTTGACCGAGATGGACTCGCCGGTGAGGAACGCCGCGTCGTCCGAGGCCAGGAACGCCACGACCTTGGCCACGTCCTCGGGCGTCTGCAGTCTCGCGAGGGGCGTGTCGTCGATCCACATCTGCCTCACCGTGTCCGGGTCGGTGCCGCGCAGGGACGCCTCCCAAGCCAGTTCGCGACTCTGCATGGGGGTCGCGACGAAACCCGGGCACACCGAGTTCACCCGGATCCCGTAGGGGGCCAGTTCGAAGGCCATCGCCTGGGTGAGTCCGAGCACCGCGAACTTGCTCGCCACGTAGTCCGAGAGGTACGGCACGCCACCCTGCTTGGCCGCCATCGACGCGGTGTTGATGATGCGCCCGGCCGTGCCCAGGGCGATCATGGCGCGCGCCGCCGATTGTCCGCAGTAGAACACGCCGTAGGTGTTGACCTCGAAGGTCCGTCGCAGGTCCGCGGGTGCGACGTCGACGAACGGCTGCATCTTGGAGATGCCGGCGTTCGAGACCCACACGTCGAGACGTCCGTGCGCGTCGACGGTGCGTCGGACGAACTCGTCACACGCCGCGGGATCGGTGACGTCGAGGGTTGCGGACTCGGCGCTGGCCACGGCACTCGCGGTAGTGGCGGCGGCGTCCGCGTCGACGTCGGTGACGATGACGTGGAAACCGCGGCGTCCGAGCTCCACGGCGATGGCCGCTCCGATCCCTGACCCGGCTCCGGTGACGACGACGAGGGGAAGTTTCACAAGGGGCTCCTAGCGATCGAGTGTGAGATGGGCGCGCTCGCGGCGCTCAGTTGACGGAACTGCTGATAGCGCTCCTCGTAGACGGCGATGTTCTCGGGACGCGGAGAGATGACCTCGCCCTTCTCGAGCGAGCCGATCACGTAGTTCCAGTCGTGGATCAGGCCCGTGCCGATTCCCGCGATCACGGCGGCTCCGTAGGACGCACCGGGGTGGTTGAAGACCGAGATGAGGTCGCGATGCAACACGTCGGCCAGGATCTCGCGCCAGAGTCGCGAGCGCGAACCGCCGTTGGTGACGCGAACGTCACCGAGGGTCAGCCCCCCTTCCACGAAGACGTCCACGTGCGCCTTGAACCCGTAGGCGATCCCCTCGAGGAACGAGCGATGCACGTCGCCCCGGGTGGTCCCGAGGTGCAGTCCCGCGATGAGGCCACGCAGGTCGGGGTCGTGCAGCGGCGTCTTCTCACCGAGGAAGTACGGCAGCGACACCAGGGCGCCGGGCCGGGACCCTCGGGCCTCCTCGTCGAGGGTGTCGAGGGCCACTCCCCCGAAGAGCGCCTGCTCCCAGCGCAGGACCGACCCACTGGTCGCCATGCACCCGTTGGGTAGCCACGTGCCCGGGATCGGGTGGGCGTCAAGATACAGTCGCCGGTCCAGGAAGACCTTCTTCGACACCGCGAGGATGTCGCCCGCCCCGCCGAGCTTGATCAGCGTGTCGCCGGTCTTCACCAAACCGGCGCCGTAGGCCGACAACACGTGGTCGGCGCCGCCCACCACGATGGGAGTGCCCGCGACCAGTCCGCTGGCCCGGGCCGCGTCGGCCGACACCTCGCCGACGACGCTGCCCGGCCGACGCACGGGCAACGACGCGGGCCAGGCGATCCGGGTGGCGTCAGGCACCGAATCGAGTGGGCGAAGATCGAGATCGTAGAGGCCGCTCTCGAGGGCCCAGTTCTGCTCCACGTGCGCTTCGGCGCCGAACTGACGAGCGAGCCAGTCGTATGAACCCTGCACGCTGGCGGTGCGGGACCATACCGCTGGCTCGCTTCTCGCCAGCCACAGCACCGTCGGGGAGACGGATTGTTGCGACAGCACCGAACCGGTGAGTCGCAGGAGGTCGAGGTGCTCCAACGCTCGTTGCAGTTCACCTATCTCATCGGTCGCTCGCGCGTCGTTCTGGAGGATGGCGCGACGCAGCGGCACCCCCCTCTCGTCGCAGACCACGACGGCTGGCACCATGCCCGCGACCGCGACGGCGGACACGTCAGACGCCACGGCGCCCGACTCGGCGAGGAGGCGAGCGATGACCTCACACGTCGCCGTCCACCACTCAGCCGGATCGGCCTCCGCCCATCCGGGGTGATCGCTGAAGAGGGCGACGTCGCGCGCCGCGCTCTGGACGATGCCGCGTTCGGGACTGACCAGCGTCGCCTTCACCGCCGAGGATCCCAGGTCGATGCCGAGGAGGAGCGGTCCGAGTTCAGACACTGCGCGCCGCGTCGATGAAGCGCTTGACGCGGTCGGGATCGACCTCGTTCCAGGTGTAGCCGTCGCGCTTCAGGTCGGATCCCACGATGCAGCCGTCGGCGAACTTGAGGTACTGGGCGATGGTGGCGGCCTTGGCGCCAGTGTTGAGCAGGACGGGCACCTTCGGGTCCACGGCCTCGCGGACGTCCGCCACGGTCTGGACGTCGGGCTCGGCGCCCGCCATGGGCCCCGAGACCAAGATGACGTCGGCCAGGCTCGACACCACCGTCGAGCGGGCCATCTGCGCCGCGGTCCGCTTGCCGATGGGCGAGGCGAACTCCGGCGTGATGTTGGCGAAGACGGCGAGGTCCTCCCGTCCGAAGTTGCGCCGATCGCGCAGCAGTCGCGCGGCGTCGGGGTGCCAGGGACCCATGTCCGACTCCCACGAGCCGTTGATCACCTCGCGCATGAAGGACGCGCCCGAACCCACCGCGATGGCGAGGGCGCACTGGGCGTCCCAGAGGTAATCGACGCCGAAGGGGCGGTCGTCCGGCTTGCACTCGGTGGCGACGCGCGTCATCGTCGCGGAGGCCTCGAGGCCCGCGTGGAGCTGGTACGGTCGGTCGCCCTCGTTGCAGAAGAGTACGGCGTCGAAGCCGCCCTCGAGCAAGACCTCCGTGTCGCGCTTGACCTGATCGATCAGACCCTCGACCCCGGCGGCGGCGTCGAACAGCGGCGTCCCCGGCAGCGGGGGCACGTGCGCCATGGCGATAAGTGGCTTGTCGATCCCGGGGAAGATAGTGCGAAAACGCGACATCAGTGTGGCTCCTTCTCTTGTGACACGACGTGCAGGACGTCGACGTCCTGCTCTCGGATGTGCCGCACCCCCGGATGGTGGGGGGCGGCGTCGGTGATGAGCACGTCGACGGAGTGGATCGGCGCGAAGGTCACGAGGGCGACCCGTCCGATCTTCGACTCGTCGGCGAGCACGATGACGCGACGACCATTGGCGATGGCCGCGCGCTTGACGTCGGCATCGTCGAGGTTGTACTCGGTCAGTCCCTTGTCGTCGCTGATTCCGGCCACGCCCATGAAGAGCGCATCGAAGTTGAGGTCGGCGAAGGAGAATTGCGCCCGCGGTCCGATCAGGCTCATCTCGCCCTGTCGAATCACGCCGCCGGTGACGATGGTCTTGACGGCGGGCTTCGTCGAGAGTTCCATGGCGATGAGCAGAGAACTCGTGATCGCCGTGATGGGCAGGTCAGCGGGGATGGCCTTGGCCATCTCGTGGGTCGTCGTTCCCACATCGAGGAAGACCGTCTCGTTCTCCCGGAGCATCGCGGCGGCCGCGGCCCCGATGGAACGCTTGGCGTCAGACGACTGGGCCGCCCGTAGGAGGATGGGCGGCTCGAAGGAACGACTCTGCACCGAGATCGCGCCACCCCTGGCCCGACGGGCCAGTCCTTCCGCCTCGAGCAGGTCCAGGTCGCGTCGGATGGTCATCTCCGACGTGCCGAAGGTCGCCGCGAGCTCCACGATGGACGCCTCGCCCTGGATCCGTAGGCGCTCGGCGATCGTTGAGCGGCGGGTCTTGGAATCCACGAGAGACATCGTATGTGAATTTTTCACACAAATCAATCAACTATTGAGAATATTTCACACCAAAGGTCCCTGAAGTCACATCAAATGGAAGATTCGGGGCCCAAGCCAACAACAACCCCACGGTGGATCACCGTCAATCGAACTCCAACCACCCCGTGCGGTTGTGCCAGCGCTCACCCCGGGACAACACGTCACCCACCACCCGTTGCAATCGCGACGCCGTGACGGGTTCGGCCGCGCCATCGCGAGGTCCGAAGACGAAGTACCGCACCATCCCCTCGTCGTCGTCGAAGGGGTCGATGAGGGTGAAGCGTCGCTGGAACCCCACGATGTTGCTGTCGTCGCCCAGCGCCGCGCCCAGTCGCTCGTCCATCATCCACGACTGACAGGTCGCCACGCGCCGCGAGGGGCTCGGCCAGACCCGCGTGATGACGTCGCGCGCCCTCTCGAAGGTCGCGTCGAGCGCGGGCCGCGAGATATCGACCCTGGCAGGGATGTGGACCCCCAGGGCGAAGTCGCCATGACGGAAGCCCTCCCCGAGGCGAACGATCTCGGCCTCGTCGAGCCACGGTCGCGGCGAGAGAGTGCTCACGCCGAGGCGAAAGTGATGGAACTTGAGGCTGCCGACCTGCAGGATCTCGCCACGCAGGACGGTCTGCATCCACCAGGCCGCGTCGATCCCCGTCGTGGCGTGCTTCAGTCGATGGGTCTCGGCGTGGCGGGCGAGAGCTCTGGCGGTGGCGAGGGACACGTCCTCGGGGACACCCAGTCGCTGATGATAGGTGCGCAGACCCTCGTACTGCAGCGCGAAGAGGTAGAAGGCGATCAGCCGTCCACTCGTGCCGTGGTCATCGAAGTCGTCGAAGATGACGAGAGGCGCGTCGATGTGGCCACGGTCACGCTCGACGCTCGCCACCATCGTGGCCAGGAGTGACGACCACGGGGTCGAGCGTCGCATCTCGTCCCAATGCCCGCGCAGCTCATCAACGGTCTCGCGGGGCAGTCCCAGCTCGCCCAGTAGCGACGTCATTGTGGCGGTGTCGACGCCGCGCACCTGGTCGACGTCGACGGGCTCGCCACGGGCCAGCTGCGAGGTGACGAGGGCGCGTCGGTCCCCCATCACCTCACCTCGTCATCGAGTTCACGGTACGCGACGCCCATCGCCTCGAGTCGCGCAAGATGGTGCTCGAGTCGAGGGCGGAAGTCCTCGACGTCGCCCGCCGTCCCCCAGACGACCTCGCTGAAGGCGCACAGACGAGGGAAGGCCATGTAGTCAAGTCGCGCCGCGGAGTCGATGTACTCGGTCCACAACTGCGCCTGCGCTCCGCGGACGCGACCTCGAAGGAGTGGGTCGAGTCCCTCGGGCACCACGGACATGGCGTAGACCTTCTCCCACGTCGTCACGTAGGGCCAGGCCCCCACCGCCACGGGCTCCTCTGGCGAGTCGCTGTTGAGCCAGTCGAAGTAGGTGTACTGCATCGGCGCCATGATCACGTCGAAGCCTCGCTCGGCGGCCTCTCGACCCTTGCGCGCGCTGCGCCACGCGCAGATCGTCGTTCCCGGGACCACCTGCGCGTCGAGTACCTCGTCCCAGGCGAGCACCTCACGCCCCTGGGCCATCAGTGATCGGCTGAGCCGCTCGGTGAAGAGGCCCTGAAGCTGCTGGGGGTCGTGGAATCCGTGACGCTCCATAGCCTCGCGCGCGGCCGCGCTCGCCTCCCACTGCGTGGTCGGACACTCGTCGCCACCGATGTGCACCGGGGCGTCACCGAAGAGTCCCGCCACGTAGCCCACCAGTCGCTCCACGAAGTCCAGGGTGGGCGGGTCGACGTTGAGCACGTGATGCGAGATCCCCCAATGCGTCCAGACGTCGACTCGCTGGGCGGTGTTGCCGAACTGCGGATACGCCGCCAGGAGGGCCTGGGCGTGCCCGGGCAGGTCGATCTCGGGGATCACCTGGACGTGGCGCCGACGGGCGTGCTCGACGATCCGCGCGATGTCGTCGGCGTCGTAGTAACCGCCGTGGGGGACGTCGTCACGGACGTCGTCGAACTCGTGGCCCAGTGGGGAACCCCGTCGCCACGCCCCCACCCTGGTGAGCTCGGGCCACTCGGGCACCTCGACGCGCCAGCCTTGGTCGTCGTTGAGGTGCAGGTGGAGGCGGTTGAGTCGGTGGGCCGCCACGAGGTCGACGAACCGCAACACCGTGGCGACGTCGAAGAAGTGCCGCGCGACGTCGAGGTGCGCACCGCGCCACGCGTAGGTGGGCCCGTCGCACACCTCCACGGCGTCCAGGGTCCAGTGGGCGAGACGCGTGGTCGTGCGCGACCACAACTCTGGGGGGCCGAACTGACGCAGGGCCGTCAGGGCGTAGGCGAAGCCCGCGGCGTCCCCGGCCTCGACCTCGACGCGATCCCCCACCACCAGTCGATAGCCTTCGGCTCCCCGGGAGGCATCGTGGCGCACCACGATGTCGCCGACCGCGCCGCTATCGACGCGTCGCACCTCCCAGTCCACCGCCCGGGCGAGGTCGTCCGCGAACGTCTCGATCTCCTCGCGCCACTCCTCTGGCGCGCTCACGCGAATCGGCGAGCGCAGTGTCAACGAGCCCGCCCGAGGCTCACCCCGACGGGGGCGGGGCAACAACGCGACGCTCAACCCTGCTCGACGGCGTAGCAGGCCACCCGCTTGGTCGCCGAGAGCTTCACCACGGCCGGCGTCGAGGTGCGGCACTGGTCCATCGCCAGCGGGCACCGCGGGGCGAAGCGGCAACCGGGACCGGGATCGATCACCTTGGGGGGCTCACCGAGGTCCTCCACGTCGGTCTCGTGGGCCAACGGCAATCGAGGGTCGGGCGCCGTCGCCATCAGGAGCCGCGTGTAGGGATGCGACGGGTTGGCGATGACCTCGTCGGTGGTGCCCTCCTCGACGATGCGCCCCGCGTAGAGGACGATCATCCGGTCCGCGACGTAGCGCGCGCTCGCCAGGTCGTGGGTGATGTAGAGCAACGAGACGTCTTCGTCGTCGCGTAGCGCCCGCATCACGTTGAGCAGGCCGATGCGGATCGACACGTCGAGCATCGACACGGGCTCGTCGGCGAGGATCAACGAGGGCCGAGAGGCCAGGGCCTGGGCGAAGCCGAGGCGCTGTCGCTGCCCACCCGAGAGCTCGTGCGGGAATCGCTGCAGGACGTCGGCGCCCGGCAGCAGGCCGACGCGCTCCACCAATGACACCGCCTCGCTCTGGCGACCGGCTCGGTCGAGTTCGGGGCGGTGCAGTTTCAAGGAGCGATGCAGACTGTGGCCCACCCGCAAGACGGGGTTGATCGAGCCGAAGGGGTCCTGGAAGACCATCGGCATACGCCCTCGTACGCGACGACTCGCGCGGCGTCCCTGGACCTGTCCCTCGAAGGTGATCCGCCCCGCCGTCGGGGGATAGAGGCCGGCCAACACGCGCGCGATGGTCGATTTCCCCGAG
This sequence comes from Acidobacteriota bacterium, assembly GCA_018971185.1. Lineage (GTDB taxonomy): Bacteria > Actinomycetota > Acidimicrobiia > Acidimicrobiales > RAAP-2 > RAAP-2. The sequence continues at coordinate 27,938 of JAGXBH010000011.1, forward strand.
CCGGACTCGCCCACCAGGGCGACGATCTCGCGGCGGGCCACTTCGAAGGTCACCTCGTCGGTGGCGTGAAGGGTGCCCGCCGAGCGGAACCCGCCCACCCGGAAGTGCCGACTGAGCCCGTCGACGTGAAGGATGGTCTCGTTCATGTCCTCACCCTCGGATTCACGAGATGGCACCGGACCGAATGGGCCGCGACGTCGATCAATTCGGGTCGGTACTCACGGCACTCGTCGGTGGCGAAGTGGCAGCGCGGTGCGAAGAGGCACCCGCCGGGCGGGTTGACCAATGACGGCGGGTTGCCCGCGATCCCCGTCAGCTCCCTCTTCTCGCCCACGATCGAGGGGAAGGCGTCCATCAAACCGCTCGAGTAGGGATGACGCGGACGGTCGAAGACCTCGCGCGTCGCGCCCAACTCCACGATCTCGCCCGCGTACATCACGGCCAGACGGTCCGAGAAGTGTGACACCACCGACATGTCGTGGGTCACGAAGAGGACCGCGAAGCCGAGCGACCGGCGAAGGTTCTCCACCTGGCGCATCAGCGACCGCTGGGCCACCACGTCCAGCGCCGAGGTGGGCTCGTCCATGATGATCAACTTGGGTTCGAGCAGCAGGGCCATGGCGATCATCGCGCGTTGGCGCATTCCTCCCGACAACTGGAAGGGGAAGCTCTTGAGGTGCGCCGCGTCGATCGACACCATGTCGAGCACCTCGGCCGACCGCTCGGCGATCTTCTGGTCGTCCCAGTCGGTGTGCGCTCGACACGCGTCGGCCAGTTGTGCCGCGATCGACAGCGTCGGGTTGAGCGCGTTCATCGCGCTCTGCATCACGACCGAGATGTCGCGCCACCGACGCTGGCGCAACTCCTCGGCCGAGAGCGAGGTCAGGTCGACGCCGTCGAACTTGACACTCCCACCCACGGTCTCGGCGGGGTACGTCAGTAACTGCGCGATCGAGAAGAGCATGGTGGACTTCCCGCAACCCGACTCCCCCACGATGGCCAAGAACTCCCCGCGCGCCAGGTCGAACGAGACGCCGTTGACGGCTTGGGCGGGGCCGGCGGGGGTCGAGTACTCGACCTTGAGGTCGCGCACCTCGAGGATGGGGGTACTCACAGGGCCACCTTGCGACGCTGGCGCTTCGACACCGGGCGCAGCGCCGGGTTCGACACTTCGTCGAAGGCGTAGTTCAACAACGCCAGCGCGCTACCCAGGACGGCGATCATGACCCCCGGGGCCAGGGCCCACAGGGGAAGACCCGCCGAGAGTGCCTCGTTGTTCTGCGCCCAGTACAGCATGGTGCCCCAGGACTGGGTGTTCACGTTGCCCAGTCCCACGAACTGCAGGCCCGCCGCCGCGAGGACCGCGTAGAGCGCGGCGCCGAGGAAATTGGCCACGATGAGCGACGTCATCGGGGGGATGAGCTCCACACCGATGATGTACCAACTCGACTCCCCGCGCGCACGCGCCGCCAGGAGGTAGTCGCGGTTGCGCAGCGAGAGGGCCTGCACCCGGAGTTGTCGTGCACCGTAGCTCCACCCCGTCACGACCAGGACGAACACGATGGTCCAGAAGGACGCGCTCTTGGTGTAGGCCGCGATCACGATGATGAGCGGGAAGGTCGGGATCACGAGGATCACGTCGGTGATCAACGACAGCACGTCATCGACCACGCCGCCCGAGTACGCCGCGGTGATACCGACCACCACGGAGAGCACCGTGGAGATCAGCCCGACGACGAGGGCGATCATCACCGACTGGCGCGTGCCGGCCATCAACTGCGAGAAGACGTCCTGACCGAAGGACGTGGTCCCCAGGGGGTGGGCCCACGACAGCCCGGCGCCGGGATTGTAGATCTCGGCGGTCGGGTCGTCAGGGGTGAACCAACTGGGAAACGCCGAGATGACGATCAGGACCAACAGGATGATCGAGCCGACCAGAGCCTTCTTGTCGCGCAGGAGGAACCGCCCACCCGCACTGAGACGCCGACGAATCTTGTCCCAACTCATCGAGTGCTCCTCGTTCGGGGGTCGAGCAAGGCCGTGGCGACGTCGGAGAGAAAGATGGCCACGAGCACCGCGACGGTGATGAGCAGGAACAGCGCTTGCATGAGGGGGTAGTCCTCGGCGCTGACGGCCTGGAGCAGCAGGAAACCCACCCCGGGGTAGTTGAAGACGAACTCGACCAGGATCGCCCCGGAGATCACGAAGCCCAACGACATGGCGAAGCCGGTCAGGTTGGGTAGCAGCGCGTTGCGCCCCGCGTACTGCCAGAGGATGCGACGAGGACGCAACCCCTTGGCCCGCGCCATCTTGACGTAGTCCTCGGCGACGACGGTGATCATGTTGTTGCGCATCGTGAGGATCCATCCCCCGATGGACGTGAGGAGGATCGTGAATGCCGGCAGTACCGCATGCCAGAGGACGTCACCGACGAAGCCCCAGGTCAACGTCGGCGTGACGGTCTCGGTGTATCCGCCGAGCGTGGGGAACCAATTGAGGGTGAGAGAGAACAGCCAGATCGACAGGAGGCCGACCCAGAAATAGGGGAACGCCGAGACCACGATGAAACTGGGCGGCAGGACGTTGTCGAGCCATCCACCGCGGCGCCACGCCGCGATGGCGCCCAGCGCGGTGCCGAAGAGAAAGCCGAGCACCGTGCTGATCCCCACCAGCCCGAGGGACCACGGAAGGGCCCGGGAGATGACCGAAGTCACGGGGACCGGGAAGTACGAGGTCGAGACACCGAAGTTGCCGGTCAAGGTGTTGCGAAGATATTCGAAGTACGACGCCAGAAGGTTCTGGTGCTTCCCGATGCCGAGGGCCACCTCGATGGCCTTGAGGGAACTCGGGTTGAGGCGTCCGCGGAATTGGGCGAGGATCGCCTCGGCGGGATTGCCCGGCATGAGCCGGGGAATGAAGAAGTTCACCGTGAGGGCCGCCCATAATGCGATGAGCAGGAACCCCAAACGTCGAACTAAGAACCTCATTCCCCGACTCTGCCTTGACTACCTGACTAGGCCTTGGGCTTCAGGTTGTCCAACACGTAACCCCAGTCGGGCTGGTTGTACAGTCCGGCCTGCGCGTAGGGGTTCGCCGCCGACGGGAAGCCCGAGATGTGCGTCGCGTTGAACTGGAACCAGTCCACTTCCTCCAGCACCGGGATGACCGGCGTCTGGCTGACCATGACCTGCTCGAGCTTCGCCACGATCGACTTCTGCGTCGCGAGGCTCGTCGTCGTGCCGTACTGGTTCAACAAGGCGTCGGTGGCCGGGTTGGAGTAGCGCTCCCAGTTCGACGAGGCTGCCGTGCCGATGGGCGCGGAGTTCTTCGAGTACAGCATCTGACGCAGCTCGTAGAACGGCGTCGGGCCACCCGTCTCCGCGTCGTAGGCCAACTGGTACTTACCCGCGAAGAGGTTCGAGTAGAAGGTGGCCTGGGCCGGAGTCTGCAGGGTGATCTTGATGCCGAACTTGGTCAATTGCTGACTGACGACCTGCATCGAGGCGATCCAGTCGGAGTAGCCGCCGTTGGTCGTCAGGGTGAAGGCCAACTTGGTCGAACCCTTGGTGTAGACACCATTGACCAACTTGTAGCCGTCCGCGGCGAGAACGCTCGCGGCCTTGGCGGTGTTGGCGGTCGTCGAAAGGCCCTTGGCCGCCGAAGGTGACAACCACGACTTGAACGTCGGGCTCACGATGCCCGTCTGGCTCGCGGGCGGCTCGTAGCCGTACTCCCCGATCTTCGAGACCAGACTGCGGTTGATCGCGAGGCTGATGGCCTCACGCACCTTGGGGTCATTGAGACCCGGCACCGTGAGGTTCGGGAACAGCGACACGTTGGCCACCGGTGCGAACCAGTAGTTGTTCCCGGCCTTCTTGGCCACGTAGGCGCTCTGGATGTTCGGGATGAACTGCGAACCCCACGCCGACTGACCCGAGGCCAAGTACTCGTTGCACGTGTTGTTCGACAGGAACGCCGGCATGTTCACGACCTTGATCTGCGCCTTGCCCTTCTGCCAGTAGTTCGGGTTGGCCGTCCACTGGATGTTCTGGCCGGAGCACTTGGACATCACGTAGCCACCCGTCCCCACCGGGGCCGCGATGGTCGCGGTCACCGGATTGGCGATCTTGCTCCACAAGTGCTGGGGCACGATTGGCACCTGACCCGCGATGTAGTAGAGGTAGGGCACGGCCGCCGACTTGAAGTTCATCGTGACCTTGTTGCCCGAAGCGCTGACGCTCGAGAGCACCGACCACACCGCGTTGAGGTCCAAGGCGGGGTACTTCTTGAGCAGGTCGAAGGTGTAGACCACGTCCGCCGCCGAGAAGGGCACTCCGTCGCTCCACTTCACGCCGGAGCGGATGGTGAAGGTCAACGTCTTGTTCGCGTTGGACCACGCGTAGGACGACGCGAGCCACGGCGTGACCTTGCCGCTCTGTAGCGCGTTGACGAAGTCGAGCGACTCGTAGGTGAGTCCGAACGAATAGGGCAACGATGACGGAATGAACGGATTGAACGAACACGCCCAGAGCGTTCCCTGCTCATTGGCGAGATTGAGTGGCGCTTGCGCCACCGGCGACGCACCCGCCGTGGTCAGATCCACGGCCGCGGGGCCCACGACGGTGATCGTGGATGCCACGAGCACCATGGCCGAGGCCGCGAGGCCTACTTTGAACTTTTTCATCACAACAACTCCTCCCGAAGGGAACCCCTGAGCCCCCATGTCAATGTGTCGCCGTCGTCGCAACGTCGAGGCGCGTGCCCCGGACGCCCGACTTCGGACTCACGTGGTCACATTATGTGAATTTTTAACATCTATCAACCATCATTTTGAGAAATTTTCACACTCTGAGAGAATTAACCAACATGAAACGATACATCGCGTCAAGAGAGCACCTCGCCTCAGCCGCCGACGCGACCGTGGGTCTCTAGGCGGAGAGCGTCACTTTCGAGAGTCGAGGCGAGGTGTCGATCGGGCGGCCCCGGACCTGCCCGAGACGCAGGGCGAGGACCTGACCCACGACGACGGCGACGAGTCCGGTCGCCCAGTTGGGTGTCGTGAGGGGGAACACGATCTCGGCGTCACACTCCACGCTCACCGCGCGCGTCGACGGGCGCAACACCATGGTGGTCATCCCCGATTCTCGACAACCCTTCAGCAACTCGCGCAGCACTGCATCGCTGAGCTCGTCGGTCACCACGATCACGGCGCAACAATCGTCACCGTCGGCACCGATGGGTCCGTGCAGGTAGTCCGGTGCGGCGTAGGACTCGGCGCGCACGCCGCTCACCTCGCGGACCTTGAGCGCGATCTCCGCCGCGGCGGCGTAGCCCACACCGCGTCCGACCATCGTCAGTCCTCGAACGTCTAAGAGATCAGTCGCCAGGTCCTCGCCCAACGCCCAATCGGCGGTGCGATCGACCACGTCGGCGAGTTCCTCGAGCCCTTCGAGCCGCCCAGAACCCAGCGCGTCCACCAGCTGAGCCAGCGCGTGCCAGGTCGCCGACAGCGTCTTGGTGGAGGCGATGGCGCGCTCGTGTCCCGCCCTCAGCTCCAGCACGTGTTCGCCGGCCAGGGCGAGTGGCGACGACGCGTCGTTGGTGACCACCACCGTCGGACAGCCTTGGGCGTGGGCGTGCTCGAGGACCTCGACCATTCCCGGCGAACGGCCTGACTGGGAGATCGCGAGCACTCCGGCACCCTGGAGGTTGACGCCTCGCGAACCCTCGTAGAGCGAGGGGGCGGCCAGTGCGACGAGCAGGCCCAACTCCTGTCCCGCCAAGTACTGGAAGTACACCGCCGCGTTGTCCGATGAACCACGCGCCGCCACCACCAGGTGCGTGACGCCTCGCAACGACTCGGCGGCCCAGGCGGCCTCGGCGGCGCCCGCCGCGCGACGGGCGCGCAACACCTCGCCCTGGGAGCGAATCTCTTCTTCAAAGGTTGTCGTCACGGGACCTCACCACCACTCTCAACGGGTCAATACGCCCGTAGCGTAGTGCGCGGCTTCGTCTCTGGTTCCTCAGCGCGTGGCGAACAAGCGCGCCGCGCCGCGCAGCGTGCCCTCGTTGTCGTTGAAGACCACGTCACAGCCCACCTCGGCGACGTCGTGCGCGCGCACGTAGCGGGCGTTGCCGCCGCCGACGTGGACCAGGTCGGCGGAGAACTCGCGCACGAAGCCACTGATGGCGTCCTGGAGTCGAACTCGCCAGGTGCCCATGTCCGCGGCGCGCGACGGCTCCCCGAAGACCTCGTCGTACGTCCCCACGTCGCGGTACCTCGCGGCGCCCACGTCGCGGATCTTGCGCCACTCACCGTCCACCACCAGGGATATCCCGAGTCCGGTGCCGAGGGTCAGGACGAGCTCGCGACCGTGTCCGTCGGCGTAGCCGTAGGCCGCCAGCGTCGCGTCGTTCACCACCTTGACCAGCGCCCCGCAGCGACTCTGCAGGCCCCCCTCGAGATCGAAGTTCGTCCAGGCCCTCTCAATGTCGGGATCGATCGGCGTGGTGATCCCGCCGGCCCGAGAGAGGTTCCCGGGCTCCACCACGCGTCCTTCCACCATGTCGCCCGGGAAACCCACCGCGGCCCGCGACAATCCGCTCTCGTTGATCACTCTCGACACCATCTCGATCAGCGTGGACGGCCAGCACGGGAAGGGCGTGAGGACGCGCGTGACGTCGCCGAGCAACTGTCCGTCCTCGGCCACGGCGCAACTCTTGGTGAAGGTGGCCCCGATGTCGACGGCCAGCACGGGCCCGCGTAGTGTGGTCGTTGAATCGGCCATGGGCGAAGTGTAGTGAGTCGTCTCGCGACGACCCCGACAACCAGTCCGTCGCCACCCTACGAGGAGAGCCTGTGTCATCCCAGTCCGCGTCACGCGCCGCGACGACGCAGGTCGAACTCACCACCGTCGCCCTGGGCAACTTGACGGGGGTCTTCATCCTGGCCGGCGCCACCTCGGCGCTCTTCGGCCCGCTCCTCGTCACCTTCTCGCACCACTTCCACGTGTCACTCCCCGTCGCGGGCGAGGCCCTCAGCGTCTACTTCGTCGGCGCCCTCATCGGCGTACTGCCGGGTTGGTGGGGACTCAAACGTACGACCGGTCGCCGCGTCCTGAGCGCGTCACTCATCGTCGTCGCCGCGGGCACTCTCAGCTCGGGGTTCGTCCACTCCTGGTACCTCTATCTCGCGTGCATCTTCCTCCTCGGCGTGGGCTTCGGATCACTCGACATGTGCCTGAACGTCCTACTCTCGCGCACCGAGGAGGAGGGGCGCGCCCATCGGCTCAGCTTCGTCAACGCCGGATACGGACTCGGCGCCGTGATCTGCCCGGTCCTCATCGTCGTCGCGCACCCGCAGAACTTCCCCGCGATCTTCATCGGCATCGCCGTCGTGGCGCTGCTGTTGACGACCTTCAACCGCGGCGTCCACGCGCCCCCCCTCGGGTCCGAGACCCCGCAGCGCCGGATCGGTGCCGCCAGCACCCAGCGCTGGTCGATCCTTCTGACGTTCGTCGGCGCCTACGTCTTCTACGTCGCGCTGGAGACGAGTGCCTCGGGCTGGATGTCGTCACAGCTCCAGCGCGGGGGATTCTCGACGTCCACGGGGAGCGTCGTCACCGCGGCCTTCTGGGTCGGCATGACCATTGGACGAAGCGTGGGCGGCCCGCTTCACCGGATCCTCAGTGACACCCGATTGGTCCTCTCGGGCCTGGGTCTCGCGATCGTCACGGTGTTGGCGTGCACCTCGAACCACGTGGCCCTCGTGGCCTATCCCCTCCTCGGACTGATCCTGGCCTCGGTCTTCCCGATGGGACTGATGTGGTACTCGCGCTTGGTGCCCTTCGACAGCGACGGGATCACGATCATCTTGTTCTTCATGATGGCGGGCGGCGTGATCGGACCCAGCGGTGTGAGTCTGCTGGTCTCGCACTTCGGCGTGCACGTCGTCCCCTTCACCCTGGCCGCACTCGCCCTGGTGGACCTCGCGTTCTTCGCCAGCGTCCTACGATTCTCGCCGGTCACGGACCCCTGAGGGCTCGACGCCGCCAGCGACCCTCATAGGTTCTGTGTGATCTCCTGGAGGATCGCGTGGCGATCCTCCTTCGCGGGCACCTCGAAGTATGGCGCCCGCTTGAACCAGTACCAGCCCATCGGGATGAGACCCAGGGCCATCGACCCCAAGCCGACGATGAGCGTCGTGTTGTTGAGTCCCGGAAGCACCTTGACGAAGATCACCGCCATGAACCCGGCACCCAACAACGGCCACAATCCCATGAAGACGAAGTTCTTGACCGATTTGAAGAGTTGACGACGGTACAACACCACGACCGAGATCCCCGCCAATCCGTAGTAGATGCAGATCTGCAGGCCGATCGCGTTGTACCCGTCGCTGAGGATGGTCGCCACGGAACCTATGTACTGCGAGCCGATGAAGAGCGCGAGCGAGATGATCGTCACGACGGTCGTCGCGACGATCGGCGTACGTCGCAGCGAATGGACGTGACCGAGTGCCGACGGCAGCGTCTTGTCGCGACCCATCGAGAACATCGTGCGAGTGACCTGGATGAGCGTGGTCTCGAGGGTGGCAATCGTGGACAGCAACACCCCCACCACGATCAACTTGCCACCCCAGCCGCGCCACACGTCTTGACCGAGCACGCTCAGGATGTCGGCCGCGTTACTCGGATTCGTGATCTGCTTGGAGGTGAGGACCATGTCCGAGGAAATGGTGAAGACTTCGAACAGCAAGAACACCACGATGGTGCCGAGGATGCCCCCCAGCCCGGACGTCGACGTCGTGGACGTGGCCGCGTCCACCCTGGCGGTGGTCTTCGTCTCCTCGTTCAGATTGGCCGTGACATCCCAGCCCCAGTAGTAGAACGCGGCGAGGAGGGCCCCCGCGAAGAACGTGTTGGTGCCCCCGGAGTTGAAGATCGACGGAGCGAACCAGTGCCACGAGAAGGGAGTGGCGTGGGCGTGGACGATGGCCAACACGGCGAACAGCAGGAGGAGGGCGATCTCGACGCACGACATGATGATCTGCACCTTGACCGTCACCGTCACTCCCGCCGCGACCGCGGCGACCATCATCAAGAAGAACAAGGCACCAAATACGGTGATCAGTCCCTTGTTCGACGCCAGGGAGTTGGAGAAGAGCCCCAGGATGTTGGACCCCGCGGGGAACGTGGCGATGACCATGAAGATCAGTGCCGAGACGATCAGGGCCCAACCCGCCATGTATCCGAGGAACGGATGCAGCGCGCGTCTCACCCACGAGTACGTGGCCCCGGCGGTGGAGTCGGACTTCGAGAGGTAGTTGAAGGCGAAGACGATCCCGAACATGAAGAATCCGCAGTAGAGCAGCGACGCCGCGCCGCCGTAGCCCACGGCCACGAACAAGGCGACGGTGGTCGCCGAGATCGAGTACGCCGGGGCGGACCCGGCGATGCCCATGATCGCGGAGTCGAAGAGTCCCAGTACTCCGGATTTCAGCGAGTGTTCCGGGGTACTCGGCTGATTAGGGACGACGGTGTCGGTCACGACCACCTCTTTCTCTTAACTATCACCTTCATCGGTTTGACGCACGTGGGACTCAACATAGCCTGGTCACACCCCTAAATTCCGTCTCCAGGTTTCGAATTGATGACGTTTGGGCTCATATTCTCCGCGTGGGCGCATCTCCACTAAATTCATTAGGTATCACACAAGGGCCGGCACGTTGAAAGGTCGTCGTGACCGCATTTGAACGATTCGACCTCAACGGCCGAGCCGCCACGTCCCAGGAGATCGCTCGTCGATGGAGGGATTTCCACCGTCAAGTGCGGCGAGCCTCGTCCTCGCGGGTGACACGCCTCGTCGGGCCCCTGCTCGGAGATGACACCCGTCGACGCCGATTCGCCCAGCGCCTTCGACCAGACCAGCCCGATGTCGTCGTCGTGCGCGAGGAGGTCGCGACGTTCCCGCTCGACTACGTCGCGACGTTACGCCACAACCCCTCGACGTCGGCGGCGTGGGGACACGTCGAGATCGTCGAGGCCACCCCCGGTGACAACGACGGGCTGGTCGCGGGGCTGCGTCGGGCGCTCGACTCGGCGAAGGACTGGGTCCTGATCGTCGATGCGCGCAGCACCGACGACGAACGCCACGAGGTCGCGGCGACGCTCTATGAGCGTCGTGACGACGCCGACGTCGTCTTCGCCGACGAGGTCGGCGACCGCGCCGGCATCCCACTCCTCAAGCCCCGCGAGGTGGGCCCCCACACCCTCTTGAGCTACAACCTCGTGGGACGTCCGGCCCTCCTTCGACGTGACGCCGTCGCGCGCGTCGGGGGCCTTCGCGCCGACGCCGGACGGGCCGGCGAACACGACCTCTACCTTCGCCTCTTCGAGGTCGGCGCGAGGTTCCGGCACCTTCCCCTCGTCCTCGCGGGGCGTCGCCCCGAGGACCGACGCGGTCGCGACCTCGCCGACGACACTCGTCGGGTGGTCTCCGACGCCCTGCAACGGCGCGGCGTGAACGCGCGGGTCGTGTCGACGCCGCTCGACACGGTCGTCTCCTGGTCCCCCGTCCTGCCTCAGTGGCCGAGCATCGACATCCTGATCCCGACGCGCGATCGTGTGGACCTGCTGCGCCAGTGCATCAGCTCGGTCGAATCCAGTACGTACCCCAATTACACCATCACCATCTTGGACAACGACTCGCGCGACCCGGCGACGCTCGACTACCTCGCGGGCAGTCCCCACCGCGTGGTCGATTGCGCGGGTCCGTTCAATTACGCGGCGATCATCAACCGAGGGGTCGCCCAGAGCACCGCACAATTCGTCCTCACCTTGAACAACGACACCATCGTGCGGACCCCGGACTGGCTGGAACGGATGGTGGCGGTGTCCTCCCTCGACGACGTCAGCATCGTCGGGGTCACCCTCGTCGATGAGCGCGGGATCCACGAGCATGACGCCATCGTGATCGCGCCCTACCCCCAGCATCTGCGCCGCGGCGTGAACTACCTCGTGGACGACGAATCGGTCGTGTCGCGACGCGACGTGTCGGCGGTCACGGGCGCCGTCCAGTTGATCGACCGGTCGCTCTACGAGGGCCTCGGCGGCATGGACGAGGAATTGGCGGTGGTCATGAACGACGTGGACCTATGCCTACGTAGCCAGGTGGACGGGCGTCACGTCGTGGTACTACCCGACGTCGTCCTCTCGCACTTCGCGGGGTCCTCGCGAGGTCGACTCGACCCGATCGTCGACCGCAACCGCTTCGTGCGACGCTGGGACGTGTTCGGATCCCTCCGCGATCCGTACTTCCCCGAGGCCCTGCGACTCTACGGCCAGCGCATGCACTACTGCACACCCGTGCCAGAATGAGCACGTGGGACATCGACTCGACGACCTCGACCTCACCCAGCGGATGTCCGCGGAGGAGTCCGAGAAGCGCATCGTGGCCGCGCAGCGGCGACTGTTGCACCTTCGACTCTTCAGCGCCGGACTCCTGGGGCCCGCGCGCGACGCGCCGGGAATGCTGGTGCTCTTCGAGGGCTTCGACGCCGCGGGCAAGGGCGGAGCGATTCGACGTCTGACGGCGGGCCTCGACCCGCGCCACGTCCTCGTCGTGCCCGTCAGTGCGCCGACGCCCATCGAACTGCGCCACCACTTCCTGTGGCGATTCGCACCCTCGCTACCGGGACTGGGCGGCATGACCGTCTACGACCGCTCGTGGTACGGGCGCCTCCTGGTCGAGAGGGTGGACCAACTCATCGACGACGCGTCGGTCCATCGCTCGGCCAAGGAGATCGTCGACTTCGAGGACTCGCTGGTCAACGACGGCGTGGCGATCGTCAAGTTCTGGTTGCACATCTCGGAGCAGGAGCAGCTGCGGCGCTTCAACGACCGCGCCGCCAACCCCGCCAAGCAGTGGAAGCTCACCGAGGACGACTGGCACAACCGCTCGCTTCGCCCGCAGTATCTGCGCGCCGTCAAGGACATGATCGATTGGACCGATCATCCCCACTCGCACTGGGACCTGGTGGCCGCCGAGGACAAGCACTTCGCCCGGGTCTTCATCCTCGAGACCCTCATCAAGCGTTGGGAACACGACCTCGAGCGCCACGGGTTCAGCGTGCCGGCCTCGCACGGGACCAATTACCTGGCGTGAAGGATCACCTCTCTAGACTTGGTGACGACGACGGGAGCATGATGGCGAAGAAGAAGACCACGAAGGACTCGAAGAAGTCGCAGAACAAGAAACTCAGCTCGAAGGTTCCGAAGTTGCGTATCGGCGTGGTCGACACGATGTTCGCGCGTTACGACATGGGCCAGGCCGCCTGTGACGAACTGGCCATCTGCCCGGGTTACGACAAGACCTTCAAGGTCATCACCCGGACCGTACCCGGATTCAAGGACCTCGCCGTGGCGGCGATGAACCTCATCGAGGAGGAGGGTTGCTCGATCGTGGTGGCCCTCGGGATGCCGGGCTCGGCGCCGATCGACAAGCAGTGCGCTCACGAGGCCGCCCAGGGCATCATGCAGGCTCAGCTCCTGACGGGCACCCCGATCCTCGAGGTCTTCGTGCACGAGGACGAGGCGACCGATCCCAAGGTCCTCGCGAGCGTCTTCGAGAACCGCTCGCGCAAGCACGCGCGCAACGCCTACTGGATGCTCTTCGAACCCGAGCAACTGCGCCGCCGCGCCGGACAGGGCGTGCGCCAGGGCTTCGAGGACGCCGGCCCGCTGCAGTTGAAGTAGGCCGGGATCATGGCCGAAGCCGTTCTCGTCGCCGCCGGTCGCACCGCCATCGGTCGCGCCTTCAAGGGGTCCCTCGTCGACCAGCGTCCCGACGACCTGGCCGCCCACGTGGTACGTCACGTACTCGAACAGGTCCCCGAGCTGGACCCGCACATGGTCGAGGACCTGCTCGTCGGCTGCGGCCAGCCCGCGGGAGAGGGTGGATTCAACCTGGCGCGCGTGGTCGCGGTGCTCGCGGGCCTCGACGACGTGCCCGGCGTGACCGTCAATCGCTACTGTTCGTCCTCGCTGCAGACCATTCGTATGGCCGCCCACGCGATCCGTGCCGGCGAGGGTGACGTGTTCGTCGCGGCGGGCGTGGAGACGATCTCACGATTCGGAGCAGGGATGTCCGACATCGACGCCGCCGCCAATCCGCTCTTCGCCGCGGCGCGCGAACGCAGCACCCAGCGGTCCCTCGGCGGGGCCGAGCGGTGGTCGCCCCCGACCGACCTCCCCGACATCTACATCGCGATGGGTCAGACGGCGGAGAACGTCGCGCAGCTCGAGGGGGTGAGCCGCGCGCAAATGGACGAGTTCGCCCTGCGCAGTCAAGAACTCGCCGTCACCCACCAGCGAAACGGCTTCTTCGCCCGCGAGATCGTGCCCGTCACGCGTGGCGACGGCCACGTCGTGGACGCCGACGACGGGCCCCGCGCCGACACCTCGATGGAGCGCCTCGCCTCGCTGGCGCCGGTCTTTCGACCCGACGGGACCGTGACGGCGGGGAACTCCTGCCCGCTCAACGACGGTGCGGCGGCCGTCGTCGTGATGAGCGACGTACGCGCGCGCGAGCTCGGCATCCGAGCGCGCGCGAGGATCGTGTCCTCGGGCCTGAGCGCCCTCAACCCCGAGATCATGGGCCTGGGCCCCATCGATGCGAGTCGCCAAGCGCTGTCGCGGGCCGGTCTCACCATGGACGACATCGATCTCGTGGAGATCAACGAGGCGTTCGCCGCCCAGGTGCTGCCCAGCGCGAAGCACCTCGGTGTGCCGTGGGAGAAGCTCAACGTCCGAGGCGGCGCCATCGCGCTCGGCCACCCCTTCGGCATGACGGGTGCGCGCATCATGACGACCCTGTTGCACTCCCTCGAGGAGTCGGGTGGGCGCTACGGTCTCGAGACCATGTGCGTCGGGGGTGGTCAGGGCATGGCCATGATCATCGAGCGCCTCGACTGAGGCGCACCCGGCGACTCGCTCGCCGGACGTCGCTCGAGCGCAATGCCGTGTACCGAATCGGGATGCGGCACCGAGCGGGCTCTCCTAGATTGCGGATGTGCAAGATCTCGACGATTCTCGGTGGCGGGCGGTGCTCGAGCGTGACCACGACGTCGACGGCGCGTTCGTCTACGCCGTCTCGACGACGCGGATCTACTGCACGACGCGCTGCGCCGCGCGGCGTCCGCTGCGACGCAACGTCACCTTCTTCAACACCGCGGCCGAGGCGAGACTCGCCGGGTATCGCGCGTGTCGTCGCTGTCGTCCCGACGAACGACGTCCACTCGAGCCCGCCACCGCGGCGGTGATCGAGCTCTGCCGCCGTCTCGAGCAGGACCCGAACACCGACGTCGGCACCTTCGCGTCCGAGGTGGGCTACAACGTGCGCCATCTGCGGCGCTGCTTCGACTCGCTCATCGGTGTCTCAGTGGTCGACTACGCGCAGGCGCAGCGTGCCAGTCGCGTACGCGCGTCCCTGCGCGAGGACACGACGATCGTCGACGCGATCTACCGCGCGGGCTACGGGTCCAGCCGCGCCTTCTACGAGCACGGCGCGCCCCGGCTCGGCATGTCGCCGCGCACCTTCCGCACCGGTGGCGCGGGCGAGCACATCACCTACACCTCGCGACGAACGGGACTCGGTGTGGTACTCGCCGCCGCCACCGCGCGCGGGGTGTGCGCGGTACGTATCGGACCCGACGAGGAGGCCCTGGAATCCGAACTCTCCGCGGAGTTCCCCCGGGCGGTCATCGAGCGCGACGACGAGGGTCTGCGCGAGCTCTCGGAGTGCATCGAACTCGCGGCGCGCGGTCAGGACACGACGGCGCTGCCGCTCGACCTCGCGGGCACCGCGTTCCAATTGAGGGTGTGGCGCGAGCTCCTCGACATCCCCCTCGGCACGACGCTGACCTACGCGCAGGTCGCCGAGCGCATCGGGGCCCCGCGCGCGGTGCGCGCCGTCGGTTCGGCGTGCGGCGCCAATCCCGCGGCGCTCCTCGTGCCCTGTCATCGCGTCGTGCGCCGTGACGGCTCACTCGGCGGATATCGGTGGGGACTCGAGGTGAAGGCCGCCCTCCTCGACCTCGAGAGTCCGCCCACCCCGTGAGCGATGCGGTCGGGTCGTTGAACGCGGCGCCGGGTCGACGACCTCGGGTGTCGTGGCGCGTTTGGTTCGTGGCGCTCGGCGCGATCTGGGGGTGCTCGTTCTGGTGGATCAAGCTCGCCTTGCGCGCGATGACCCCTATCGACGTGGCCTTCGCCCGCGTCCTCGCCGGAGCGCTCACCCTGTTGGTCCTCGCGGCGCTCACCCGGTCGCCCCTGCCGCGTCGCCGCGCCACCTGGGGGCACCTGTTCGTGGTGGCTGTTCTCCTCAACAGTGCGCCCTTCACCCTGTTCTCCTACGGCGAGACCCACGTGTCGGCGGTGCTCGCGGGGCTCATCAACGCCTTCACCCCCCTGGCGACGTTGATCGTCGTCCTCTTCGTCGTGCGCCAGGAGGCGCCGAGCGCGCAGATCCTGAGGGGACTCGCACTCGGCCTCGTCGGCGTCGTCGTACTCATCGGCGTCTGGCGGGGGTTCGGCGTCAATCAGTGGCGCGGCGTCGGCGCCTGCCTCGGCGCCGTGGTCTGCTACGGCTTCGGATTCTCCTACGCCCGACAGCACCTCAGCTCGCTCCCCGACTCCCCCGTCGCGCTGGCCAGTGGTCAGGTGACCATGGCGACGCTGCAACTCTTGCCCTTCGCCCTGGTGCTGGGCCACGTGCACCCCTCGCGCCCCTGGTCCTCGCTGGTGGCGCTCGGGGCGCTCGGGGTCCTCGGGACCGGGGTGGCCTACATCATGAACTTCCACCTGGTGCGTCATGCGCCGGCCAGCGTCGTCAGCAGCGTCACCTACCTCACACCCGTCTTCGCGGTCGTCGTCGGCGTCGCCTTCTTGGGCGAGTCCCTCAGTTGGAACGAGCCCCTGGGCGCCCTCTTGATCCTCGCCGGGGCGGCGGTGGCGCAAGGTCGCCTGCCTCGCCGCGTCAAGGTCGCACCAGTGGACGACCTCGCCAGGTAGCGGCCGCCTACGCCCGACCCGTGTCGCGTCCGGTGGGGTCGCCCATGAGACGCTCGTGCTCGGCCTCGTCGACCTCGCGCGACTCCCCCGGTAAGAGCACGGCGATCTCGTCGCTCACCGCGTAGGCGCGACGGGTGCGCGGGTTATAGAGGACGTCGAGCGACGCGACGTAGCGCAGCGGTCCGTGGTCCACCGGGTCCTGTAGGAGGTCGAGGAGGAAAGGGTCGAGGGCCACGATCACTTCGCCGTGATCAGCGCCAGCACGGCGGCGACGTGCTGCTGACACGACTCCTCGCTGGCCGCCTCCACGTTGAGCCGCAGCAGTGGCTCGGTGTTGGAGGGACGCAGATTGAACCACCAGTCGCCGTAGTCCGCGGTGAGACCATCGAGCTCGTCGATGCGCGCGCCCTGCGCGCGGACGTACTGCGTGACCTCGGCGATGGTGGCGTGGGGATCGCTGACCGCCGTGTTGATCTCACCCGAGACCGCGTAGCGGTTGAAGGGACGCACCAACTCAGACAAGGGGCCGTCGAAGTTGCTCAGGAGCTCGAGCACCACGAGCGCGGTGATGATGCCCGAGTCGGCGCGGTAGTTGTCGCGGTAGTAGTAGTGGCCCGAGTGCTCGCCCCCGAAGACGGCGTTGGTCTCGGCCATCGTCTGCTTGATGAAGCTGTGGCCCACGCGCGTGCGCACGCCCACCCCGCCGTGCTCGGCGATGACCTCCGCGACGGACTTCGAGCAGATCACGTTGTAGAGGATGGTCGCGCCGGGGTTCTTGTCGAGGAGACTGGCCGCGACCATCGCCGTGGTGGTCGACCCGCTGATGCCGCGCGCGGTCTCGTCGATGAGGAAGACCCGGTCGGCGTCCCCGTCGAAGGCGAGGCCGATGTCGGCGCCCGCCTCGAGGACGCGGCGCTGCAGGTCCACGATGTTGGCCGGATTGAGCGGGTCCGCCGGATGGTTCGGGAATGTCCCGTCGAGCTCGGGGTAGAGGATCTCGACGTCGAAGGGCAGGCCCGCGAAGATCAGCGGCGCCACGTAGCCCCCCATCCCGTTCGCGGTGTCCGCCACGATCTTGAGCGGGCGTAACGCGGACGTGTCGATGAAGGAGTGCACGTGCGCCACCCAGTCGTCGATCACCCGCCGTTCGCTCATTGGAGCCGGGGCGCCCGTGGCGGGCGACGCCAAGAACTCGTTGGTCAGGCGCTCGATCTCCGCGAGGCCCGTCTCGAGGCCGATCGGCTTGGCCGCAGCGAGGCACATCTTGATCCCGTTGTACTGCGCCGGATTGTGCGACGCGGTGAACATCGCACCCGGCGAGTCCAGGTGTCCCGAAGCGAAATAGAGCAGGTCCGTCGACGCCAGCCCGATGTCGACGACCTCGACGCCGACGCGGCGCACCCCCTCGGCGAAGGCCGCGACGAGCGACGGACCCGAAGGACGCATGTCGCGCGCCACCACGATCGAGGGCGCGGCGACGAAGGTCGCGAAGGCCGAGCCCGTGGCGCGCGCGACGTCCTCGTTGAGCTGGTCGGGGTAGGTGCCGCGAACGTCGTAGGCCTTGAAGATCAGCGAGGTGTCCATGACGGCCAATCCTACCGTCGAGCCCGGCGTCGCCTCCTGAGCGCGACGACCGCGACCCCGACGCCGACCAGGGCGGTCGCGCCGGTGAGCGCATCGCCCAGACTCACCGCGGCGCTGGCCCCGTAGGTCAGCGTCACGGTCGTGGCGCTCGGCACCACCACCATGAGGTTCGGACTCACCCGATAGGGACCCTGCGCCCCGGTGACGTGCCAGCGCGGGTAGTAGGAGATCTTCACGAGGACCGGGACGCCGACGCGTGACACGTCGAAGCTGATCGACTGGGAGGACGATCTGACGTGACTGACCGTGACGTGCGCCAGGGACGCGGACGCGCGGAGCGCGCCGACGGAGCCGACGGAGCCGACGTGACGCCAACTCGACGGGCCACTGCTCGCCAGGGGCACCCCCCACGACGCGGGGTTGAGCCACCAGTCGACGTTGGCCTGGAGCCAGGCCGTGCGTGACGAGATGCCCGCGACCACCACCGGCGCGTGCTTCAGCCCCACCACCAGAGGACTGTCGGCGATGCGGTAGATGAACCACCGCACCCCGGGTGCGGGCCAGGCCCGGGTCGTGGCGACGAGGTGCAGCGCGGGCACGTCCTTGGCCTGGGCGATGATCGCCGGGGAGAAGGCGATGTAGTACTTGACCCCGAGCATCTGCAGGTGCGCGACGCCCTGGGCGACGTTCATCGGTCCGTAGTTGAGACCCACCTGGGGGTCGCTCGGATACAGACTCAGCTCGGCCTGGTCGAGGAAGTGATACGGCGTGGTCGCCGACGATTCGAAGTAGAGGCCCTCCATCGAGTCCACGCAGTCGTTGGTCCAGTACGGCAGGAGCATGAGGGCCATGGGGGTGCCGAAGCGGGTCTCGGACGCGTTGTACTCCCACATCGCGCGACCGCAACCGTAGCGCGAGGCCACCGTGGCCATGGTGGTCATGAGGTCGTGATACTCGGGCCAGGCGGCCTTGCCCTGGTACCCCGAGTAGTTATACGCCGACCAGTTGGTCACCTGGTTGCCCGAGGTGTTCAGGTGCAGTGCGCGCGCGACCCCCGGGACCAACCCGGGCACCGTGGAGAGCAGACCCACCAGGATCACGACCGACGTCGCGTTGAGGACCCGATTGCGATGGATGCGCTCGTGCCACTCGTAGCGCCAACTCGCGCTCGCCGGTGACTCCTCGGCGCCGGGCGCGTCCTCGAAGGCCGCGACCAGATCGATGCGACGCTGTCGTTGGAGCCAGCGCCACGCCAGGTACCCCACCAGCCAGCCCGCGAGGAGATGGATGCCGAGGAACCAGAAGGGGGTCAGCCGCTCGTTGAACAGGACGCTCTGGGGGTCATAGACGAAGGCCACCAACGAGCCCGCCGTCAAGACGCTGAGCAGCACCCCGAGGCGATCACGCGTCACGAGGGCCACCACGGCCCCGATTCCGGCCATCACGATCACCCAGCGGTCCCCGGCGGGAGACCCTCGGCTCGTCCACCACCCGAGCGTCGTGAAGACCTGATGGATCGTCCCGGTCGGATCGTTGGTGTAGCCCATGGAGTTCGTCATGTTCTGGGTGGTGGCGAAGCTCAGTGCCCACCAGGCCGACAGGCCCGCGGAGATGAGTCCCGCGCCCACCGCGAAGCGCACGGGCCGCGCGAGGTCGCCCGCGACGCGTTGCTCCCGGGGATCCCCGTGACCGCGGCGCTGCGCCAGTTCCATGACGACGAGCACCGCCGCCGCGACGAGCGCGTACATCCAGGGCAGCAGGTGCGACGCCAGGGTCGCCGACAACGCGACGCCCGCCGCCCAGTACCCGCGTCCGGTTCGCACGCCGCGAGCGAAGAGCCCGATGCTGACCAGGGCGAACGCCAAGGACAGCGAGAAGGCGTACTCACCGGCCATCGTGGAGAAGAGGTTCCCGCCGTCGATGGTGAAACTCGCGTCGAAGAGGAAGGGTAGGGTCGCCATGGCCAACGCCACGGGCACGGGCCGCGGCGCACGGAAGAGGCGCGCCATCACGTAGGCCGCCAGTGGCGTCAAGACCGAGCCCGCGATCGTCGCGAGCTTGAACGCCACGGCGAAACCGATCAGGTAGCTCGCCAGCACCGCGAGGAGGTCCGGGAGCACGAAGTAGTAGGTGTACGCCGGCATCCCCGCGAACCACCCCGGGTACCACGGGGTGAGATGGAGGAGGTCACCGTGGCTTCGTAGGTACGCGGGCAGAACGAGGTGCGCGCCCGTGTCGCCGCCCGTGATCAGTGTCGACGAGAACACGAGGCTCGGGTGCAGCGACCACACCACCACCACGATGACCGCCACCACGGCGGCCGCATCGATCCCGCCCCCCACGCCCACGCGGCGCAGCCAGCGCATCAGTGGTGCAGTCGCTGCAGCACCAGCGAACCCATGGTCAAGGCGTTGAAACCCACGTGGGTCAGCACCGAGGGAAGGAGGCGACGGGTGCCCAGGAGCACCAGGGCGAGGACGACGCCCAAGAAGAACAATCCCGGCAACTGCAGCCACTCGCCGTGGGCCGCCGCGAAGATCAGTGCGCTCAGCCCCACCGCGAGGGCGGTACCGGCGCGACCGGCGCGCGGCGTCAGTCCCGCGTCGAGCGCGCGCAGGACCACACCCCGGAAGAGCCACTCCTCGACCACCGGCGCGCCGACCACGGTCATCAGCGCCAGGAGCGCGAACGCCGCCCCGTGGGCCGCGCCGAAGAGGTGGTCCACCGGTTTGTTCATATTCTTAAGATGAAAGGGGAAGTAGGCCGCACCAACCACCAGTTGCAGGGCCACGCCGAGGCCGAGGTAAGCGATGTCGAATCGTCGCCAGCGCCAGGCTCCCGCGAGGGGCGCCAACCCACCACGTCGGGTCGCGAGCACGATCGCGGCCCCGAAGCCGACCCAAAGTCCGCTCAATCCCACCACATTGGACCACCACGGCGGTTCGCTCATCCCCGACAGCGCCGTCATCCCCCCGCGCAGGTGCGTCGCGGACACCACGATCGCGTCGAGCATCGACGCGAGGATCTGACCGAGGAGGTAGCCCGCGACGGCCATCACCAAGATGCCCACCACGCGGGGCCGATTCTTAGAATTCGCGTCACTCACCACCCTTCACGCTAACAACTCCCCTGTTTTGCACAGGTCCGCAGAGACGGGTGTCGCGCCCGACCTCTAGATTGGAAGGGTGACAATGCCTCCTCCCGAACAAAACAACTGGCGCAAGTATCTGCCGGGCGGGCCCACCCCGATGCCGCCGGAACGACGCCGCCGCGTGTGGGTCATCGGCGTCATCCTCTTCCTCGTCGGCTTCCTGGTGATCTCCTCGTTGTTCCCCTCCAAGTCGGTCAAGAACGTGTCGTACTCCAACCTCCTGACCTACGCCAAGGGGCAGAAGGTGATCTCGGCCAGTATCAACAACAATTCCGGCGTCATCACCGGACAACTGAGCGACGGCACCAACTACACCACCAACGGACCGGTCCCGGTGCTCGCCGACGAGGTGACCACGCTGCGCGGGGACAACGTGTCGGTCAACTTCGCGAATCCCTCGAGTCTGGCGTCCTCGCTCCTGCCCTACCTCATCTGGATCCTGATCTTCGGCGGATTCATGATCTTCCTCTCGCGACAGGCGAGGGGCCAGATGAACGGCATGATGTCCGTGGGCCGATCGAAGGCCAAGCAGTTCAACCAGGACCGGCCCAAGACCACGTTCGCCGACGTCGCGGGGTACCTCGGCGTCAAGCAGGAGATCAGCGAGGTCGTCGAGTTCTTGAAGACGCCCGGGCGCTACACCGCGATGGGCGCCCTCATCCCCAAGGGCATCCTGCTCGTCGGCCCCCCGGGGACCGGCAAGACGATGCTGGCCCGCGCGGTCGCCGGCGAGGCCGGAGTGCCCTTCTTCTCGGTGTCGGGCTCGGACTTCATGGAAATGTTCGTGGGCGTGGGCGCCAGCCGCGTTCGCGACCTCTTCTCGACCGCGCGCAAGCAGTCACCCTCCATCGTCTTCATCGACGAGATCGACTCCATCGGACGTAAGCGTGGCGCGGGTCTGGGCGGTGGCCACGACGAGCGCGAGCAGACGCTGAACCAGATGCTCAACGAGATGGACGGCTTCGACCCCACCGAGGGGGTCGTGGTGATCGCGGCCACCAACCGCCCCGACGTCCTCGACCCCGCCCTGCTGCGTCCGGGCCGCTTCGACCGCCAGATCGTGGTCCCACTGCCGGACCTGGAGGAACGCCTCCCCATCCTCGAGGTCCACTCCAAGAACAAGCCTCTGGACCCCACCGTCTCACTCGAGATGGTCGCCCGCGGCACGCCGGGCATGAGCGGTGCCGACCTCGCGAATCTGGTGAACGAGTCCGCCCTGCACGCGGTGCGTCGTCACTCCGAGACGATCACGATGGAGGACTTCGAGACGGCGCGCGACCGCGTGATGATGGGCCAGCAGCGCGACTCGATGGTCCTGCGCGACGAGGAGCGCGAGCGTATCGCCTTCCACGAGTCGGGCCACGCCCTCCTGGCCTACGTCCTGGACAAGACCGATCCGCTGCACAAGATCACGATCATCCCGCGCGGCATGGCGTTGGGCGTGACCATGACCCTGCCCGAGGAGGACCGCTACATCATGTCGCGCCAGCACCTCGAGGATTCGCTGTGCATGCGCATGGGCGGACGCGTCGCCGAGTTGCTGGTCTACGGCGACCTCTCCACGGGCGCGGCCGACGACCTGCAGCGCAACACCGAACTCGCGCGGCGCATGGTGCGCGAATGGGGCATGTCCAAGGAGATCGGGCCCATGGCCTGGGGTTCGAACAACCAGGTGTTCCTGGGCGAGGACCTGATGCACACTCGCGACTACTCCGACCACACCTCGCAGATCATCGACGACGAGGTCGAGCGGATCCTGCGCGAACAGGAGTCGCGCGCCATCGAGGTGCTCACCCTGCACCGGCGCGGCCTCGAAGCACTGACGCGCGCCCTGCTGGAGCACGAGACCATCGACGGCGAGACGGCGGCGCACCTCATCGACGAGGCCCACGGTGAGCCCGTGCACCCGATCGGCACCAAGACCGTCAGCGCGCTGGGCCTGGGTCAGGGGACCGGGGACGCCGACCCGGCGGACGCCACGTCGAACGGCAACCACGCGCCGGCGCCCTCTCCGGTGGGGGCCTCCGCGCCCACCTGGCAGCCGCCGACGCTACCCGCCGTTTAGCCCCGACGTCAGGGTCACCCCCGGAGGCGTCGTCACGAGCGTCGCGCTGACCACCAGCGTCGGCGCCTGACCCGTGAGCACCAGTGTCGCACCCGTGAGCTTGGCGCGTCCGCCCACGAGGACCGCCAAGGACTTGGTCGCGTTGGCCCCCAACGACGTGGTGCCGGTCGACGCCAGTGAGCCGCGTCGGCGCAACACCCAACTGACCTCGGTCGCGGTGGGGGCCACGTTGGTGACCACGGCGCGGTCGAAGCCCCCGCCGGTCACGTCGGCGAGGACCACCCGTGCCGCGGGGGTCCCCACGGGACTCGAGGTGAGCCCGTTCTGCGTCCCGGTGACCACGGTGGCGTCCACCGGTTGCGTCGACTTCATCACGATGGTGGCCTCGCCGGCCGCGGGGATCGCCGTGTTGGGCGTGATCACGATCATGGCGCTGCGGTAGGCGCCCACCTCGGTCGTCTGTGGCGCGACCTTGAACTTGCCGAGTTTGACGTTGAGCGTCACGGTCGCCGGTGCCGGACCCGGATTGGCGATTCGCACCTGGGCCACGGCTTGGTTGGCCGTCGTCACCAGGGGCAGGGTCGCCGAGGACGCCAGGAGCGTCGTGCCGTAGTTGAAGGAGGCCACCCCCTTGGAGATCTGGTCGCCCACGGCGACCAGCGAGCCGCGCAACACCGTCACCTGCACGCCGAAGTTCTCGGTCGCGACGATCTGGGCCCCGAGATTGTAGGTCAGCACCGCGTGGGGGCCCACACTCACGCCCTGCAAGGACGCCGGCGACGAGAAGCCGCCGGGCGTGAACGCCGTGACGTTGAACACCGCCGCCGTCGCCGTCGGGTTGTAGACGCTCAGGACCGCCGACGAGCCGACCGTGGAGTCGAATCCCGACGCGTACCAATTGGTCACGCCCTGGTTGGCACACGGTGACTGGGTCCCGAAACGGCTGTCGACCTGCACCGCGCTCACGCCGCCGCCGTCGACCTGCGCCGAGAGCGCGTAGGTCGAGCCCACCAGCAGGTTGGTGGGGGCGACGCTCTGGCGCGCGTAGGGGCCGAGCGTGAACGCCGTGGCCACCGCCGAGGTCGCCCCCGTGGCGAAGGCGTGGACCACCACGTGTCGGGTCAGCGCCGTGGTGTTGATGTAGGACACGACGCCGCGTAGTCCTCCTCGCGCGTTGGTGAGCCCCGTGCAGTAGAGCGCGCTCGACTGCGCCGACGGCGCGGCGGCGATCGTGGTGCCGACGGGATTCCTCGCGACGCCGCGGTCGTTCAGGACGCCCACCGCCGCGAGCATCACCACCACGACGACCAGGAGCGGGAGCCCGGACCTACGCATCCTCGAACTCCTGCGCACGCGTCCCTCGCGGTCCGCGCGAGTGGCGGGCCCGGCGCGCGCGCAACCTGAGGAGCCACTCGAGTCGTCGGATCCAACCGAAACCGAGCCACACTATGGCCCACGTCGCCAGGGTCACCATCGCCAGGAGCCCGTTGAAGGGGAACCGGCGAAGGCTCAGGGTCACCACAACGGGCGTCGACGACGCGGGAACATCGTAGGCGCCGGCCCAACCGTCGAGCGTGGCGCGCGTGAGGGCGTGGCCGTGGGCGCTGAGCGAGAACGCCCCCGCGGGAGCGAGACCCACCTCGACCTGCGAGCCGCCGGCCAGGGCGCCCGCGTTGGTGGTGGGTGAGAGCACCGACTTCCAGGGTGCCGCCTTCGACGAACGCGCGCGCACGATGCCGGCGAACTCGGCGTTGGCGTAGACCTGCACCGACGACGTCTGAAGCTCGAGGGCCAGGTCGGTCTGGGCGTTGAGCGAGGTGCTGAGCAGGGCGGGCACGCTACGCACCGGCGAGGACTGCACGCCCGCCAATTGCGGCGCCGAGGCGTCCATGACGACGATGGCCGAGATCCCCGCGGGCGACAGCAACTCGCCGAGGTTGACCGTGCGCCCCTGCAACGCGAGGTTCACCGCGGCGATGATCGCGTCAGCGGTGCCCGAGCTCGGCGAGGTGAAGAGGGTGTCGCCACCGGGTAACCCGTTCGAGGAGGTCGCCGCCGCGAGTCCGGGAGCCACCGTCCAGCCCGGCACCGGCAAGATGGACGGGTCACCGAGCCACAACACGCGATACTGCGTCGCCGTGGGCGGGGCCAAGGTCGAGAGCGATTCCGCGACCGAGGTGGTCGGCAGGTCGAAGCGGCCGCTACCCAGTGTCGTCAGCCAGGCCAGCGGGGCGATCGCCATCGCGGTCGCGCTGAGCGCCGCGCCCACCTGGCGCCAACCGAACTTGGTCGAACGCACGTCGTTCTCGAGCGCCGCGACGCCGAGGCCCACGAGAGTGGCGATCGTCACCGCGTAGAGGACGAGCAGGACGTCGATGTCGGGAGTGAAGGAACCGAGCCAGTGGTGGTCGCTGAGGGTGGCCACCAGCAGCGTCAACGTGGCGATCACCGTCAGCTTGCCGGCGATGGACCGGCGCGCGTGGCGCGTCATGATCAGGGCGACCAACGCGAGGCTCGGCCAGAGCCAGGCCCACCAATTGTCTCCGAAGCCCCCGTCGACGCCGCGCACGAGGTCGGCGAAGCTGGGGGCGGACCACGGAGCGCGGACGCCGCCGAACACCCCCAGCGCGCGACTCCCGGCGATCAGGGTGTCGATGGTCATCGGCAACAAGAGGACGGCCACGTAGGCCAGCAGCGCACCGAGGAGCCGCCACGGCCGCGCCCGCGTGCGCTGGTCGGGCTCGACCACTCGCGCGACCCAGACGCCCACCACCACCAACGCGACCACGACGAGGGTCGTCGGCGCCATGGCGGTGAGAACGGCGATCACCATGGCCGCGCTCGCGCGCTGCCCGGCCGCGCTCGCGCGCCAGCCCCGAGATCCGAAGGGCACCGGGTCGCCGTAGGGCACGGTGCGGAATCCCGGCACGTCGAGGAGGTCGAAGAGACGACGCACCACGTAGGGCAGTCCCGCGACCACCACCAGCACATCGACACGTCCCTGGCCGATCATGTTGAGGCCCGTCGGCAGGGCGAGGTAGGTGACGGCCGCCACGATCCTCGCGCGATTGGAGACGCGCCCCTTGAGCAGTCGCGCCACACCGATAGACCCGAGGGGCACCGCGGCGATCAGCGCCAGCCGTGGCAGGAGGCCCATCCGACCCAGGACGAAGGTGCCCGCGACGCCCAGGACGCCGTAGCCCGGCATGGCGGGTGCGCCGGTGCCCACCCCATTGGGCGACCACGAGGCGAAGAAGTGCCGCCACGTCGACCACCACGAGTCGAGCGGGGCGAGTCGCCCGATCAGGGGGAGGTGCATCGTGAGGAGATTGCGCGCACCGATGGCCCACAGCAGGGCGACGACCACGATGACCATCGCCTGGGAACGGAAGGTCGTGAGGAACCGTGACGGGCGCACTCGCTCGACGCTCGAGACGATCCCCTCGTCGAAGGCCTCGTCGTCGGCGAACGCCGCCGCAAACCCGACCCCGTCGGGGGTCTCGCCGCTCGGCCCCTCGGTCTCGTCCAGGGCGTCGGGCAGTATCCCGCGCGCGCTCTGCAGCCCCTCACCCACCAGGACCAGGAAGAGCCTCTGCAGCCGGCTCGCGCCGGCCTCCTGCAGGCGTAGGAGCTCGGCGTCGGTCAGGACCCGCGTACCTCGTCGCTCGCGACGGCGCTCGCGAACGCGGCGTCGATTGCGCACCAGCCACGCCCACGAGCCCACGATGGCGCTCACCCGTTCGCGGTCGCGACCCACCAGCGCCAGGCCGAGCTCGATGAGGTCCATCCCCGCGAGGGTCGCGAGGGTCAGTAGGGTTCGCCAGAAGCTCCATCCGGTCGCCACCACGAGGAGTTGGTGGCGACGCAGAAGCGACTGGCGAGAGGCGTGACGCGTCCCGCTGGCCGCGATCGCCCGCTCGCCGGTCGCGATCGTCTCGCGGTGGGCCACGCGCGCCTGCGGGGTGACCACGATGCGCGCGCCGGCCAACTGCGCGCGCCAGCACAGGTCCAGGTCCTCGCCGATGAGCGGGATGAGGGGATCGAAGCCGCGCAGGGTGCGAAAGAGGTCCGATCGCACCAGGGTGACACCCCCGGGCGCCACGAAGACGTCCCGCTCGAAGTCCTGCTGGCCGTGGTCGATCTCGCCCGTCTCCACGCGCTCGCGCACCACGCCGAACCGGTCGCTGGTCTGACCGACGTGCAGCAGGACGAGGGGGTCCTCGTAGTGGACGAATTTCGGCGACACGACCCCCGCATTCGTGCGGAACGCCGCTTCCACCATCAACCCGACGCAGTCCGGGTCCAGGCGTACGTCGTCGTGGCAGAACAGGAAGAAGGCCGATCCCTCGACCATGAGCGCCGCCTCGTTGCACGCGGCGGCGAAGCCACGATTGTGCTCGAGGATCTTCACGAAGGCCTGGGGGGCGACGGCCGCGGTCCGCGCGGCGACGTGGTCGTCGGACCCGTTCGCGACGACGAGCAGGCTGAGTTCCTCATAGTCCTGGGCGACGATCGAGGCCAAGGTGGCTTCGAGGCCGGGGCCCGGACCAGTGGTAACGACGACGGCCACGACGGCCGGAGCACGGGTTTCCATCAGAACGTCAAGGCTAGTTCCCTTCGCCCCACCCGGCGCGTCAGCCCACCGTTTCTCGCGGGGTCACGGGACGACGTGGCGGCGCCGTCTCAGTGCGGGCGCTGGGCGGCGATGACGTCGTCGAGCGACTGCGAGAGCGTCCACGTGGGCTCCCACCCGGTCGCCTCGTGCAGTTTCTCAAAGCTCCCCCGACTCACCGGCACTTCGACGGGGCGCAGTAGCTCGGGGTCGACGAGGAGCTCGAGGTTCGGGTTGATGCGCCGGCGCAATTCGTCGGCCACGTCGGCCAGGGCGACGTCGTGTCCCGAGGCGACGTTGTAGGCCTCCCCCGGCCGACCCCACTCGGCGAGCAGTCGATACGCGCGCACCACGTCGCGCACGTCGCTGAAGTCACGGCGAGTGCTCAGGTCGCCGACCATGATGAAGTGACGCCCCTGCGCCGTGGCCTCGAGCATGCGCTGGACCAGGGCCGGCACCACGAACACCGCGGATTGTCCCGGGCCGATGTGGTTGAAGGGTCGCGCGATCACCACCGACTGCTGACGCGAGCGCACGGCGTCGCGCGCGACCAGCTCCGCTTCGAGCTTGCTGGTCGAGTAGGGGTTGGACGGCACGGTGGGCGACGTCTCGGTCAGCGGGAGGTCGGCTTCGCTGACGATGCCGTAGACCTCGGCGGAGCTCACGACCACGACCTTGGCGCCCGGCACCACCTCGTGGGCCGCGTCGAGGACGTGGGCCGTGCCCAGGACGTTCACGCGGGTGTATTCGGCCGGTCGCGACCAGGACTCGGCGACGCTGGTCATCGCGGCGAGGTGATAGATCACGTCGGGGCGCGAGGCGCTCATCGCGCTCACCAGCGCCGCGCGGTCGGTCACGTCGACGTCACGGTCCGCCACCGTGACGTCGTCGCCCATCGCCGCCAGGTGCTGGGCCAGGTGGTGGCCCACGAAACCCCGACCTCCCGTTATCAGTGCGCGCACGTCAATCTCCTCGTGCAAGATGGTAGGCGACGAGGTGTTGGTCGACGCACCGCGACCAGGTGAAGGTCTCGGCGCGTTCACGGGCGCGTCGCGCCAGTCGCGCGCGTTCGTCGCTCGACTGAGCGAGCACTTGCGCGAGTGCCTGCGCCAGATCCGGCGCGGAGCCGGCGGGCGTCAGCGTGGCGGCGTCACCGGACACCTCCTGCATCACCGTGTCGCGCGAGGTCACCACCGGTACGCCACAGGCGAGCGCCTCGAGGACCGGGAGTCCGAAGCCCTCGCCCCGCGAGGGGTACACGGCGGCCTTCGAGCTGCGCAGCAACGGCGCCAGGACGTCGTCGGACACGAAGCCCAATCGACGGATCCGATCGGCC
>JAGXBH010000043.1 GCA_018971185.1 Acidobacteriota bacterium
GAACTCGGATCGGCCTTCGACAACATGGCACGCCAACTCGAGGGCGAGGACGCCCTGCGCCGGTCGATGGTTGCCGACCTCGCTCACGAGTTGCGCACTCCCCTCTCGGTGCTGCGAGGGCAACTCGAGGACCTCTCGTTGGGTAATGCCCCTCTCGACGACCAGGCCGTCCTCTCGTTGTCCGAGGAGGTCAATCAACTCACCCGTCTGATCGAGGACCTGCGCATCCTCTCGTCGGCCGAGGCCGCCGGCCTCACGCTCGACATGGTGCCCTTGGACCTCGCCGCCGTGGCGTCCAACGCGACCGCACGACTGGCGCCACGTTTCGTGCAGAGCGGCGTCGACCTCACCGTCGACTTCTCGCCCACCATGGTCCGCGGGGATCCGCACCGCCTCGAGCAGGTCATCGTCAACCTCCTGTCCAACGCGGTGAAGTTCACCCCCGCCGGCGGACGGGTCCACGTCGTCGTGCGGCCCCAGGACGCCAGGGGACGGGTGAGTGTCAGTGATACGGGTCGCGGCATCCCCCCCGACGAGCACGCCTCGGTGTTCGGGCGCTTCTACCGGGGCACCAACGCGCAGGGGACGCCGGGGTCGGGTATCGGACTGGCCGTCGTCGAGGCGTTGGTCGTCGCTCACGGTGGGCGCGTCACCCTCACCAGCGCCCCGGGCACCGGTAGCGAGTTCGTGGTCGATCTGCCCCTCGCCAATGGCGACGCGAGTCCGTCCTCAGGCGCGCCAGGCGCGTCGCGCGCGCCGCGCTAGTCCCGATCCGTTGCGAGGATCGGGCACGGACCGTCGTTGAACGACCGCGCGACGTGGCGGGCCCGCCGCGGGTCCTCCTCGACCACGGTCCAGGCGTCACCGTGGCGACGGAGGATGATCGAATCACCCGGCCGCGCGAAGGACGCGTTCGCGCACGAGGGGGTCACCGCGAGGGTCGCGACCAACTCACGCAGGCTGTGACAATGGCCCACGACCATGACCGTCGCACCGCCCTCCACCAGTGGCTCGACGTCGCGACGCCAGCCCGTGGCGAGCCGCTCGGCCATCGCCGCCACTGACTCGGCGCCGGGAAGCGCACGCGGATCCACGTCGCGGTAGCGCGCGTCGTGGCGGGGGTGTCGCGGGTCGCCTAGGGGGAGGTGCGGCGGCGTCGCGTCGCGGCGTCGCTTCCACTCGCGCACCCTCTCGCGCCCGTAGATCAGGCACGCCGCCGCGCGGTCCAGGCCCTGCAACATCCCGAGGTGACGCTCGTTCCAGTACCAGCTGGTACGGATGTCGAGGGCGACGTCGAGTTCCTCGATGATGACGCCCGCGGTCTCGATCGCGCGGTCGCTGCGACTGGTGACCACGTGCGTCGGTAGGACCCCCGCGCGGCGCAGGCGACCTCCTAGGGACCGCGCATCTCGCACGCCCGTGGCGCTGAGCGCGGGATTCGCCCAGCCCGTCATGAAGTTCGCGTCGTTCCAGGCGGTGCGCCCGTGTCGAACCAGGACCAGCGTCCCCGACGCAACCCCCTCGTCACACGAGTCCTCCACCGTGGCGCACGCCTCGACGCCGGCGGGTGTCGCGCCGTGCGCGGGTCGCGCGACGAGACGACCGCTCACCCGAGGACCCGATCAGAATCGCGACGAGGGGCGCCACCATATGACCGACGCGCGACGCGGCCCTCCACGAGGTCCGCCACGATCCGGGCCGTGGCCGCCTTGCCACCGAGGTCGAAGGACGCCCGGCGCGGCGACATGGTGAGCGTCTGGAATATCGCCGCGCTCAGGGACTCGGCGGTGAGCGCGTCCATCGCCAGTTGCCGCACGACCCCCCGTTGGGCCAGGCGGCTCGCCCTCAGTGCCTGCTCGGTCTCTCCGTCGAGGTCGTAGGGGACGACCAGCGCCGGGACGCCGGCGCGCACGATGTCGAGGGCGGTGTTGTAGCCGCACTGGCTCACCGAGATCGATGACGACGCCATCGCCTCGCAGAGTCGTGGTTCGAACCTCGAGACGGTCAATGACGCGCAGTCCTCGGCGTGCGCCTCGAGCTCCTCGACGACCTCGGGGGCGAGGAAGGGCCCGGTGACGATGCGGGTGTGGACGCCTCGCGGCGCCAGGTACCGACGGTGGGCGACGGCCACGGTGCGAACGAGGGCCGCACCGATCTTGCCGCCACCCGCCGAGACCAGCACCCGCGGCTGCCCGGGGCGCTCGATCTCGGGTCGCCGGGCGGATCGAACGACGAATCCCGAGTAGAACACCGGAGGTTCGACCGGGATCGAGGGTCGAAAGGTCTCCTCGAGCGTCGCGAACGTGGGATCGGCGTGAACGATCACGGCGTCGAAGTACTCATTGAGTCGGCGCGCGGCGAGGTCGTCGCGCTCCTCCTGGTTCACCTTGCCGTCGACGAGGATGTCGCGGACGCTCGAGATGATCGCCGGAGCCGGGTCCATGGCGGACGCGGCTTCGAGGAGCGGAACGAGCTCGCGTTCGAACTTGCGGCGCCCGAAGGGGAACAGCTCGACCACCAGCGCGCTCGGGCGTAGGCGGCCCAGGAGTTGCAGGAGTGTGTGCTCGCGCGCTCGCCAGACGTCCTCGAGCTCACGGCGCGGGTCCACGCTGACGAGCCGCGATCCGCGTCCGTCGGCCGCCGCGATGGCCGGGAGGTCGACCAGCTCGACCCCCGAGGGCACGAGCGACTCCTGGGGATTCGCGCCGCCGCTCACCATCACCACTCGAAAACGCTCGCTCAGCGCCTCGGCGATGGCCAACGAGCGCACGAAGTGACCCAGCCCCACCGAATGCTGGCAGTAGTACATCACCGTCGGCCGCGACGCGCGCGAGGCCGTCACCGACTCGCCGCCACGTCGCTCGGTTCGACGTCGAGCATCCACTCCAGCGGGGGCCAGAGCACCGGCGCGAAGTCCATCGCCAGCCCTCGGCCGACGCCGTAGACGTCGTAGTCGACGTGCGCGACCTCACCGATGCTCACCACGTTCACCGCGTCGATGACCACGTGACCCGCCATGACCTCACGCAAGCGCTGGTGATCGAGTTCTCGGTACTCCGGCCAGGCCGTCATGATGACCAGCGCGTCGGCGCCGGCGGCCGCCTCGTAGGGATCGGCCACCATCTCGACGTCCGGCGACCCCGGATCGGCGAGGGGATCGTGTGCGCGCACCAGAGCGCCGCGACGCGCGAGGGCCTCGCCCAGTCCCACCCCGGGGGAGAAGCGCACGTCACCGGTGCCCGGCTTGAAGGCCACGCCCAGGATGGCCACGCGCTTTGCGCGCACCGAACCCAGGGACGCGTCGAGCTTGCTCAGCAGACCGGCCAGCGCCTGCGCGTTGACGGTCTGGGCCGCCCGGGCGAGGGGGGCGCTCTGTCCTACCGACTGCGAGACCGCGATGAAGCCGGCGAGGTCCTTCGGGAGGCACGACCCACCGAAGCCCGGTCCGGGCGACAAGAAGGCGCCGCCGATGCGCGCGTCGAGGCCGACACCGGTCAGCACGTGGTGCGCGTCGGCGCCCAGGGCCTCGCAGAGTTGTGCGACCTCGTTGGCGAACGAGATCTTGACCGCCAAGAAGGTGTTGGCGGCGTACTTCACCAGTTCCGCACTGCGCCGGTCGCAGAGCAGCAGCGGCCACTGCGCGGGGTAGAGCCCGGTCACCAGGGACTGCATCGCGGGCTCGTCGATACCGACCACGACGCGATCAGGGTTGAAGAAGTCCCACACCGCCTGACCTTCGCGCAGGAACTCGGGGTTCGAGGCGACGACGACGCGTACTCCGTCGCGGGCGTGGCCCGCGGCGAGGAGTTCCAGCGCCTCGCAGGACCCCGGCGGCACCGTGCTCTTGACGATCAACAGCACGTCGGAGCGGGCCGCGGCGACGACGTCGGCCCCGGCGCGCCCCAGTTGGCGTAGGTCGGGTTCCCCGTCGGGTCCCGGCGGCGTGCCCACGCACAGCAGGGCCACGGAGACGCCCGTCATGGCCACGTCGAGGTCGTCGGTGAAGGCGAGGCGGCCACTTCGCGCGTGACGCGTCAACAACTCCTCGATGCCCGGCTCGTGGATGGGCACCTCCCCGCGTTGTAGCGTGGCGAGGCGCTCGCGATTGGTCTCGACGCAGACCACGCGATGGCCCAATTGCGCCAGGCACACCGCGGCGGTCAGTCCCACGTAGCCCGCCCCCACGACGCAGACCGTGGTCACGCGCACTGTCGAGGTCGTGTCCTCGAAGTCGTACATATCTCCCCTACTTTCTTGATCGATGGTCGTCATAGCGAAATCGTCTCGTCCACGTCGAACTCGTCCACGTGGACGCTGCGAAGCCCACTGAGCTTCCAGTAGACGCTGCGGTGGGCCTCGAGCTCGGCGTGACTCCCCAACTCGAGGATGCGCCCGTCACTGAGGACCGCGATCTGGTCCACCCATCGCAGGCCCGATAGCTGGTGGCTGACGATGATGGTGGTCGAACCAGCGGCGGCGATCTCGAGAGCGCTGAGCACCTCGGACTCCAGCTCCGCGTCGAGTCCGACCGTCGGCTCGTCGAGCAGTAGCACCGGAGCCTGACGCGCCATCGCGCGCGTGATGGCGACGCACTGGCGTTGGCCGCCGGACAGGGCGAGTCCGCGCTCGCCGATCATCGTGTCGTAGCCGTGGGGGAAGGACTCGATCACCTCGTGCAGCCCGACGCGCCGGGCCACGTCGATCGCGGCACGCTTGTCAGCGTCCGCGCGGCCGTAGAGGATGTTCTCCCAGACCGTGGCGCGAAAGAGATAGGGCTCCTGGGGCACGTAGGCGATCTGTCGGCGCAGGTCCGCGAGGTCGAGGCGGGCCACGTCGACGCCGTCGAGCAGCACGGCGCCCGACGTGGGCTCGAGGAACCGAGGCACCATCCGCATGGCGGTGCTCTTGCCCGATCCCGTGAGTCCCACCAGGGCCAGACGAGTTCCAACGGGCACCTCGAGCGTGACGCCGTCGAGGACCTTGACGCCGTCGCGGTAGGCGAAGGACACGTCGTGCCACGCCAGGGTCCCGGCCGCGCGACGGATCCGCGTGGCCCCGGACACCTGAGCCACCTCGTCGTGGGTGTTCAAGATCTCGATGACCCGATCGGCGGCGGCGTGGGCGCGTCCGAGCACCCCGGCCAGCTTCGAGAGCTGGCGAATGGGACTGAACATCCCGCGCAGGTAGGCCATGAAGACCAGGAGGTCGCCGGCGCTCAGCTGGCCCGAGTTGATGGCCTGCACCCCGAAGAGGAGGACGGCCACGGTCGACATGGTCATCACCAACGTCACGAGCGGGGTGAACTGTGACTGCGCCACGATCGCCCGGCGGCCCTCTTCGAGGCCGCGTCCCGTCGCCTCCTCGTAGCGACGCGCCTCCAC
This sequence comes from Acidobacteriota bacterium, assembly GCA_018971185.1. Classification (GTDB taxonomy): domain Bacteria; phylum Actinomycetota; class Acidimicrobiia; order Acidimicrobiales; family RAAP-2; genus RAAP-2. Next base: position 5,382 of record JAGXBH010000043.1, read on the forward strand.
GTCCTCCGCGCCGAAGGCCTGGACGACGGTCATCGAGGTCAGGGTCTCCTGGGCGACCGCGCTCGCCTCGCCATCGGCGTGGCGGGCCCGACGCTGGATCGCCTTGATGCGGGTCAGGTAGTGGCGACTGGCCACGGCCAACACCGGCACCAGGAGAATCGCCAGTAGCGAGAAGCGCCACTGCACCACGAGCATGATCACGACCATGCCGAGGAGGGTCAGGACGTTTCGTACCAGCGTCGGCACGGCGGTGACCACCGCGTTCTGGATGGCCTGGACGTCTCCCCCCAGGCGCGCGAGGAGGTCACCGACCTGGCGGCGCTGGTGGAACGAGGTCCCCTGGGCCTCGATGTGGCGAAAGAGCTGGCCGCGGATCGCGAAGATGACCCGTTGCCCCGCCGTCGCCACGCAGCGCGTCGAGAGGTAGTCCGAGAGGGCCAGCAGGATCGCCACCGCGGACATCACCCCGGCGAGGACCCACAGGAGGCTGGTGGTGGCGACGGGGAGCCCCGACAAGTACGACGGAAGGGGTTTGTGGTTGATCACGCTGTCGAAGATGTACTTGAGCGGCCACGGGGCGATCCACTGCATCACCGCGGAGTTGACGCTGGCCGCCAGACCCACGGCGAGCAGGCCGCGCACCGGACGCAGATGGGGACGGAAATGACGTAGCAACGCGACTACCCCTCCTCGGGCGTCGAGCGGGTGGCGCGACCGACGGCGCCCACGGGACCCTTCGACCAGCGGTCGGGCGTCTCCGGCGCGGCGGGGTCGACCCCGAAGAGGGGCGCGATCCTCGTCGCGCACGCCGCACGGTCGAACCACTCGACCACGTGCGCGCGCGCCTGGCGTCCCAGTCGGGCGCGCAGCGCTTCGTCGTCGGCGAGCAGGGCCAGGGCGTCGGCCAGTTGGGTGGCGTCGCCGGGGGCCACGAGCACTCCGCAACCTCCCGCGACGACCTCGGGGATCCCCGCGACGTCGCTGGCCACCACCGCGAGTCCGCTCGCCATCGCCTCGAGGAGCGAGTTGGGGATCCCGTCTCGGTCGCCGTTGTCGAGCACCACACTGGCCTGCACGAACACGTCGGCCTCGTGATAGTGCGCGGCGACCTGCTGGTGCGTGCGCGATCCCACGAAGTCGACCGACCCCGTGAGGTCCCACTCCTTCACCCGACTCTCGAGCTCGTCGCGATCGACGCCCGCGCCCACGATCGTGCAGTGCACCCCGCGTCCCTCGTCGCGCAGGGTCTTGAGGGCCGCCAGGATCACCGGGTAGCCCTTCTTGGCCACGAGGCGACCGACCGCGAGGACCTTCAAGGGAGCGCCGTCGCCCCTCGTCGAACCCTCGCGAAGGAGGAAGCGGTGGGTGTCGACTCCGTGATGCGCGAGGAGGACCTTGGCGACGTCACCCTCAGCTCCCGCCGAGGAGATGAGGGCGTCACGAGCGGACTCCGAGCAACACAGGACGAAGGAGGCGTCGCGCAGCTTCCTGGCCAGGAGGTCCGGCGCCGAGACGTAGATGTCCTTGGCGTGGGCGGAGAAGCTGAAGGGCAGACCGGTCAGGAGGTGCACGAAGTGCGCGATCGACGCCGGCCCGTGGGCGAAGGCGGCGTGGAGGTGACCGGTCCCGTCCTCGCGAAGCAGCTGCGCCAGGCGTCCGGCGTGGGCGAAATTGCGCAGGGTCGAGAGATGGCGGCGCCGCCGGGCGATGTATCCCACGACGCGTAGGTAGCGCCGCGGCGAGCTCGCCAGGAGTCGCGCGTGGGCCAGGAGGGTCTCGCGGACCTCGCCCCGGCGCGCCCAGAGGCCCCCCGCGCCGCGCAGGTAGACGACGGGGCTGAGGACCCGGGCCACGTCGGGCTGCACCAGACCCTCCTGGGGGTCGGCGATGGCGTAGAGGCGAAGGGGCACGCCGGCGCCTTCGAGTCCCAGGATCTCGTCGAGGATGAAGGTCTCCGAGAGGCGCGGGAAGCGCTTGGTGAGGTACGCGACGCCCGTGGTCATCGCGTGACCTCGAGCGCCCCTCGCGCCGAGCACGAGTCCGAACCCAACGACCGGCCCCGACGTGCTTCCGCGACGAGGGCGGCGTCCACGCGCGTCAGACCGTCGAGATCGAGGGTCGGCGCCGACCCGACCTCCACCGGTCGAGCGGGCGGCGATCCCAGGACCCGCTCGATGGTCTCGCGCAACCGAGAGGTCAGGTCCTCCCCCGGCATCTCCACGGCGACGACCCCGAGCCGGGCGAAGGTCTCGGCGCGGATCGCCTGTTCGCGGCGCGGTGCGACCCGGGGGATCACGACGGTCGGGGTGCCCAGGGCCACCAGCTCGCAGAGCGAGTTGTAGCCACCCATCGTCACCACCACCCTCGCTCGACGCATCATGTCGCTGGGGTCGGCGACGAACTCGACGAGGCGCGCGTCGCGGTGCCGGGCGACCTGTCGGGCGAGGTCGTCGTGGTCGGCGCGACTCATGAGCGGTCCCGTCATCACCACGCAGCGTCGGCCCAACTCCTCGCTGGCGCGCAGGGTCGCCGCGAGCACCTGGGCGCCGTCGCCACCGCCGCCCGCGACGCCGAGCACGAAGTCCTCGACGTCCTCTCGCCCCCGGGGCACGTCGACGCGGCGACTGACGTAGCCGCAATAGGTCAGCTTCGAGGCCACCACGTCGGGCAGGCCGTAGAGCGAGGCCACGTCGAACAGGTCCGCGCTGCCGTAGACCAGGATGCGGTCGTAGACCGTCTCGAGGGTCTGGTACGTGTCGGTGCGCGACCAGTTCGCGCGCACGACCTCGGGCGCGTCGATGACGTCGCGCAACCCGAGGACGATCCGTGTGCGTGGCGACGACCCGCGGAGCTCGTCGAACACCGGCAGGAGCTCCTTCTTCATGCCCTGAGGGGCGTGATCGACCAAGAAGACGTCGGGTCGGAACCTGCGCGCGGTGTCCTTCATGATGGCGCAGCGCGAGCGTTGGACCAGGTCGGTGCTCCAGCGCGGGTCGCGCGACCGGTAGTCCTCGTCGCCGACCTTGACGACGGGCGGCAACTGGACCACCCGCAGGCGCGCCGGGGTGTCGTAGCGATCCGCCACCGACGATCCGGTCATCAACACGACCTGCAGGTGTGGGTGCTGGTCGAGGAGGTGCTCGGCGATCGCCAGGTTGCGCCGCAGGTGCCCGAGCCCGTAGGTGTCGTGCGAGTAGAGGAGCACTCGGCGCAGCTCGTTGTTCGCGCGGCTCACGACGCCCTCGCGTCGTCCGAGAGGCGCGAGCGCAACCACCGCACCTGGGCGCCGTAACCCGTGGCGAAGTCGACCTTCGCCCGAAAGCCCAGCAACGACGTCGCGCGCTCCAGGGACGCACCGGTGTGCATCGCGTCACCCGGGGCGAAGCCCTTGTGCTCGACCTGCAGTCTCTCCCCCGTCAAGGCTGCGAGGAGTTCGAGGACCTCCCAGAGCGTGATCCGAGTTCCTCCGCCGACGTTGACGGCGACGCCGCGCGCCTGCGTCGTCGCGGCGAGTCGCGTCGCGGCCACGATGTCGTCGACGTAGGTGAAGTCCCGGCTCTGGCTGCCGTCACCGAAGAGGCGTATCGGCCGCCGCTCGAGCGCGGCCTCGGCGAAGATCCGCAACCCCATGTCGGGACGCTGGCCGGGTCCATAGACGGTGAAGTACCGCAGGGCGATCGTCGCCAGCTCGTCACCGTCGCTCTCGAGACAGAGGCGCTCGGCGTCGAGTTTCGACTGTCCGTACGGCGACAGGGGGCTCGTCGGTCCGTCCTCGGCGAAGGGTAGGTCGGCGTTGCCATAGACCGACGACGACGACGCGTAGACCAGTCGGCGCACGCTCGGTGAGCGCCGCGCGCTGCTCAGCACGTTCTGGGTGGCGTCGACGTTGTCGTGGCGATACTTGGCCGCCGACGTGAAACTCTCGCGCACCCCCGCTCGCCCCGCGAGGTGATAGACGACCTCGACCTCGCCCATGAGATGATCGAGCGACTCCTCGGCGAGGTCCACACCCGAATGGCGATATCGCGGATGCTCGCGTAACGCGTCGAGGCGGGCGAACTTCTCCGAGCGGTCGTACGCGTCGGTCACGCAATCCACCCCGATCACCTCGTGACCCTCGTCGAGCAATTGCGTCGTCAGGCGTGAACCGATGAACCCCAGGGAACCGGTGACCAGTGAAGTCGGACTCATGGACTCTCCTCACACTCGAGCGAACCGGCGATGACCCTCAGCGCCGTCGTCACTCGATCTACAGTGAAGCGGACCAATCTGCGTGTCCGATGGACGCGATGTGTGATGCGAGTGGTGTTTCGATGAGAAAACTCACATGCGTCCGACGCCTCGTATCGACGCCGACCATTCGGTGAGCCGACGCGATCACACGAAGGACGTCATAGGTCCTCCTCTCGGCGCATCGCCGTGACTCGCAGTCGCCTTGACGCGCCCGCGGTCCGTTCCCGCCGAGATCGAGTCGACAGCACATATCTCGGGTTCTCATCGCGAGGCCGACACCATGACCGCGTTGACGACCGTCGTGAGAGGCGACTTCGGGGTCACCCGTGGATCCAGCCCCCCGCCTCGCTCGTCTCGCGCCGGGAACGACCTCACCGTATCGCTGAGGTGACTGACGCGGCGATGCCCATCGAAATGGCGGGCGACGCGTCGTCACGATATATATTTACATCTGTAGCCGTACATCTGTTAGGTTAGAGGCATGCGGTCACGGACTTCACCGACCAGACTCATCCGGCACCGCCCGCTCCTCACGTATTTTCTCCTCTGCTACACGGTGTCCGCGCTGGCGCTCGTGGTGATCGGACCGCCCGAGTTGCACCCGACGCGGGGGCGACCCACCACTGCGCTCGTGATGTTCCCACTCATGGTCGTGGCGGTCGCCCTCATTGGACTCCTCCTCACGCGCGTCACGCAGGGCGCGCCAGGACTGCGCCGAATCCGCGAACGCTTCGGCGTCAAGGTGGCGACGCGGTGGTACGCACTCCTGCTCGTCGCGCCGCTCGGCATCCTCGGGGTGTTAGGCGCCTTGACGATCACCCTCTCCTCGGCCTACCATCCCCAATTCCTCGTCTACGGCCTGGCGGCGGGTCTCGTGTCGGGCTTCTTCGAGGAGATCGGTTGGACGGGGTACGCCTTTCCCCTCATGTCAGCGAAGTGGGGATGGCGCCGGGCGTCACTCCTGCTCGGCGTGCTCTGGGGTGTCTGGCACCTGCCGGTCGTCGACTCGCTCGGCGCCGCCAGCCCCCACGGGACCTCCTGGCCCGCATTCTTCGTCAGTTTCGTCGCGCTGGTGGCGGCGATGCGTGTCCTGATCGCCTGGGCGTACGTGAACACGGGGAGTCTCCGACTGGCGCAGCTCCTGCACGCCTCCTCCACCGGGTTCCTCGTCGTCCTGGGGGCCCCCGCGGCGAGTCCCCGACAGGAGGCGACCTGGTACGCCATCTACGCCCTGCTCCTCTGGTGCGTCGCCCTCCTCGTGATGCGTCGCCAGGGAGACCTCACCTCCCTCGAAGTGACCTCGGCCCCACTCTCCCCCACGTCCGCCTCGAGCACCCCGACGACGTCGAGCACCCCGACGACGTCGAACGCCCCGACGACGAGCGCCTCGTGAGCGAGGATCGCAGCACGGCGACGCGCGTGCGAGAGCGAAACCGTCGTGGCGACGGTCGACGCCTCCAAGAGGACCTCGTCGTCGCGGCGGTGCGACTGGTGGAGAGCCACGGTCACGCCCAGGTCTCGCTCAGGGCAGTCGCGAGGGAGGTGGGGGTCGCCCCCACCTCGGTGTACCTGCACTTCGACGACGTCGAGGGTGTTCTCGCGGCCGTCATGTCCCGCGGCTTCGAGGAGTTGGCGCGGTCCACGACGCGTGCGGCGTCAGGGGTGGACGGCCCCCTGGAAGAACTGCGCGCCCGCATGTTCGCCTATTGTCGCTTCGCCCTCGAGCACCCGCGCCTCTACGAGTTCATGTTTCGCGGCGACCTTCCGGGGCCCGTGGCGCGCGAGGGCGTCGATACCCCGGGGCTGCGCTCCTTCGCTACCCTTCACACCTTGGTCGAACGCGTCGTCGGCGCCGGAATCGGCCGATCCCACGAGGACTCGCACCTCCTAGCCACATTGGTGTGGACGTCGATGCACGGGTTGGTGCTCGCGCGGATCTCTCGCCCGACCTTCGCGTGGGCGCCCCTCGAAGTCCTCGTGCGCGAATCGATCGACCGACTCTTGGGGGTCACGCTCGACGCGAAGGGCGCCGTCAACGCGAAGTGATCCGTCAGGTGTCCCCGCGTCGTCCGGGGTAGCCCCCTCGAGACCGCGACCTACGCGACCGCCTTTCGAAAGACCCGCGTCGCCCACCAGAGCACGAGTGCGCACATCGGCACGAGGACGGCGAAGGCCTGCCACACGGCGGCCGTGGCGAGCGAGCCGCTGGCGAGCGATCGTGACGCTTGAACCAGGTAGTAGAGGGGGTTGAAGTGCGCCAGGACCCTCATCCAGAGGGGACCGAGCGAGATGGGAAGTAGGACGCCGGCCAACAGGAGGATGGGTAGGTTGATGCCGTTGATGATGGCGGCGAAAGAGCTGATGTCCTTGGTGAGAAGCGCGGTGGCCGTCGAGAAGGCCGCCATCAACGTCGCGAGGAGCGCGAGCAGGAGCGCCAACACCAGGAGTCCGACGAAGTGGACGCGGAACCCGAACCCGACCGCGATGGCCACGACCACGGCGTCGAAGACCATCATCATCGTCAGTCCCGAGAGGATCGGTCCGATGAGGATCGCGAAGCGACTCGCGGGCGTGACGCGAAAGCGCTCGATGACGCCGGACTGCAACTCGAAGATCGTGCTGAATCCCATGCTGCTCCCGCTGGCGAAGGCCAAGAGGGAGAGGATGCCCGGCAGGAACACCTCGATGACGCTCCCGCTGGGGAATCCCGGCGCGTGTGACAGGTTCTTCAACAACGGGGTGAAGAGGGCCAGATACAGGACCGGCGTCGAGAACCCCACGAAGAGCCAGACCGGGTTCCGTAGCATCTGCAGCGTGTAGCGCTGGAAGAGGAGGGCGATGTCGCGCAGGCCCTTCATGCGCGGACCTCCTGACGTCCCGCTCCCGCGTCGCGCAGCGACCGGCCCGTCCGGGCGAGGAAGACGTCGTCCAGGGTCGGCTCGGAGAGGCTGACCGAACGGATCGCGACCTCCACCGCGTCCAAGGTCCGTAGGAGGGCGGGTAGCGCGACACTGCCGTCCTCGACGTAGAGACGAAGGTCGAATCCGTCGCTCGTCATCTTGCGCACGTGGGGCTCGAGGCCCAACGCCGTGGTCGCGCGCTCCAGGGCTCCGTCGACCTCGTGCAGCGAGAGGATGACCGAATCCCCCTCGACCTGCTGTTTGAGTTCGCGCGGCGTCCCCTCGACGACGATCCGGCCGTGATCCATGATCATGATTCGGTCGCAGAGGGCGTCAGCCTCCTCCAGGTAGTGCGTCGTCAAGAAGATGGTCGTGCCGTGGGACCTCAGGTTGCGCACGTGCTCCCACAGGTTGGCGCGGTTCTGCGGATCCAGCCCGGTACTGGGTTCGTCGAGGAATAACACCTCGGGCTCGTGCACGATGCCGAGGGCCACGTCGAGCCGACGTCGTTGACCGCCCGAGTACGTGCGCACGCGGCGATCGGCGAACTCCGTGAGGTCCAGGATCTCCATCAGGAGCTCGGCGCGCCGGGTGACCGTCGAACGCTCACCTCCGTAGAGTCGGCCCTGGAGGATGAGGTTCTCTCGTCCGGTCGCCAGGTCGTCGGCCCCGCCCAGTTGGCTCACGTAGCCGATTCGCTTGCGGACCTCCTGGGGACGTCGCGCCACGTCCACCCCCGCCACCGTCGCCGTGCCGCCCCCGATGGGTAGGAGTGTCGTGAGCATACGAAGAGTGGTCGTCTTACCCGCGCCGTTGGGCCCGAGGAAACCGAAGATCTCGCCGCGCGCGACATCGATGCTCACTCCGCGCACCGCCTCCACCTCGCCACCCTTCGTGGTGAAACTCTTGCGCAGGTCCCTCGTCGAGATGATGGCCCCGGTGTCGAACCCGGTGTCGAACCCGGTGTCGAAACCTTGGTCCCCTAACGTCATGCTCCCCCTCCTTCGATCACGTCGATATTCGAGTACTGTGACGCCGCCGGACCGTCGGGGTCGTCGTGGATAGCGCGCCACCACTGCATCCCCTCGAGTTCGCCGGCCCCGATCTCGGCGGCCAGTGCCCGCACGTAGGCCAGTTCGCTCTCGCGCAGCCGTTCGCGGAATTCGACCTCCACCCAGAAGAGTCGGGGGAGATCACCCTTGGCGAAGAGTTCGCGCGTCGAGCGCATCTCGGCCAGTTCGACCTCGAGAGCGACGGCGCGTTCCCCCAGCAGGGACACCACGTCATCGGGAGGAAGTGCCGGCAGGAACGAGAGCGCCGCCTCGAATTCGGGGTAGTCCTTCACCGGAGTCGAGACGAGTTCGGTGAGCCAGTCGTGGGCCTCAACCCTGCCCGCGTCGGTGAGTGCGTAGATCGTTCGTTCGGGGAGGCGACCCGAACGCTGCGTTCCCTGGGGGACGATGAGTCCTCGCCTCTCGAGGGAGGCGAAGACGGCGTAGAGCGAGCCGTAGTTCAGTCGGACACTCTCGTGCTTGTGGCGTTGGCGCAGGGTCGTCGCCACCTCGTAGGGGTGCATCGGCCGCTCATAGAGACAGATGAGGATGGCCAACGCCAGCGGATTCGCCCTATTGCGTGTCGACACAAGACTCCCTCAGTAGGATACTCGATTCAGAGTACCTTATTAAGGGTAAAGAGTCAACCTATGTTCGCGTGTGAAGACGGAGGTCGAACCGGTGTCGGCCACGCTCGATCGCGAACCTGTGAGAGGGGGAACTCAGCGCGCAACCTTCGTCCGAGCACAGCGACCCCCCACCGTGGCCCGTCACGGGCCGGGACTCGTCACGACGAACTCCAACGCCAACTCCTCACGATGGAACCGAGTATCGACCGGTCCATCCCTTGACTGCGTGACGTGACCGTGATGACGACGACCTTCGTCGAGTGCAGGATGTAGAGCTGCTCACCTTGCATGGGCTGCGCCTGACTGGCCAACTTGAGTTCGTAGGTGACCCTCACCGCACCGCCCACCGCGAGATTGAAGTTGGTCACGTGCAATTGCTGGTACCCGGCCGAGGAGAGAGAGACGGTGAGCTGAGCGTCCGCCGCCTGAAAGAAAGCACTCCTCGTAGTCACCCCGCCGCTCGACGCCACGAAGACGTTGAGATTGGGGAAGAAGCCCTTCGTAAGGGGACCCACCGCGAAGATCTTTATCCTGTCCCTCACGATCTGCGCGACCTCGCCAGAAAGGTAGCCCTTGAGGGCC
>JAGXBH010000091.1 GCA_018971185.1 Acidobacteriota bacterium
AAGGCATTGGAGAATTCTACTAGCAATGTCACGCCCGGGCATGAGCGACCATGACGCGAGCACCGAAGTGGGTCTACCCCGCGCTCGCGGCCTCCGATCGCGCCGTCGCCAGGACCACCGCGAGGTGGTCGAGGACGGCGGGGTTGTCGATGGTGGAGGGTACGTTCACCTCATCGCCGTCGGCCATCGACCTCATCACCTTGCGCAGGACCTTACCCGAGCGGGTCTTGGGCAGCGCCTCCACGACGTCGACTCGCCGAAGGCTCGCCACCGCGCCCAATTGCTCGCGCACCAGGGCCACCAACTCCGCCGCGATCACCTCGTGATCGCGCGTCACGCCGTGCTTCAAGACCACGAGACCGCGGGGGACCTGGCCCTTGAGCGCATCGTTGACGCCGATGACCGCGCACTCGGCCACGTCGACGTGCGACGCGAGGATCTCCTCGATCTCCCCGGTCGAGAGTCGGTGCCCCGCGACGTTGATGACGTCATCGACCCTTCCCATGACGAAGAGGTAGCCCTCGTCGTCGAGGTGCCCGCCGTCGCCGGTCACGTAGTATCCCGGCACCGCCGACAGGTACGCGTCGACGAACTTGGACTCGTCGCCCCACACGCCCGCCAGGCAGCCCGGAGGTAACGGCAACTTCACCACGATGTTGCCCTCGTGTCCACGTCCGAGGTCCCTGAGACCATCGAAGATCCTGACGTCGTAGCCCGGCACCGGCACGGTGGCCGATCCCGGCTTGACGGGGAGGGGCTCGAGTCCCATCGGGTTCGCGGCGATCGCCCAGCCCGTCTCGGTCTGCCACCAGTGGTCGATCACCGGGACGCCCAGCATCTCCGCGGCCCAGTGATAGGTCTCGGGGTCCGTGCGCTCGCCGGCGAGGAACAGGTACTGCAGGTGTGAAAGGTCGTAGTCGTGCATCAAGACGCCCTCGGGGTCCTCCCTCTTGATGGCGCGGAACCCGGTGGGCGCGGTGAAGAGGCACTTGACGCGATGCTCCTCGATGACGCGCCAGTAAGCCCCCGCGTCGGGCGTCCCGACCGGCTTGCCCTCGTAGAGCACCGTGGTGCAGCCCGCGAGGAGCGGCGCGTAGACGATGTAGGAGTGGCCCACGACCCATCCGACGTCGGAGGCGGCCCAGAAGACCTCACCCTGGTGGGTGTCGTAGATGTTGGCCATGCTCCACGTCAGGGCGACGGCGTGGCCACCGTTGTCGCGCACGACGCCCTTGGGTCGCCCCGTGGTCCCCGAGGTGTAGAGGATGTAGAGCGGGTCGGTCGCCTTCACCGCGACGCAGTCGATGGGCTCGGACCACTCCATCACGGTGTCCCAGTCGACGTCGCGCTCGGGCACCATCGTCGCGGTCGCCTGGGGACGTTGGTAGATGACGCAGTGCTCGGGCGCGAAGCGCGTCTGCTCGAGGGCCGCGTCGAGCAGCGGCTTGTACTCGATCACCCGGTTCACCTCGATACCGCAGGACGCCGAGACGACGACGCGTGGCTTGGCGTCGTCGATACGCAGGGCCAACTCGCGCGCGGCGAACCCGCCGAAGACCACCGAGTGGATCGCCCCGATACGCGCGCACCCCAACATGGCGATCACCGCCTGGGGGATCATCGGCATGTAGATCACCACCCGATCGCCCTGTCGCACGCCCAGCGAACGCAGCGCGCTCGCGAACCTCGAGACCTCGTTCAGTAACTCGTCGTAGGAGATCTCGCGCGTGACGCCGGTGACCGGGCTGTCGTAGACCATTGCCAGTTGGTCCCCGCGCCCGGCGTTGACGTGGCGGTCGACGGCGTTGTAGCAGGTGTTCATCTCCCCGCCGACGAACCAGCGATAGAGGGGTGGCGCCGAATCGTCGAGGATCACCCGCGGCGGCGTGAACCACTCGATCGCGCGCGCCGCGTCGCCCCAGAACGTCTCCGGGTCGTCGAGACTCTGCTGCCAGATACGTTGGTACTCCCCCATGCGCGCCCCCCAGCCTCACCACACGTCAGTTGAGGACAATGTACATCCACGCCCCGGCGGCGACGAAGGGCCCAAAGTCAGTCGCGACCACGGCGGGTCCGACCACCGTAAACGCGAAGGACCCCCACCGTGAGGTGGGGGTCCTTCAAGAAATCCCGGCGGCGACCTACTCTCCCAGGGGGGAACCCCCAAGTACCATCGGCGCTGGTGGGCTTGACTGCTGTGTTCGGAATGGGAACAGGTATATCTCCACCGCCATAACCACCGGAAACCATGCGCTCGATCTCTCTCGAGACCCGAACGGAGTGCCAGCACCCCGCTCCTTGAGCGTCCTAGAACGAGCACGAACATCAAACTCCAAGCCCTCGGCCGATTAGTACCGGTCAGCTGAATGCATTGCTGCACTTACACTTCCGGCCTATCAACGTGGTCGTCTGGCCACGGGCCTTACCTGGTTAACCCAGTGAGTGAATTTATCTTGAAACGGGCTTCGCACTTAGATGCTTTCAGCGCTTATCCCACCCGCAGGTCGCTAAACAGCCATGCCCTTGGCAGGACAACTGTCACACGAGAGCTGCGTTCGTCCCGGTCCTCTCGTACTAGGGACAACCTTTCTCAATTCACTTACGGCTGCATCGGATAGAGACCGAACTGTCTCACGACGTTCTGAACCCAGCTCGCGTACCGCTTTAATGGGCGAACAGCCCAACCCTTGGGACCGGCTTCAGCCCCAGGATGCGACGAGCCGACATCGAGGTGCCAAACTTCCCCGTCGATATGGACTCTTGGGGGAAATAAGCCTGTTATCCCCGGCGTACCTTTTATCCGTTGAGCGACGGCGCTTCCACAAGCAACCGCCGGATCACTATGCCCTACTTTCGTACCTGCTCGACCTGTAAGTCTCGCAGTCAAGCTCCCTTGTGTCATT
>JAGXBH010000044.1 GCA_018971185.1 Acidobacteriota bacterium
AGGCGGCCAGGAATGCGAGCAGGGAGAACTCCTTGGCGGTCAGCTCAAGAAGCGTACCGTCGAGCCGGACCTCGTGGGTCTGCTCATTGATCTCCAACGAACCGAACTTCATGTTCGGCGCGTCGATGGAATGCTGTGGGTTGTTCGCTCCCGCGCGACGAAGGACGGATTCGATCCGCGCCGCGAGCTCTCCCAGTGAGAAGGGCTTGACGATGTAGTCATCGGCACCCAGCTTGAGGCCCGCGATCCGATCGGACTCCAGACCACGGCCCGTCAAGAAGATGGCCGGGACGTCGCTCACCTCACGGATCTCACGAAGGATGTCGCGCCCATCTTCGCTACCCAACACGATGTCGAGCAGGATCAGGTCAGGCTCGAACTCCGACACCGCCCGAAGGGTGCTCGCCATATCGCCGACCACTCGCACTTCGTAGCCCTCCTCGGGTAGGAATCGACCCAGCAGGCTGACCATCTCAGCATCGTCTTCCACCAACAGGATTGCGGTCATCGATTACCCCGTGTACGCATGCGAAACCTGGCGCCCTTCACCCTTTGTCGTACCCCACCATTGTAGGTGTCCTCGCTGGTGAACCCGTGTACGGGCCCGAACAACCCTGAGGTTTCATTTGGGATGTCCGTATACTGAGTGATGAGGCTCGCGTCACATCGATGAGGTGGCGACGGCGTTCTCGTCGATACCACTCACTTTTCGGGAGATTCATGAAGGTCCCACGCCTGGCCGTTGCCCTGCTCGCGATGGGCGCGTCGCTATTGCCCCTGACGAGCGCCGGCGCCCTCAGCGTCCCGCGGGCCACGGCGCTCGCACTGCCCACGCCCAACTCGGGTCTCAACCAGGGGTATCTCCCGTTCCAGTCGTGTTCGTCGCTCGGTAACTGCGCCATCACGGGCATCTACGTCGCCAAGAGCGACGTCGCCGGTGTGATCGAGTCCGAGGTCAAGGGCGTCTGGCGGACGTTGCGCGTGAACGCCCCGGCGGGGGCCTCCGCCGCCAAGGGCGTCACGATGGACGGGATGTCGTGTCCCGCCGACGGGACCTGCGTGGCGATCGGCCAGTACGTGGCGGCCAACAACCAGCTCCCCTTCGTCGTCGACGAGGTCGCGGCGAAGTGGCACAACGGTGCGGCGTTGTCGCTGCCCGCCAACGCCCTCACCACCGGGCAGGCCGCCACGCCGCACTCGATCGCGTGCGCCAGCGCCGGCAACTGCACCGTCGTCGGTACCTACAACACCACGGCGACGTCCTACGGCACCGAGGGCTTCATCGCCAGCGAGGTCGCCGGTGTCTGGCACCGGGCCCAGGAGGTCACGCTGCCCGCCGGGGCCAACGCCAACCCCCTCGTCTCCCTCGGTCAAGTCTCCTGCGCGACGGCCACCGACTGCGTCGCCGTGGGCTCCTACATCGACGCCAACAACGTGTCGCGAGCCATCGTGGTCCCCGAGGTCAAGGGCGTCTGGCGCTCAGCCCTCGCGCTCGGTCTCCCGGGCAACGCCAGCGCGTACGCGGGAGCGCAGTTCTCCGAGATCGACTGCGCCAACTCGGGATCGTGCCTGGCCGCAGGAACCTACAACACCTACACCGGCGCCGTGCAACCCCTGGTCGCGCTCTCGGTGAACGGGGTCTGGGACCGCGCGCTCCAGGTGATCCTGCCCCACCGCGCGAAGAACCCCGCGACGCTGCTCTACGGGTTCCGGGGCGTCGCGTGCGCCAGCGCCGGCAACTGCGCCCTGGGCGGGCAGTACGTGGACAAGAGTGGCAACTACCAGGGCTTCCTCGACAACGTCGTCAACGGGGTCGTACAGGTCGCGCGAGTCCTCGCACTGCCCGCGGGTGCGACCCAGGCGGGTCACAACGGCGGTGTCGTGAGTCTCAGCTGCCCCCAAGCGGGCACCTGCGTCGCCGGTGCGGCCTACATGAACGCCTCCAAGACGTACGTCGCCTACCTCGTCAGTGAGACCCACAACGTCTGGGCGCCCGGCGTCACGGTCACGATGCCGAGCGGCAGCCAGACCGTGGGTGTCGCCGGCGGCATCTACTCGGTCGACTGCTTCACGACGTCGTCGTGCCAGGTGTCGGGCAGCTACGCGTCGAGCGCCTCGCGCTACGACGGATTCACGCTCGTGACCAAGCCGTAGTCCCGGTCGCCCACGACGTCGGGCGCCGGCGTCGGAGTTTCATCTGCAGAGAACCCTCTCGTAGCCTCGACTTCACCCTGTCGTAACCCTGACTACATATGGTGGGCCCATGGCACGCCTCTCGCTCGTCTCCCCCCCTGGTCGGGCGCAGAGTCGTGCCATCACCCGAACGGTCGTGCGGTGAGCGTCGTGGTCGACACGGAGGGTCGCCAAACGGTGCTGGTGGTCGAGGACGAGGAGAGCTACCAGGACGCGTTGGCGGTCGGACTCAGCGCGGAGGGCTTCGTCGTCACCGGCGCCACGACCCTGGCCGACGCGCGCGCGCTCCTGGTGCGCACCACGCCCGACATCATCCTGCTCGACCTCATGCTCCCCGACGGTTCCGGGGTGGACTTCTGTCGCGAGGTCTACCACTCGAGCCGCATCCCCGTCATCATGGTGACCGCGCGCACTAGCGAGGTCGACGTCGTGCTGGGACTAGAGATCGGGGCCGCGGACTACGTGACCAAGCCCTACCGACTGCGCGAACTCGTCGCACGGATGCGCGCGATACTTCGCCGACCGGCGTCGACGAGCGAGGAGGAGTTCATCGCCTTCGGTGACCTGCGGGTGGATTTCGTCCGGCGATCGGTGACCCGCCACGGCGTCGAGATCGACCTGAGTCGCAAGGAGTTCGATCTCCTGGCCCTCTTCGCCACGCACCTCGGACAGGTCGTGACCCGCGAGGTATGTCTCGACACCCTGTGGTGGGGCATGCAACTCTCTGACACCCGGACCCTCGACACCCACGTCAAGCGGCTGCGCCAGAAGATCGAGGTGGATCCCACGCAGCCGCGTCATCTCGTGACGATACGCGGCGTCGGTTTTCGTCTCGACGGATGAGTCGGACCCCTAGTTTGGGGAGGTGCGACCTGGTGACCTTGCCCCCGATTTCACGCTGAACGACCACGACGCCACGCCCTTCACCCTCAGCGAAGCACTCCGCGCGGGTCCCGTGGTGCTCTTCTTCTATCCGGCCGCGATGTCGCGCGGCTGCACCAAGGAAACGTGCCACTTCCGCGACCTCGCGGCCGAGTTCGCCGCCTACGGGGCCCAGCGCGTCGGCATCTCGATGGACGACGCCGGACGCCAGGCCCGATTCGCCCGGAAGAACTCCGTCGACTTCCCCCTGCTCAGTGACCCCGGGGGCGCGGTCGCTCGACTCTACGGCGTGAAACGTGGCGTCGACGTCCTTCGCGTCCGACGCACGACCTTCGTGATCGACGTCGACACCACGATCCTCGAGGTCGTCACCAGTGAGATCTCCATGGACGCACACGCCGACCGTGCCCTGGAGGCGCTGGCGCGACGAGATCGAGGCGGGCGGACCTAGCGCGCTAGTAGCGCGGTCGCGGGATCCTCGAGGAACGCACCGATGTGGCGCAGCACCCGCGAGGCGAGCGCGCCGTCGATCTGACGGTGGTCGAACGTCATCGAGATCTCCACCACGTCACGAACCACCACCGCGTCACCCTGCACCCACGGGGCCTTGACCACCTGGCCGACGCAGATGATCGCCCCGGTCCCCGGGGGCAGGATCGCCATCGCGCCGTCGACGCCGAAGGGTCCGACGTTGGTGATCGTGATCGTCGTCGCGGCCATCTCGGCGGGAGTCGTCGTGGCGTCGCGCGCCTTCTCCACGAGCGTGGTGAGCTCGCGCGCCATTCCCGCGAGGTCGAGTCGATCGGCGTCCTTCACGTTCGGGACCACGAGACCTCGGGGGGTGTCGGCGGCGATCCCGAGGTTGACGTAGCGGCGCACGACCACCTCGTTGCGTGACTCGTCGAAACTGGAGTTGATCCCGGGGTAGTGGCGCGCCGCGTCACACACCGCCAGGGCCACCACCGTCAACGCCGACAGCCGAACCTCGGAGAACCGCGGGTGGTCTTTCAGTCCGCGGAGCAACTCCACCGTCTTGGTCGCGTCCACCCGGGTCCACACCGAGGCCTGGGGCTGGTGCGTCGTACTCTCGAGCATCGCCTCGGCCATCGACTTGAGCACTCCCTTGACCGCGATGCGCTCCTCACGGGCACCCTCGCTCCACGAGGCGATCTCGCGGCCGACGAAGCGGCTGCGCGCCGCCAGCGGCGCGGGGGCCCGCGACGACGCGGGACCCGAATTGCCGGCACGTTCGACGTCCTCGCGCGTGATGATCCCGTCGCGACCGGTGCCGCGCACCGTCGTGAGCTCGACTCCCAGGTGCTTGGCCAGCAGTCGAACGGGTGGCGTGGTCCGCGCGAGCGGCGTGGGTGCAGGACTCGCCGCGGGCGGCGTGGATGTCGGCGCGCCACGACGTCGGCGTCGCGGCGCCACGGACTCCTCGTGGGCCACGCCGTAGCCGATCAGCACCGGTTCGCGTCGCTCTTCGTCGGGCACGTCGTGGACCACCTGCTTCTCGCTCGCGTGCGGCGCGGTCTCGCGGTCCACGTCGAAGGACACCAGTGGTGCGTTCACCTCCACCGTGTCGCCGACGGCGGCGTGCAGGGTGGCGACGACCCCGGCGAAGGGACTCGGGAGCTCGACGACGGCCTTGGCCGTCTCGACGTCCACCAAGGGTTGATTGAGCGTCACCCGGTCGCCCACGGCGACCTTCCACGCGACGATCTCGGCCTCGATCAGGCCCTCGCCGACGTCGGGCAGGAAGAAGACTTCCACGCCTAGCCCTCGAAGTCCATCACTCGGTCCACCGCGTCGAGGATACGCTCCACCGACGGCCGGTACTCCTCCTCGATGCGCGCGGGCGGGTAGGGCACGTGGTAGCCGGCGACGCGCACGCCCGGAGCGCGCATCGAATAGAAACAGCGCTCGGTGAGCTCGGCGACGATCTCCGAGCCGATCGACGCGGTGCGCGGAGCCTCCTGCACGGCGATGAGGCGACCGGTCTTGTTCAGTGAGGCAGTGAGCGTCGCGAAGTCGATGGGCGCGACGCCGCGCAGGTCGATCACCTCCAGCGAGGTCCCCTCGGCGGCGGCGGTCTCGGCGGCGCGCAGCATCGTCTTGACGCTCGAGCCGTAACCCACCACGGTCACGTCGGTCCCCTCGCGGCGCACCACCGCGTCGTAGAGCCCACGTGGCGGATTGTCGAGGTCCACCTCCCCCTTCTCCCAGTACCGACTCTTGGGTTCGCAGAAGATGATGGGGTCGTCGCTGCGGATCGCCTGTTGGATCATCCAGTAGGCGTCGTTGGGCGTCGAGCACGACACCACGCGCAGACCCGGGGTATGGGCGAAGTACGCCTCGGGGCTCTCCGAGTGGTGTTCGATCGCTCCGATACCTCCCTGGAACGGCAGGCGGATCACGAGACCCATGGTGTAGACGCCGTCGGAGCGCTTGTGCAACTTGGCCACCTGACTGACGATCTGGTCGAACGCGGGGAAGACGAACCCGTCGAACTGCATCTCGCACACCGCTCGGTAGCCGCGGATGGCCAGGCCGACCGCGGTTCCCACGATGGCCGACTCGGCCAGGGGCGTGTCGATGACCCGGTCCTGGCCGAAGTCCTTCTGCAAGCCGTCGGTGATGCGAAAGACTCCTCCGAGCTTGCCGATATCCTCACCCATCAGGAGGACCTTGGGGTCCAACTCCATCGCGCGGCGCAGTCCCTCGTTGAGGGCCTTGGCCATGGTCATGGTAGTGATCATCAGTGCGCACCCCCCGCGGCCATCAACTCGGTCATCTCGCGGCGCCCCTCCTCGATGAGCGGGTGGGTCTCTGAGTAGGCGTTCTCGAACATGGACAGCGGGTCCGGCCGTCCCATGGCCAACACGTCGTCACGCAACTTCAGGGCGAAGGCCTCCGCCTCCTGCGCGATCGCCTCGAAGGCCGCCGGACGGGTCTGGTACTCACGCACCAGTAGCGCCTTGATGCGCTCGATGGGGTCACGGTGCTTCCAGACCTCGACCTCGGCGTCCACCCGGTAGCGGGTGGGGTCGTCGGAGGTGGTGTGTGCGCCCATCCGATAGGTGTAGGCCTCGATCATCGTCGGCCCACCGCCCGCGCGCGCGTTCTCGAGCGCCGCCTTGGTGACCTCGTAACACGCGAGGAGGTCGTTGCCGTCGACGCGCACGCCGGGGAAGCCGAAGCCCCGCGCGCGCCGAAAGAGCGGCACCTTGGACTGGGTCGAGGAGGGCGTGGAGATGCCGAACTGGTTGTTCTGACAGAAGAAGACCACGGGCGTGTTGAAGGAGGAGGCCCAGACGAAGGCCTCGAGGACGTCGCCCTGGCTCGAGGCGCCATCACCGAAGAACGTCAGAACCGCCTCGTTCGCGCCGTCGCGCTGGACGCCCATGGCGTAACCCACGGCGTTGAGCACCTGATTGCCCAGCACGATCGTGGGCACGTGGTGGCGGTACTTCTGGGGGTCCCACCCTCCGGTGCTGACGGCGCGGAACAAGCGCAGCACGTTCTCCGGGGGCACGCCGCGGCACCACGCGATCCCGTGCTCACGATACGTCGGGAAGGTGAAGTCCATGGGCTGCAGCGCGCGTCCCGCGCCGATCTGCGCCCCCTCCTGACCCTGCATCGGTGCCCACAGGGCGAGTTGCCCCTGACGTTGCAGCGATGTCGACTCGTTGCAGAGACGTCGCACGATCACCATGTCGCGATACATCGAGAGAATCTGCTCACCGTTCAGGGTGCTGGCGT
Organism: Acidobacteriota bacterium; assembly: GCA_018971185.1. GTDB lineage: Bacteria > Actinomycetota > Acidimicrobiia > Acidimicrobiales > RAAP-2 > RAAP-2. The sequence goes on from JAGXBH010000044.1 coordinate 6,838, forward strand.
ATTCGGGATGGGTGACGCGCTCACCCTCCGGCGTCAGCAACTGGACTAGTTCCTCGTCGATCATCAACGCTCCTTCGAGTCCCGCTCCCAAACCACCCTAGTCCCCTAGAGTGAGGGGGTGCCTCGGCTCCTCGTCGACTGGAGTCCGTTGCGCGAGAACCGAAATTTCCGTCTCCTCGTCCTCGGACAGTTGTTCTCCCTGCTCGGCTCCAACGTCACCATGGTGGCCGTGCCCTACCAGGTCTACCGTCAGACGCACTCGAGCCTCTGGGTGGGTCTGGCGAGCCTCGTCCAACTGCCCCTGCTCATCGCCGGCTCGTTGTGGGGAGGCGCCTACGGTGATCGCTTCGATCGACGACGACTCCTCATCATCGGCTCACTCCTCGCGGCCCTGACGAGCGCCGCGCTCGCGATCAACGCGGCGTTGAGCCGACACGACCTCGCCGTCGTGCTCGTACTGGCCGCGCTCGCCGCGGGGACCGCCGGCTTCTCGGGCCCCATTCGCCAGGCCGCCATGCCCACCATGCTGCGCGAGGACCAGTTGGTGAGCGCCTACTCGCTCTACCAGATCGTCGTGAACATCTCCGTCGTCGCCGGCCCCTCCCTGGCGGGGGTCCTGCTGGCCTCGGTCAGCCTCTCGTCGTGCTACCTCGTCGACGCGTTGACGTTCGCGGTGCTCGCGGTGGCCACCATGTTGATGTCCGCCCTGGCCGCCCCCACCTCGGACACCGCGGCGGCCCTCTTCGCGGCGATCCGCGACGGGTTCCGCTACGTGCGGCGCCACGCCGTGGCCCAGGCGGTCTACCTGGCCGATCTCAACGCCAACGTCTTCGGGTTGCCGCGTGCGCTGTTCCCGGCCATGGCCTTCACCGTCTACCACGGCGGCCCCCGGACCCTCGGCCTGCTCTACGCGGCGCCCGGCATCGGCGCACTGGTGCTGGCGACCCTCGCCGGCTGGATCAATCACCTGCGCCGTCGCGGGGTGGCCGTCCTCGCGGTCATCACCATCTGGGGTGTCGCCATGACCGCCTTCGGCATCGTGCACGTGTTGTGGTTCGGCGTGGTGGTGCTCGCGGTCGCCGGCGCGATGGACATGGTCTCGGCGGTCTTGCGCTCGACGATCCTGCAGCTGGCCATCGCCGACGAGTTCCGTAGCCGCATCTCATCGATCCAGATGGCCGTCGTCAATGGCGGGCCCCGCCTGGGCGACACCGAATCAGGGGTCGTCGCCAGTCTCTCCTCGACCGAGTTCTCCATCGTCTCGGGGGGCGTCGCGTGCATCGTCGGCGTCGCGCTCCTGGCGTGGCGACGGCCGACCTTCTGGCGACAGGGCGCCTAGCGCGAGCGCAGCGACACGCGCGACACGCGGGCGTTGGTCACCGCCGCGAGTTGGCCGCAGGCCGCGTCGATGGAGCGCCCGCGAGTGTTACGCACGGTCGCGTTGACCCCGAGGGACTCGAGACCCTCGCGGAACTCGCTCACGCGCGCGAGGCGCGAGCCCCGCACCAGGTAGCCCGGCGTGGGATTGAGCGGGATCAGGTTCACGTGGGCGCGTAGCCCCCCCGCGTACTCGGCGAGCTCGTGCATCGCGCGGTCCGTGTCGTTCACGCCCTCGATGAGGGCCCACTCGAAACTCAGACGACGCCCCGTCGTCTCGAGCCACACCTCGCAGGCGCTGCGCAGTCGCGCGAGGGGGTAGCGCCGGTTGAGCGGGACCAGTTCGTCGCGCGTCGTGTCGTTGGCCGCGTGCAGGCTCACCGCGAGCGTCAACGCAAGTCCCTCGCCAGCCAGGCGCTCAATGGCCGGGGCCACCCCCACGGTGGAGACCGTGAGGTGACGCGCGGACATCGAACGATGCTCGTGGAGCCGCTTCACGACCTCCGCCGTGACCCGGTAGTTGGCCAGCGGCTCCCCCATACCCATGAAGACCACGTTGGACAGTCGTCGCGGGGCGGCCGCACGGGCCGCGAACATCACCTGTTCGATCACCTCACCCACGCTCAGATGGCGGGTGAAGCCCGCCTGACCGGTGGCGCAGAAGGAGCAGCCCATCGCGCAACCCGCTTGGGACGAGACGCACACCGTCACCCGATCGGCGTAGTTCATCAACACCGTCTCGATGGTGGCACCGTCGTGGAGGCGGAACACCCACTTGCGCGTGGCGCCGAGGTCGCTGGTCACCTCGTGGGCCACCTCGAGCGCCGGCGCGAACTGCGCGGCGAGCCGCTGGCGCAGGGCCTTGGGCACCGTGGTGATGCCGCTGACGTCAAGAGCCTCGTCCCAGAGACCGCGCCACACCTGGCCCACCCGGTATCGCGGCTCGTCGTCGAGCAGCGACGCCAGGTCGCTGAGGTCGAGTTCGTAGATCGAGGGCACGTCCCCACGCTAGGCCAACCGCTCCCACGGCCGTTCCGCCGCCACGTCGCCGCGGGGTGGCCAATCTCTGCTTGACTCGGTGATACGCGTCTGGACTAAGGAGTGCCATGCAACTTGAGAACACCTCTGCCCTCGTCACCGGAGGGGCCTCGGGCCTCGGGGAGGCGACCGTTCGTGCCTTGGCCGCTCGCGGGGCGCACGTCGTCGTCGTCGACCTCAACGAAGAGCGCGGGCGCGAGGTCGCGACGTCGGTGAACGGCCAGTACGCGGCGTGCGACGTGACCAACCCCGAGCAGGTCATCGCGGCCATCGCGATGGCCAGTGGCGTCGCGTCGCTGCGCAGCGTCGTCAACTGCGCGGGGATCGCCTGGGCGCAGCGCACGGTGGGCAAGGACGGCGAGTACTCCTCGGCCCACGACCTGGACCTCTACCGCAAGATCATCGAGGTGAACCTGGTCGGCACCTTCAACGTGTGCCGACTCGCGGCCACCGCCATGAGTCGCAACGAGCCCGACGACGACGGTGGTCGGGGAGCGATCGTCAACACCGCGTCGGTCGCCGCGCACGACGGCCAGATCGGCCAGGTGGCCTACTCCTCGTCCAAGGGCGGCATCGTGGGGCTCACCCTGCCCCTGGCGCGTGACCTCGCGGCGATCGGCGTGCGGGCGAACTGCGTGCTGCCGGGTCTGATCGACACGCCGATCTACGACTTCGCCCCCGACGCCGAGGAATTCAAGGCCACGCTCGCCCAGGGCGTCCTCTTCCCCAAGCGTCTCGGCCGGCCCGCGGAGTTCGCCTCGTTGGCGATCGAGCTCCTGACCAACAGCTACATGAACGCCGAATGCGTACGGCTCGACGCCGGCGTGCGCCTGCCCCCGAAGTAGGTCAGCCCACGACGTCGCGCCGCACGTAGCGCCGCAGCCCCACCACACCGACGGCCACGCCCACTAGCGTGACCCAGGCCAAGCCGACGGCGTCGACGGACTGAACGGGGACCGCGCGCAAGTAGTGGAACGGATCGAGGGCGAGCGACCACGCGGGCCACCTGAGGATCGGCCCGAGGGCCTGGACGACGTAGGCCACGACGATCAGCACCGAACCGACGGCGAAGGCGGCGCGCGGCACCACGCCCACCAGGAGCAGTCCCACCCCGACGAAGAACGGCACGAGACCCAGGGCGCTCGCGACGGCCTGACCCACCGTCGCCAGGGACATGGGCGTTCCGCTGATCCTCACCCCCACCCACATGGCGAGCGTGGTCGCCGTCGCCGCCACGACGACCGCCAGGATCGCACTCAGCGCCACGCTGGAGATCCACGTCGTGCGTCGCGGACCCGTGGCCAGCGCAACGTCGAGTCGACCGCGGAGCTCATCGCTGGCCGCCGAGGCGATCCACGTGAACACCAGGTAGGTGAAGGCGACCGACAGCGCCGCGGTCGCCAACGCGACGAAGCCCACTCCGGTCACCATCGCGCCGTAGCCGAACCGGTCCAACAGGGACACGTAACCCGGGTCGGTGCTGGCCAGTGACACCAACGCGTGCGTCAGGTAGCCGAGGATGCCTCCGAAGAGGGCCAGCGCGAGGGTCCACCACCGCCCGACGCTCGCTCGCTCGCGCCACGCGAAGGACCACGAGGAGCCGAGCAGTCGGGGGCGTGCCGCAGCGCGATCCGTGTTCGTGAAGAGGGCTCCGCCGGCGTCACGACGACGCTGCAGCGTCACGACGGCAACCACCGTGAGCACCGGACCCGCGAGTGCGGGAAGTGACGAGGCGGGATCGAGATGTTGGAAGGCCCCGATCTTCTCGACCCAGCCGAAGAAGGTCACGTCGCGCAGCCATTCGTTGGCGACCGTCGCGTCGGCCACCATCCGAACGAAGAAGGCCAGCACGATGAGGGCGAGCGCCGCTTGACTCGCGCTGCGCCGCGGTGCGACGAATTGCGCCGCCAGCAGCCCGACGGCGGCCCCGGACCAGCCCGTCGCCAATACGCCCAGGGCGAAGTACGCCGAGCCCGCCACGCTCTGGGCACCCAAGATCAACACGAGCAACGACGCCGCCGCGACCACCGCGCACGCTTCGCCCAGTACTCGGATCGTGGTGCGCAGCACCGATGAGCGGTCGCGTCGGCCAATGACCAGGACGTCCCACGACCCGTCATCCTCGTGCCCGCGCGTCAACCGAGTCGCACTCAACGCCGCCCACAGAGCAACCATCAACAGCAAGAAGGCGCCCATCTTCCACACGACGAAGATCCCGCCGGTGTCGAGTGCGTCGACACGACCGTAGAGGGCGGCGACCGCGGGGTTCTTCACCAGTGGCATGAGCGCCAGCGTGCCCAATGCGCCGCCACTGGCGACGAACGATCGCAGGCCGATCTCGATGACGCCCGCGACGAGGATCGCGACGGTGATCGTGCTGGTGCGGATCTCGCGCCAGACGACGGCGTGCACCGTGGCGACGGGTCGGCTCACGGGACCGCCGACTCGTCGTAGAAACTCAGGAAGATCTCCTCGAGCGACGGCTCGCGACCGTGCACCGACGTCACGCGGCGAGTGGCGAGCGTGGCGAAGAACTCACCCGGTGGGCCCACGACCCTCACCCGGGCGCCGTCGGGAAGCTTCTCGACGTGCGTCACCCCTGGGACGCGGCCAAGGTCGTCGACGTCGCCGATCACGTCGAATTCGACCCCGACGCGCGACCGCAGCTCCGACACCTCGGCCACGTTGAAGAGCTTGCCCGATCTGATCATCGCCACTCGACTACAGAGGTGCTCCACCTCGCTGAGCATGTGCGAACTGAGCAGGATCGCCTGGCCACGCTCTCGCGCCTCGACGACGCACTGGCGAAAGACCCGGTCCATCAGTGGGTCGAGTCCCGAGGTCGGCTCGTCCAAGAGGAGCACCTCGGCGCGAGTGGCGAAGGCCCCGATCAGAGCCACCTTCTGTCGATTCCCCTTTGAATAGGCGCGCATCCTCTTACGGGTGTCGAGCTCGAAGCGCTCGACGAGCTCGCCAGCGTAGGCCTCATCGAAGCCGCCGCGTAGCGCGGCCAGCAACGTGAGGGTGTCGGCGCCAGTGAGTTGGGGCCAAAGGGCCACGTCGCCCGCGACGTAGGCCACCCTCGCGCGGGCCTCGTCGCAACCCGCCGGGTGGCCCATCACCGACACCGTGCCCGAGGTCGGGCGCAAGAGACCAAGGGCCAGGCGCAGCGTCGTCGACTTGCCGGCCCCGTTAGGCCCCAGGAAACCGAGGACTTCACCCGGCGCGAGCTGCAGGGACACGTGATCCACCGCACGAGTGCTGCCGTAGTCCTTCACCAGGTCGCGGATGTCCAAAGCGAGTGTCGTCACGAGACGAAGTTACCGTGCCGTCCTCACGACCCACGACCCCCGATGCTCACGGAAGGGAGATGTCGTCCATCACCGGCACGACGTCGCCCTCGAAGACGCCCACGTCGTCCTTGACCGGCGACACGAGGGTCCAGTGTCGACCCACCGGGCAGTACTGCGCGCGCCACCAGCCCAGTCGTAGGGACTTGATCGACACGCCGGGGATCCAGATGGTGCGAAACACGTGGCCGCGACGACAGCGCACCAATTGGCGCCCGCCCATTCCCGAGTAACCGCGCCGGCGCATCACGATGGTGGCCGCGACGTAGAACAGCACGAGGGCGGCGACGAATCGCCACGACGCCCTCGACCTCTTGATCCCGCACATCATCCGCCCTCCACATCTCGACGCGCTCGCGCCGCGAGGGTTCGCTCGGCCCCGCCGCAGCGGACCTACCTGCGCCGGAGCGTCCGCTCGCCGGTGGGCCAACGTCGAACTCCTCGCACTCACCAGAGTACTCATCACCCTCATTGCGACGCCGCGTCAGATGGTGACCTTCTCCTCTACATCGTCGCACCGGCGCGGGCCATGCTAAGAGCAAGTGGCGCCACTACCACGCGAACGGAGACGTCCTCATGGAATTCGTACGTTGGTTCGACAAGATTCGACTTCACGACACCGACCTCGTCGGGGGCAAGGGTGCCAACCTCGGTGAGCTCACCGCCGCAGGCCTACCGGTGCCCCCCGGCTTCGTGGTGACCTCCGAGGCCTACCACTACGCGATCGACCAGGCCCAGGTCGCCCCGCAGTTGGCGGCGGTCCTCGCCGGTGTCAACACCAACACCACTGCGGACTTGACGCGCGCGGCGGACGAGGCGCAGCGGCTGGTGCGTGGCGTTGCTCTCCCCGGCGACCTCGCCGCGGCGATCCTCGATGCGTACCACCGACTAGGTGAGGGCGTGCGCGTCGCCATCCGCTCCTCGGGGATCGGCGAGGACGCGGGTGACAGCTCATTCGCGGGCATGAACGTCACGTTCACCAATGTCCTGGGTGACGACGACGTCCTCGCCAGCGTCGTGGGATGTTGGGCGTCACTCTACGGCGCGCGAGTGATGTCCTATCGGGTGACGCGGGCCCTCCTCGACGTTCCCTCCATGGGAGTGGTGATCATGGAGATGATCCCGTCGGAGCGCTCGGGGGTGATGTTCACCGCCGACCCGTCCGACGGCGACACCAGCAAGATCGTCATCGACGCCGCCTTCGGACAGGGCGAGGTGGTGGTCAGTGGTGAGGTGGAGCCGGATACCTACGTGCTCTCCAAGACCGGCCCCGCCCTGCTGCACGTGCGCGTCGGCACCAAGGACTTCAAGTTGGTCCGTGGGCCCGATGGCAAGGACCTCCACGTGGACCTGGATCCCGACGAGGCCAGTCGCCGCGTCCTGAGCGACGACGAGGTCATCGAGCTCGCCCGCCTGGGTCTGCGCACCGAGGCGCACTACGGTTCGCCCCAGGACACCGAATGGGCCATCGCCGACGGGCAACAGTACCTGGTGCAGTCGCGACCGATCACCACCCTGGGACTTGCGAGTCAGGCTGCCCAGAACGAGTCGGCACCGGCGCGTCCCCTGGTGCAGGGTCTGGCCGCCTCGGCCGGTCGGGCATCGGGCGCCGTGCGCATCCTGCAGTCCGCGGACCAGGGAGACGAGTTGATCGCCGGCGAGGTGCTCGTGGCCAAGATGACCAGTCCGGACTGGGTGCCGACGATGCGCCGCGCCAGTGCCTTGATCACCGACGGTGGTGGCATCACGTGCCACGCCGCGATCGTGTCGCGCGAGCTCGGCGTGCCCTGCGTGGTCGGGGCACGCAACGCCACCATGGTGTTGCGCACGGGCGAGGTGGTGACCGTGGATGGGGCCGAAGGCACGGTGTACGAGGGCGACCTCACGGCCGTGGCCAAGACCTCGGTCCTCGTCGGTGAGGACCACTCGTCGGGCGCGGTCGTGGACGGCGCCGCGACACTGCCGCTCGCGACGCGCCTCTACGTGAACCTCGCCTTCGCCGAGCACGCCGAGGAGGTCGCCGCGCGTGACGTCGACGGCGTGGGCCTGCTGCGCGCGGAGTTCATGGTGACCGA
>JAGXBH010000045.1 GCA_018971185.1 Acidobacteriota bacterium
GGGTGATGGGCTCACCATTGTTGACCAGTAGGTCGTCGTGCACGACTGGCCCGATGCGTCGCCCTCAGAATGAGGGGTCTCCCGCCCAGGAGAAGCTGAACGATCTCGCCTTGCCCCGGTACACGTAGTGGACAACGAGCTTCGAGAAGAGACGGCCGTGCCTCGTCGAGACCGGCGCTGAAACCGTGACGGAGCTACGGGGGAAGTACGACATCGGCGACGCCGCGCAGTATGGGGTACAGAGGTTGAGGGCGAAGCGAGTCGTTCCCGTCGCAGAGTGCGCGCTCCACGTTGACCAGTGGGTCTGCGTCAGGGCCGCATTGGCGTCGGCGCACGAGATGACGAAGTTGCGGGGACGCGACACCGTCGTGCCGGCGCAGGTGAGGATCTTCACGGGGGACGCCTTCACCTTCGAGGCGCCCGAGCTCGCCGAAACGGCGAGCGTCGGTACGGCGAGTGTGACGGCGAGCGCCACGGGAACGACAAGACGGGCGAGACGGGGCATGATGACTACTTTCTTGGGTACTAGTTGGATCTAAGGAACTGATTCGGGGTTTACTGACCCGCTACGAGGCTCTGGCGCGCCACGGAGCGTCATCGCGAGACTCCGGGTGTCCACGCGAAACGAAAGGTCTTCACCGTCGACCCCTGGGTGTATCGCACCTCAAGGCGAGAGAAATAGGTCCCGTCGCGCGATGTGACCGGCGCCGAGAGAGCGACGGAACTGTGGGGGAAGTACGACATCGGCGACGCCGCACAGTACGGAGTGCAGAGGTTGATGGCGAAGGTCGTCGTTCCCGAGGCTTCCCCGGCCCCCCACGTCGCCCAGTGGATCGACTGAAGGGACGTGTTGGCGTCGGCGCACGACACGACGAGGGTCCGTGGTCGCACCACCGACGCACCGGAGCAGGTGAGGACCTTCGCGCCCGTACCCGCGAATGCGGACGGTGTGGCGTTGGACTTCGTCGCCGACGAACCCGCGGAGCCCACCGCGACGCCGACGGCGGCGCCCACGAGGGCAAAGCTCGCGAGGCCCGCGAGGGTGCGTCGGATCCGACGCTGGCGCTGGCGACGACGGGCCTCTCGAAAGAGCACTTCGATCGCGGGTGTCCCCAGTCCCTGCTCGGACTCTGGTATCTGAGTAACGTCTAGCGAACTGAACATGAAGCTACTATAATTAGCGTCATGAGTTTTGTCAATACTCCCGAGGAAAATGCCGAGGCGGACCTCGGCCTCCTTCCCCTCGACCGTAGCGACCCAACACTGCTGCATGAACAAGTGGCGGCGGAGATACGCCGAGCCATCGCCGAGGGCGAAGCCGGCCCCGGTGAGAGGATTCCTCAAGCGAGGGACCTCGCCGCGGAACTCGGTGTGAACACGAACACGGTGTTGCGCGCGCTGCGCGTCCTTCGCGACGAGGGGCTCGTGGAGATGGGTCGTGGTCGCAGCATTCGAGTGACCGGACGACCCGAGAAGGGCTTGTTGACAGCGAAACTCAAGGAGGTCGTCGAATTGGCTCGTCAACAGGGCTATCGCCGAGACGAACTCATCGCCATGCTCGAGAGTCTCCCCAGTACTTGATATCGCGCTTGAGATTTCGCACCTGATATCGCGAGCCATTGATCGTCACAAGGCAACTCGCGGCGCCTGTCCCCAGAATCGATGAACTGCCCGTGGGGCCAACGTCGCCCGAGGCCACGCACCACTACCGGGTTCGCCTCGCGGGCGACGCGATTGATCTCCCGTGAACAACGACTCCGACCCAACGACACGAGACGGTCTCGTGGGCCGGTGAGAGAAATGGACCTCGATGGCCAGGTACTCGCGGGTGAAGATGTCGTGGAGGTTCAGCAACTTGAGCGGTCATCCGTCGGAAGTCCCTTCGAACTGAACGTCCTCTGTCCAGATGGCGCAGGAAGGGATCGGGCACAAGTCTCCGACGCGACGAGAGTCGTGGAGACCCCTCGGAGTCGATCAGGCAATCCCCATCTCCTGAGAGCCAGGGCGCCACCTGGTCCATCACGAAGGGGTTTGCCCCGTCAAGATTGGTGATGATAGGACCTCCTGTAGCCCCAGCGCGGACGCACCTGGGCGATGCCGCGACGCCAATCCCTCAGTCGACCTCCTGACGCCGGTGGGTGGGGATGTGGAGACATCAAGCGATTTTCCATGCGAGCGGTACCATCAAGAGGAGTCTGAGTCAGTGTGTCATCACGAGTGACGAGTGTCTCTCGGGGAGCAACCCGTGTCTCGCGACCGTTGGGACAGCCGATGTTCTGGCGGTGCGGACAAGGAGTCGCGGTGGCGAGTCGACGAGCGAACCACGAAGGTTCGATCTACCAAAGGTCTTCCGATGGCCGATGGATCGGGGCCATTCGTATGGGTCGTGGACCCGATGGCCGGCATCTTCGCAAATACGTCACCGCCAGCACGCGCAACAAGGTCGCCATCAAGCTCAGGGCACTCCAACGACAGGTCGACGACGGTCTCCTCCCCAAGGATGGGCACATCACGTTGTCCACGCTCTTCGAGCGCTGGACCGAGGACGTCATGCGACATCACGTCGAGGCCAGTACGTTGCGCAACTACCGGAGCATCGCCAGGATCCATCTCCTGCCGGTTCTGGGGCACCGGGAAATCGTCGCCCTCAACGTCGACGACGTGGACCGTCTGCTCTCGCTCAAGCGCGACAGCGGACTCGCACCCTCGACCGTGCGCAGGATCCGCATCGTCCTGGCCCAGTGTCTGAACCAGGCGATTCGCTGGGGACTCCTCGTTCGCAACGTCGCCGCGCTGTCGCGGCCACCCAAGTCGCTGCGCACCGAGGGACGGACTCTCTCGCCCGATCAGGCGCGGCGGTTCTTGAGCACTCTCAAGGGGCGTCGCAGCGAGGCGCTCTTCACCTTGCTGCTGTGCACCGGTCTACGACGGGGTGAGGCGCTGGGTCTCATGTGGACCGACTTCGACCGCCAGGCCGGGGTCATCCGGGTGGCGCGACAACTCAAACGCGAGGGCCGAGCACTCCTCACCACGGACACCAAGACCTTTCGCAGCCGCCGCGCGATCAATCTTCCGCACACGATGATCGCGACGCTCCTCGAGCACGAGGACAACCAGGTCCGCGAACGTCACCGCCGTGGCGAACGGTGGATCGACACCGGCTTCATCTTCACGACGTCCAAGGGGACGCCCATCGATCCTCGCAACTTCTACCGGGAATTCCGCAGCATCTGCGACGAGGCGGGGCTCGGCCATTGGCACCCTCACGAGCTCCGACACTCCGCGGCCAGCCTCATGCTCGCCCAGGGGGTGAAACTGCACGTCGTCAGTCAAGTCCTCGGCCATTCGTCGATCCGAATGACGTCGGACGTCTACGGGCACCTCCTCGAGCCCGACCGCCAAGGGGCGGCGTTGGCGATGGAGACCTTGCTCTGGGACAGATGATGACGTCGCCGGGTGAGTGGGCCCGACGCGGCGGTACCACGGTCGGACATTGCGTCAAGGGACGACCCCGACGACTTCGTGAATCGGCGAATATAGTACCGATACACTACTATTGGTAACTTATTAGGGAGCAACGATGGAGCCAGCCGGGTCAGAGGTGGAGGTGATCTGGCGTGGACGACGCGTCCGCGCCTTCGTGCCCCAACTCTTGGCCGAGCGTGATCTCACCCTCGACGCGGCCGTCGGCGCTCGCACCGGCTACGCCGCCAGTGAAGTGGCCCACGCCGCCGAGGCACTCGATGCCGACTACGAACCCCTCGCGCGCTTGCTGCTGCGCTCCGAAGGCGTGGCCTCCTCCTACATCGAAGGGGTCAGCGCCCCCGTCGTCGACGTGGTGCTCGCCGAGGAGGACCCCGTCACGCGTCACCCTGGTCCGGCCGCGTGGGTCGCCTCGAACCTCGCCGCGATCTCTGAGGCCGTGAGGAGCGCCATCGCGGTTGCGCCGCTCGACGTCGCGACGTTGTGCTCGTGGCACGCCACGCTGATGACGGGTAGCCCCATTGCCGAGCGCCACGTCGGGGTCATCAGGAACGAACAAGGATGGATCGGCGGGACCAGCCCACTCGACGCTCACTTGGTGACGCCTCCGGCGAACACCCTCGGTGACCTGCTCGATGATCTTATGAGTTACGTGAACCGCGTGGACGTCGATCCGATCGCCCAAGCGGCGATCAGCCACGCGCAGTTCGAGATCATCCACCCCTTCGCCGACGGCAACGGACGAGTGGGGCGCGTGCTCGTCGCGTGGTTGCTGACGCGTCGGCTGTCCCTGCTCGTCCCGCCACCGGTGAGCGTGGCGATCGCGGCCGACGTCGCGGGTTACGCCTCGGGCCTGGTGCTCTATCGACTGGGTGATCACCGCCGGTGGGTCACGTGGTTCGCCGACGCGGTGACCCGGGGCGGGCGCGCACAACGGACATTGATCACGAACGTCGAAGAGATGAAACGAAAATGGCACGACGACCTCATCGAAGGCCCGCGTCGACACCGCAGTGACGCCGCGGTCTTCGCCGCTCTCGATCTCCTCCCACGTCACCTGGTCCTCACCTCCGCGGTGCTCGGAGACGAGCTCGGGATCTCGCGTAAGGCCGCCCTGGCGACGCTGGAGCGCCTGGCCGCCGTGGGCATCCTCGAGAGGCGCGGCGCGCGCGCTTCTGGCGCGCCGGGTCAGCCGGCGGCGCTCTTCGTCTCACGCGACCTGCTCGGCCTCGCCGGCGCGAGTCCGTTGCGCTGAGCGGATCCGCCATAGCTCGGGACGTTCACGAGGAGCGGGCGTGGTGCTACCTCGTGGGTCGCGCCTCACCGCGGTGATGGTGCTCTTGACGTCACTTGCCGGGCAGCCGGCCGAGCGAATCGGCCAACGGAAGGACGATCCAACCCTCGCGCCGAGCCCACTTGCGTTGCGCCTTCTCGAGAGGGTCGACCAGGCTCTTGGCCGCGGCCCGAGCGATCAGCGACGCCACCAGGGCGTCGAAGGCGTCATCGTTCCCTCGCACGAGGTCGGCGGCGTCGTTGGGAAGACTGAGCCAGGGAGCCTGGTCGAGGAGCCGTCCGACGAGTTCGTGACGCCGGTCCACGTGTCGAGCGGTCTTGTACTGGCGCGAGCTCATTCCCCAGCGCTGCAACGCCGCAGCGGGGTAGACCTCGACCACGGCGCCGGATCCGTCTCGAGCACTGGGTCGCGCCAATGAGGCCATCAGCGCCGCCGCACGCATCGCCGGGATCGCGATGCGGTCCGCCGACACCGACAGCGGGGTGATCCCGCCGACCTCTTGGCGCACCACACGGTCGGTGAGTCGTAGTCGATAACTCTCGTTCTTCGCGTGTCGATAGTCCGAGGGCCAGGTGCCTTTGCTCGCGTACTCCCCTACCGCCTCGACGAACGCGATCGGCCAGCCCAAGGGCACGTCGATGCCGAGCTTCTTCACCTGAGACGCGCGATCGGCGATCACCTCGTCGGACACGCCCACGATCAGTTCCTCGACCGAGGCCCGTCGGTTCGACCATTCGATGACGCAGACGGCCGTCTTCTCGTCCTTGGACGCGAAATCGACCCCCGCCGTTCTCATCCGCCCATCGTAGGCACTCGGCCACTCGCGCGGTGGGGATGTCGCAGGTGCCGACGACGGACCGTCAGGGCCTAGATCAACTGGCGCGACGCCGTCACAGGCTCGCGCCACGCGGCGAGCCAGCCGATCACCGTCGCCACCAAGGGCATCGCCACGAGGATCAATAACAGGTTGATCACTGGCACCGCGGCCAGCGACGACAGCCCGTCGAGCGCGCTCGTGCGACTGAACCCCACCATGGCCAGGTAGGCCGCGGCGGTGCCGAGCACCGCACCCACCAGCGCCAGCGCGCCCGCGGTGGCCGCCGTGAGTCCGCGACGGGTCCAGCGACTCGCGCCGGTCGCCATCAGGATCCGCAGATCACCCGCCGTCTCGCTACGGATGAGGCCGATCGTCATGGCGAGGATCCCCAGGGCCAGCACGACGCCCACCAACGTGGCCCAGTCCACGATGGTCGCCGAGGTCGGCATGCTCGACTTGCTCTCGATGGAGAGTCCCGCCGCCGCCGCGGCCCCGCGGACGTTCGTGAGTTGGCTCGCGCTGAGCGCCGAAGCCGTCTGGACCAACCAGCCCGACGTCGTGGTCGCGAGCCCTAATCTCTTGACCGCGTACTCGGTGATGACCGTGTTGGGCGCGGAGGTCCCCGCGGGCAGTCCCGCGACCTCCTGGATCGACGGGTTCGCGAGGCAGTCGCTGCTCGGGCACGGCCAGGACCCCTCGCCGGGTCCCCCCTTGGCGAAGTAGTTCCCGAACACGATCTGCATGTTGCTGAGTCCCGCGAAGCCCGGCCGCATCGAGAGGATCTGCGCGTCAGCGCGAACGCTCGACGCGCTGACGTGAAATGCCGCCAGCAGTTGGGGGGTCGCCACGTAGAGCGGCCCGGAGTAGCTTCGTCCCGGCGCCGCGTGCTGCAGGGTCGCGCTCGTCGTCTCGAGGGTCACGACGCTGCGCGAACCCACCGACGCGGCGATGCGCTGCGCGCTGGCGGCCATGGCGGCCAGCTCGTGCCCGGTCACGGCACCCCGTGACGGGTTGCCGGGGCCGCCCGTTCCGTAGGGACCGTTCGGGGTGTAGATGATGATCTGGGTCGACGAGAGGTTCGGACCCGCGTAGTCGAGCACGTTCGAGAATCGCGCCGCCGAGGCGATGATGACGACCACGGCGATGAGGACCCCCATGCTGATGGCGCCGAGGGCCGCCCCCGAACGGGCCCGGTAGCGAGCCAGGTCGCGCATCGACATACGGATGGTGAGTGGCGCGCGACGCGCCATCCGGTCGAGCAACGTCAACACGAAGGGCGCGACCATGACGACCGCGACGATCAAGGTCACGAAGCCCAGCGCGAGCGCACCCCCTCCCCCACCCTTGCCGCCACTCGCGCCCGCGACCCCGAGCAGGAAGAAGGCCACGACGGCGAGCACCAGCCCGGGGACGGCCGAACGACGCAGTTGTCGCGGCGCCGCGGGCCGTCCGGCGAGCGCCGCCACCGTCGAGATCCGGGTCATGGCCCTCGCCGGTCGCGTCGAGGCGAAGTACGCCGCCGCGACGGCCAGCACCACGGCCACGATGATCACCGTCCAGGGCAGCGCGAACACGCCCACGACGTGGTGGGCGCTGCGCTCGAGGGTCGGACGATAGGCCAGCCAGGCGAGAAGACCCGCGAGGAATCCCACGAGCGCGCCGACCAGTCCGACGAAGAGTCCATTCGCCCGCACCACCAGTCGGATGTGGGCGTCGGTGGCACCGAGCGCGCCGAGCATCCCGATGGAGCGCAGTCGACGTTGGGCGATGACCGTGAAGCCCGCGATGGCCACCAGGGCGATCATCATCATGGTGACGGTGACCAGCGCGATCGAGATGGTCTCAGGGTTGAAGGCGTTGCCTTGCGCCACCATCGTCGTCGTGATCACGTTCGAGCCCAGCCTCTTCGGCGGCGTACCCGGCGGCGCGTCGAAGAGCACCGTGATCGTGGTGGGCGACGTCACCTGGCCGGGGACCACCAGGGCGAACTCGTCCAACAGGTTCTGGGGATTCTCGACGATGCCGACCACCCTTCGCGAGACGCCCCTCTCTCGCCAGACGCTCCCCACCCGCAGGTTGAGGTCCGACGCCACGCCCGCGGTGACGTCCACCTCGTGGGCGTCCTTCGCGAAGCGTCCCGAGACGAGCGCGACCAGCGAGCGCCCGAAGGGACCCGAGGGATCCTGCGCGCGCAGGTCGAAGGTGCTCACCGAGCCCGGCACGGTGACGGTCCGATTATCGATCTCGTCGATCGCGCCGTAGCGCTGACGCAACGTCGCGATCTCGGCACTGGTCGACGGGCTCCGTCCCGAGAAGGTCGCCAGGTCGTGGGCCGTGCCGAAGCCGACGTAGGGCTTGATCGGCGTGTTGACCGCGACCCCGACGGCCACGGTGGTGACCGCCACGGCCACGGTGATGAGCGAGAGGACCAGGAGCTGTTGACGCCATTCGCGCCGAAACAGGCGCCACGCCCAGCGAACCATCGCCTGACGGGCCACCATCCCACCGTCGAGTGGTCGCTCACCGCGAGGATCGGCGCCGCGGGTCACGATGGTGGAGGCGTGAGGGCGTCACGCACGATGTCCTCCGGGCGCGGGGGCGCCAACGTCTCGTCCACCGCCCTGCCGTCACGCAAGAACACCACCCGGTCGGCCCACGAGGCGAGCTTCGCGTCGTGGGTCACCACGAGCGCGCCCACGCCGCGGTGGCAGGCGTTGAGGATCATCCTCATGACGGCCTCACCGTTGGCCGAGTCCAACGCCCCCGAGGGCTCGTCGGCGAGGAGCAGACTGCGATCGCCGACCACGGCGCGCGCGATGGCCACGCGCTGTCGCTCGCCTCCCGACAACTCGTCGGGGAACCGATCGGCGCGCTCACCGAGCCCGAGCTCCTCGAGCGCGGTCATTCCCTGGGCCCTCGCGCGCTTGAGCGCGATCCCGTCGAGTTCGAGGGGCAACGAGACGTTCTCCACCGCGGTGAGTCCCGCCAACAGGTTGAAGTCTTGGAAGACGTAGCCGATGGTGCGTCGACGAAGGCGGGCCTTCTCGTCTCGCGACATGGTGACGATGTTCTTCCCGTCGATCAAGACGTCGCCGGTGGTCGGCTGTTCCAGACTCCCGGCGATGCCCAAGAGCGTGGATTTGCCCGATCCGCTCGGACCCATGATCGCCACGAGTGAGCCTCGGTCCACGTTGAGGTCGATGTTGCTGATCGCGTCGACCTCGGTGTTGCCCTCGCCGTAGACCTTCGAGACGTTTCGCATCTCCAGGATGCTCATCACACCACCCCCGTCCGGCGAGCGATCCGCGGCATCGTCTCGACGCCCTCGGCCGCGGGTTCGCTGCTCCAACGCCGGAGCCGGCCGTCGGCCGAGTCCAGCCAGCGCACCACCGCGTCGAGTCGGAACAGCTCGGCGTCCACCGCGAGCGCGAAGGCCAGGTCGAAACTGGCCTCGTCCTCCTTGAGTCGGGTCCACTGCTGCATGAGCTCCACGAGGTAACGGCGATGGACCTGGATCACGTCGTGGACGTCCACACCGGGTATACGAGAGGCCACCAGGACCTTGATGACCAGTTCGTCTCGCGGCGGTTGCGTGAGGTCGGGAGGGGTCCGCAGCCAGCGCGCGAGCTCCGCCTCACCGGCGGAGGTGATCCGGTAGTTCCTCTGGCGCTCGTCCGCGTCGGGATCATCGACCTCGACCAGACCGTCACGCTCGAGCCGGTCCAGCGTGGTGTAGACCTGTCCGACGTTGAGCGGCCACACCGCGCCGGTGTGGGCCACGAATTCCTGACGGAGTTGGAAACCGTACTTGGGCCCCTCGCTCAACAGCGCGAGCAACGAATGTTTGACCGTCATGATCGCTCAACCTGGTTGTACATACTCAGTATGCTACCAAATATGTTCCCGAGAGTCAACGGGCGATCGGGTGGGCGCCGATCTCGAGAGTGCACGGTGAGAGCCCTGGGTGGGTCGTCGGTGGAACATCTATCGGTCCTCGGTGGAACTTCGAGGGTTCCTCCGGCGTCGTCCAACCCCTAGGTCACCGTGGGGCCGTGGCTCGTGCGACACCGATGACGTCGTAGTCGACCGGGGACCGCCGCCGGCGACGAGTCCCCTCATCGGTGCGGTGACCTCGATGACGCCACTTCGAACCTCTGATGTCCGCTCTCCGAGATGCCATCTCGATCGTGGATGTCACCTCGGTCGCTCAACGAGGACCGGTATTCCTTCGAGGGGAATCCTCCCCTATCGTTCGGTCAGTTCCACTTCGCCCTGGGCGACGACGTGTCCCGCCGCGCAGCACAGTTGCGTGGTCACCGCCGCACCGCAGTCTCGATGCGTCAACTCCACGGCCGCCGGGACCAGCCACTTGTCACCCCAGCGCATCAGACTGACCAGGACCGGGAAGAAGTCCGCGCCCTTCGCCGTGAGTTCGTACTCCATCCTGGTGCGCTGACCTTCGTCCTTGTAGGGCCGCTTCTCGAGGAGCCCCAGTGTCACGAGTTCTCGCAGGCGCGCAGCCGCGACGGCCTCGCTGATCCCTACCCGCGTCGCGAAATCGTCGAACCTCGTCGTCCCGTAGAAAGCCTCTCGTAGCAGAAGGATCGCCGAGCGTGAACCGACGACGTCCATCGCCTGCGCGATGGTGCAGCCGCGCGCTTCCCAATTGCCACGGGGCCTCAGGCGCCCCTTGAGATTCACGGTGACATTCTCCACGTCATCATCCTACCTAACTTGACAATACAAAAGTCAGGGTCTAAGTTACCTGACTATGGCAAATCTTAGTCAGGTACCTTCCACCACACGGTCCCGGGCCGTCGGATCGCGGGGGGTGCTGATCATCGTCTGCGCCGGTGTCGTACTCGCCAGTCTCGACCTCTTCATCGTCAACGTGGCCCTGCCCCAGATCGCCAAGGGACTCGGCGCGACGAGTCTGTCGAGTCTGTCGTGGATCATGAATGCGTACGCCATCGTCTACGCGTCGCTCCTGGTCTATTTCGGTCGCCTCGCCGACCGCTTCTCCCGCGACCGGGCCTTCTTGATCGGTGTGGCGATCTTCACCGCGTCCTCCGCCGCGTGCGCGGCGTCCAACAGCGTCGCCATGCTCGTGGCCTTTCGGGTCGTCCAGGCCGCAGGCGCCGCGCTTCTCACACCGACGTCGCTGAGTCTGGTACTCGCGACGTCGCCTTCCGAGCGACGAGGCGGTGCGGTACGGGCGTGGACGGCCGTCGGCGGCGCCTCGGCGGCACTCGGACCCGTCGTCGGTGGCTTCCTCGTCGCCCTGGACTGGCGATGGGTCTTCCTCGTGAACGTGCCGGTCGGCATCATCGCCTTCGTGGCGGGTCTGATCTATCTTCCGCGCGTGCGTGGCGAGGGTGGCGAACATCCCGATCCGTGGGGAGCACTGCTCGCCACCGGGGGGATCGCGACGTTGACGTTCGCGTTGGTGCAGAGCAACTCGTGGAGCGCCTGGTCCACCGCGTTGACACTGCTCGTGGCCTTCGCGATCCTGGCGCTCTTCGTCTGGCACACCCTCGTGAGTCCGCGACCCCTGGTCGCTCCGTCGCTGTTCCGATCACGCCACTTCGTTGGTGCCTCCGCGGTCGGCCTGCTGTTCTCCCTCGCGTTTGCGGCGATGCTCCTTTCGCTCAGCCTGTGGGAGCAGGACGTGTGGCACTGGACCGCGTTGCGCTCGGGGCTGGCAATCGCGCCGGGACCGCTGATGGTGCCACTCCTCGCATTCTTGGTCACGGGTCGCCTGATCGCCCGATACGGTCCCGGCCTCGTGATGGCCCTCGGCGGGGGCGTCTTCGCCGCGGGCGTGGCGTGGTGGGCCGTGTCGATCACGGCGCGGCCGAACTACTCGCACTCGGTATTGGGTGGGATCATCCTCACGGGTGTCGGCGTGGGTCTGTCGCTGCCCACGATGATGTCGACGGCCTCGACGGCCCTGGCGCCCAGCGCCTTCGCCACCGGATCCGCCGTGATCAACATGATTCGTCAGACCGGTCTCGCCCTCGGCGTCGCGGTCCTCATCTCGGTCCTGGGGACACCGACGATGTCGCGTCCCTTCACGCTCGGTGATTTCCGCCACGGTTGGTGGCTCACCGCGGCGTTCTCCCTCTCGAGCGTGGTTCCGGCACTGTGGCTCCTTCCGCGCACCGCAGCGCGCGACGTGCGCGGGGCGCCTTGAGCATTCCCCGGTCGCGTCAACTCGCCCCGGCCACCGGTGTCTCGAACTCGCCGACGGGGCCGACAACGAAATCGAACGAACAAATAGGAGAGAAAATGCGCATCGAAGACAGCAACGCCCTCGTCACCGGGGGGAACAGAGGACTGGGTCGACACCTCGCGGTGGAACTCATTTCTCGAGGGGCCAACGTGTGGGTGGGGGCCCGACGACCTGACACGGTCGACGTGCCCGGCGCGCGAACGGTGCCCCTCGACATCACCGACCCCGTCTCCGTGGCACGAGCGGCGGAACTGATCGGCGACACCAATCTCCTCATCAACAACGCGGGGATCTCGACGGGGGCGAACCTCCTCAGTGGCGGCGTCGATGACATTCGCCTCGAATTCGAGACTCACGTGTTCGGCACACTCTCCGTCGTGCGCGCCTTCGCCCCTCGCATGATCGCGAGCGGTGGCGGCACGATCCTCAATATCCTCTCAGTGCTGTCGTGGATCAGCTTCCCCGGCGCCGGGGCCTACTCGGCGGCCAAGTCTGCGCAGTGGTCGATGACCAACGCCCTGCGCAGTGAGCTCGCGGACCATGACGTGCGAGTGGTGGGACTTCACGTGGGCTACATGGACACTGACATGACGGCGTCGATCGACGCGGTCAAGTCAGACCCGCGCGACATCGCGCGCATCGCCGTCGACGGCATCGAGAGCGACGCGTACGAGATCCTCGCCGACGAACTCAGTCGTCACGTTCAGTTGGGGCTGGCGGCGGGGGTGGCGGGTCTCTACCCCCAGTTGGCCGGCGTGGGGACGAGGCCGCAGTGATGATGCGCTAGGAACTGGTCGACCCGACGGTGCCGGTCATGGTCGACGACGCGTCGCAACGCGCTTCGAAAGTCGTTGGCGACGAGGACCGAGAGGCTGACGACACCGCGCGCGAGGCGTAAAAGCGGGGGGCGTGAAGGCATGGGGCTGTGCGAGCCGCACGTCTCATCACCCGCGCTGCGGTCATCGCGGTGGCGGGTTGATCCTCGGACACCCACCCGGAGTACCCTGCACGCATGAGGAGTGGAGCTAGAGCATGGGCGTCAGCGATCACGGCGATCGCCGTGGTCGTGCCCCTGACGGCCGTGGGGCCATCGTTCGCCGCGGGAGGGCTCTTTCGACACAGCCGCGGCGAACCCCTGCCAGATCCGCACCTCACCCCGGGTGCGACCTTCAACGTCTCGGTCGCCACCGTCTGTCACCGCGGTTACGCCACGAGCGTGCGCGACGTCCCCGAGTCCGAGAAGCAGCGCGCGTACGCGGAGTACGGCGTCCTTCACCACGCGACCGACCAGTACGAGATCGATCACCTGATACCCCTGGAACTCGGCGGGAACAACTCCCTCGCGAACCTCTGGCCCGAATTGAACGACCACCCCCACGGCTACCTCAACACCAAGGACATCCTCGAGAATCGCCTCCACTCCCTCGTGTGCACCGGCGCGATGTCGCTACGTTCCGCCCAGACCCGGATCGCGTCGAACTGGGTCCTGGCCTATCACCGGTACATGGGTGTCTGGCCGTCCTTCACCGCCCCGACCCCGGTGACCAGCACCACGCGCAGCACCGGCACCAACACTCCCCCGGGGTCATCCGGCGTGCGGATCACCTCCGTAATCACGACGGTGGCCCCGGGTGGCACCGAAACCATGCACGCTCACTCGGCGAGGTCCGGTGACTCCTGCGACCTCACGGTCGTCCTGGCCAGTGGCCGTCACAGCACCGCCAAGGGGCTCGGTGTCACGTCGACCGACGTCCACGGTGACGCGACCTGGTCATGGCGCATCGGTTCCGACACCGGGGCCGGGGTGGCGCACGTGACGGTGACCTGCGAGGACGGCGTCGCCCAGGGCTCCTTCATCGTCACGTAGCCGCGACCGCTCGAGCACGGCGTTGACGTCGAAGAGGGGATCCAAGGACGCAGCGCACCGCGATCGAGTCCAGAGTCATGCCCCTCGATCCTCGATCGTCGGTCAGTTGACGTTGTTCCAGAAGGCGCCGGAGTCGGCGTAGGTCTGACCCGTGGTGAAGTTGATCAAGTACGCACAGATGCCGTGAACCCCGAGGTGTGCGGCCCCGAAGGCGGCGGTGATCGAGTAGCTACCCGATACCGCGCGATTCGTCCACACCGTCAGTCCGTAGAGGCTCGAGGGTTGGAACAGTGCCCTCACCGTCTCACCGGCGAAGGTCGGCGCGCATCCCTGCACTCGGTTGTACTGCTCCCACGCCACCACACGATTGGCCGGCCCACTCGCGACCCCGGAGATCACGTAGTTGAAGTTGACCCCCATCTTGTTGGTCGCCGGACCGGTGAGTCTCATCGAGTTCGCACTCGCCGACGCGGGACTCGCCAGCGCCACGGTGCCAACGACGAGAACTATCGTCGGCGCCACCCGGAACAATGCGCCACGTCGAGATGGACTCTCGCGGGTGATCCCAAGAGACTGTCGAGATATCGCCATCATCGCCCCCTTGCCGCGCATCGGCGTGATGCAGCGTCGCCCGTGGCGAGTCCGAGGTGCGTTCCCGCCTTCGTAATGGCGATTGTATATTCGTCCATAAGCCGTTGCCAGCCCCGCGCCGCGCGGGCCGACCGGTGCCGTTGGCAATCGACGAACGCCGAATTCCTTTCGACGACCCGACCTCGAGTCGGTACATTGTGGTCCAGACTTCGAGGAGGGAGATGCGATCAACGC
The DNA here is from genome assembly GCA_018971185.1 of Acidobacteriota bacterium. Lineage (GTDB taxonomy): Bacteria > Actinomycetota > Acidimicrobiia > Acidimicrobiales > RAAP-2 > RAAP-2. Next base: position 14,519 of record JAGXBH010000045.1, read on the forward strand.
AGACGCTGAGCGAAGCCG
>JAGXBH010000092.1 GCA_018971185.1 Acidobacteriota bacterium
TTGGTCCCCCATGCATAGGTCTGCTTTGAAAGTTTCAAATACAGAAAGGTTTCAACTTCGGTCACGCCCGGGATGGAGCGGATCGAGTCATTGAGAAGGTGAACGAGCGCGTTGTCGTCGACGGCGATCAGCTCGGCGATGAGATCGAAGCTGCCCGCGGTCATGACCACGTAGTTCGCTTCCTCGATCGCGGCGATCTTGTCGGCGACGAGGCGCACGTCGCCGTGGCAGCGGATGCCGACCAAGGCCTCACGACCGAAACCCAACTGCAGCGGGTCGGTGATGGCGACGATCTGCATCACGCCGGCGTCCTTGAGGCGCTGAACGCGCCGACGCACCGCGGCCTCGGAGAGACCCACGTCCTCGGCGATCGCCCCGTAGGGGCGGCGACCGTCGCGCTGGAGGTGGCTGATGATCTGTCGATCGATCGCGTCAAGACCGCCCGGCGCCGTGGTGACGTCGAGGTTGCGCTCGCCCGTCTTGGTTTGGCGTGGTGACGTAGGTCCTGGCATTGGTTGCTCCCCGCTCGGTGGCCGATGGCCCCGTGGCTGCGGATAGGAACAGTATAGGGCCTCTTCACGACGGAATGCGTCGTGAATACCCCCCCGAGGTACTTATTCCTTCTCTCAGCGTTTGCGCGGGCCCGTGCGGGTCTGTAAGAGTGGCTGTGTCACACCGGTGGAACCGGTCACGAGGAGGGAAACATGCGTCGCCTAGCAAACTTCATCGGGGGAGAGTCGGTCGCGCCGAAGTCGGGCACTTACACCGAGCTGATCAATCCGGCGACCGGTCAGCCCTTCGCGGAGATGCCCGTGTCGGACGCCGCCGATGTCGACGCCGCCGTCCAGGTGGCGGCCAAGGCCTTCACGTCGTGGCGGCGCACCACGCCCTCAGAGCGCTCGCGCGCCCTTCTCAAGATCGCCGACCTCATCGAGGCGCGCCAGGATGAGCTGGTCGCCGTTGAGGCCGAGAATTGCGGCAAGATCATCGCGGTCACTCTCGCCGAAGAGATGCCGCCGATGCTCGACCAGATTCGCTTCTTCGCCGGCGCCGCGCGTCTGCTCGAGGGCCGCGGTGCCACCGAGTACATGGCGGGCATGACCTCCTACGTGCGTCGCGAGCCGGTGGGCGTGTGCGGCGCGGTGACGCCGTGGAACTACCCGATGATGATGGCGGTCTGGAAGTGGGCGCCGGCCATCGCGGCGGGCAACACGATGGTGTTGAAGCCCGGCGACTCGACGCCGGCCTCGACGCTGATGATGGCCGAGCTGATGGCCGAGGTCCTGCCGGCGGGTGTGTTCAACGTTGTCTGCGGCGACCGCGACACGGGTCGCGCCCTCGTCGAACACCCGGTGCCGGCGATGGTCTCGGTGACCGGTTCGGTGCGCGCGGGCATGGAGGTAGCGGCCACCGCGTCGCAGACGCTCAAGCGCGTGCACCTCGAGCTGGGTGGCAAGGCGCCGGTCATCGTCTTTGACGACGTGGACCTGGCGGCCGCGGCTGAGGGCATCGCCATCGCCGGTTTCTTCAACGCCGGTCAGGACTGCACGGCGGCGACTCGCGTGCTCGTCGGACCCAAGGTCTACGGTGACTTCGTCGACGCCCTGGCCGATCAGGCCAAGCACACGATCATCGGCCAGCCCGACAGCGAAGACGCTCTCTTCGGCCCGGTCAACAACGCCAACCAGCTCCAGCGCGTGACGGGATTCCTCGGCCGCAAGCCCCAGCACGCGTCGTTCGCGGCCGGTGGCGAGCGTGTCGGCGACGCGGGCTACTTCGTGGCCCCGACCGTCGTGGCCGACCTGCACCAGGACGACGAGATGATCCAGAACGAGATCTTCGGTCCCGTCATCACTGTCCAGAAGTTCACCGACGAAGCCCAGGCGCTCGAGTTCGCCAACGGCGTGCCCTACGGACTGGCGTCGTCGGTGTGGACGGCCGACCACGGCCGGGCCATGCGCTTTACGCGCGACCTCGACTTTGGCTGCGTGTGGGTCAACACCCACATCCCGATGGTCGCCGAAATGCCCCACGGCGGGTTCAAGAACTCGGGCTACGGCAAGGACCTCTCGGTCTACGGCTTCGAGGACTACACGCGCATCAAGCACGTGATGCACAACATCGAGGCGTAGCCGCCTCGCCACGCAGTGAAGAGAGAGAGCGATCAACGATGATCATCGGAGTACCCAAGGAAATCAAGACCGACGAGCACCGTGTCGCGTTGACCCCGGCCGGCGTGCGCGAACTCGTCGTCGCGGGACATCGCGTCCTGGTCGAGCGCGGCGCCGGTGTGGGATCGTCGATCTCCGACGAGGACTACGTGGCGACCGGCGCGACGATGCTCGACAGTGCCGACGACGTGTGGGCCGAGGCGGAGCTGCTGCTCAAGGTGAAAGAACCCGTCGCCCCCGAGTACGAGCGCTTGAAGGCCCACCCCGACCAGATCCTCTTTACGTACCTGCACCTGGCCGCGTCGCGCGAGTGCACCGACGCGCTGATGGCCGCCTCCAACGTGTCCATCGCCTACGAGACGGTCCGCTTGGCGAACAACTCTCTGCCCCTGCTCGCGCCCATGAGCGAGGTCGCCGGTCGCATGGCGCCCCTGGTGGGTTCGTATCACCTGATGCGCCCGGGCGGCGGACGAGGGGCGCTCATCAGCGGCGTGCCGGGCGTGGCGCCCACCAACGTCGTCGTGATCGGAGCGGGCGTGTCGGGCCTGTCCGCGGCCACGCTCGCCGTCGGTCTGCACGCCAACGTGAAGATCATCGACCGCAACCTCGAGCGACTGCGCGCGCTGGATCACCACGTCGACGGTCGCGTCCAGACGATCGCCTCGTCGACTCACGCCATCGAGG
>JAGXBH010000046.1 GCA_018971185.1 Acidobacteriota bacterium
GCGACGCTGGCGACCCTCCCGGGTGTCGCCTCGACGATGGCGGGTCCGAGCAACGCCGGCTTCACCCTCGATCAGGTGACGCCCACGCAAGGACCCTCGACCACCACCACCGAGGCGACGATCTCGCGACTGCGCCGCACCCTCCCCGCGGGCACGCTGGTCGGCGGAGCCGCGGCCGAGAACTACGACCTGCAGATGTCGCTCGCCCACTACACCCCGATCGTGGTCGCGGTGCTCGTGACGCTGGGGTTCATCTTGTTGCTCATCGCCCTCGGCGCGCCCCTCATCGCCGCCGCCGGCGTCCTGCTCACGGCCCTCTCGGTGGCGGGGGCCTTCGGCGTCGCGCGTCTCGTCTTCCAGGACGGCTGGCTCTCGGGGCCGCTGAACTTCCAACCCCAGGGTTTCGTCGACGCCTGGGCCCCCCTGTTCTTCGGCGCGATGGTGTTCGGTGTGGCCATGGACTACACCCTCTTCATCCTCTCGGCGGCCAAGGAGAGCTACGAGACGCACGCCGACCCCGAGCACGCCATGGTCGGCTCGGTACGCTCGTCGGGACGCGTCGTCGTCTCCGCGGCGGTCGTCATGGTGGCGGTCTTCATGACCTTCGCCCTCTCGGGCCCCCTCGCCCCCAAGGAGATGGGAGTCATCCTGGCGGTCGCCGTCGCCCTCGACGCCGTCATCGTCCGTCTGGTCCTGCTGCCCATCGTCCTGCGATACGGGCACCATCGCAGCTGGCACCTGCCGCGCTGGCTCGCTCGCCTGTTGCCCGCCGTCAAGTTCTCCCACTGAGGGGACCTGAAGTCCGGTCCGGGTGGACGTCGCCGTCGTGTCGGTCCCGACGCACCTCGCCGCTGGCCACGGCCGGCCCGTCGTCAGGTCGGTGCGGCGATCCCCGCCAGTAAGTCCTTGGCCAGGGGGCTCAGGGTCGTCCGCGCCCGCCACACGGCGCGGATCGAGCGGGTCAGGTGCAGGTCGCGGCACTCCACGGCCACGAGCCGTCGATCGTTCAGTTCGGCGCTGACGGCGAGGCGGCTGAGGACGGCGGGTCCCAGTCCCGCCGCGACCGCCGCCTTGATCGCGGTCGTGGAGGCGAACTCGACGGCGACCTGTACTTGAGAACCGTGCTCGGCGAGGGCGACCTCGAGCACCTGGCGGGTCCCCGAACCGTGCTCGCGACTGACGAGGGGGGTCTGCGCCAGCATGGCCGCGGTGAGGGGCGAACGACGTCGGGCCCACGGGTGCCCCGGAGCGACCACGACGACAAGTTCGTCGCGGTAGACGGTGCGCCCCTGGAGACCCGCGGGCAGGGAGGGGCCCTCGACGAAGCCGAGGTCCACCTGATCGCCGTGGAAGAGCTCGGCGACCTCCTCGGAGTTGGCCATGGTCAAGGAGACCGCGGCCGGCAACGTCGCGTAGAGGGGGGCGAGCCACACCGGCAACAAGTACTCGGCCACCGTCAGGCTCGCCGCCAGTCGCAACTGGGAGTTCTGGTCCGAGCGCAACGCCTGGGCGCCGCTCGAGAGTGCGCGCATCGCCGCGAGGACCTGACTGGCCCACCCGACGATCGCGAGTCCGTCGGTGGTCAGGCGCGCCCCGGTGGTCGCGCGTTCCACCAGGGAGAGACCCAGCACCCGCTCGAGCTCGCGGATCCTCACGCTGGCGGCCGGTTGGCTGATGTGGTGACGCAGGGCCGCCTGGCGGATGGAGCCGGCCTCGGCCACGCTCACCAGCAGGTCGAGGGCGTTGAGGTCGGGCAGGGGCTGCGCCAGGGGCATAAACGGAGTTTATAACGACGCCGTGCTACCCCTCTACACCCACGCCGGGGACGCCACGAGACTGGAGACCAGAGGAGGCCCCATGAACCCACGTTCGACGATCACCACCGCGGGCCCCGCGGTGCGCGGTTCGACCCTTCTCGGTTCCCTCGGGGGCGGTGCGCGACGGATCCTGCCGGGTCTGGCGTTGGCCAGCGCCATCGGCCTGGTGGCGAGCGCGCTGGCGCGTCTCATGCCCGTCGTCGGCGCCCCGGTCATCGCCATCGTCATCGGTATCGCCGTGGCCCTGGTGCGCCCCGCCAGTGCCACCCTCAAACCAGGGCTGCACGTCGCGAGCAAGCGGGTCCTGCAGGTCTCGATCGTGCTGCTCGGCACGGGCCTCTCGGCGCACGAGGTCACCTCGACGGGCGTCTCCTCGTTGCCGGTCCTGCTGGGGACGCTCGTGGTCGCCCTCGTCGCGGCCTGGCTGATCGGACGGGCCCTCGGCGTGGTGGGCGACGTGCGCACCCTCATCGGGGTCGGCACCGCGATCTGTGGCGCGTCGGCCATCGCGGCCACCGACGCGGTCATCGACGCGCCCGAACGCGACGTCGCCTACGCCGTGGCGACCATCTTCACCTTCAACGTCGTCGCGGTCCTGACGTTCCCGACCTTGGGCCACGCGCTACACCTCTCGCAGCGCTCCTTCGGACTCCTCGCCGGGACCGCCGTCAACGACGTCTCCTCGGTCGTGGCCGCGGCGAGCGTCTACGGCCACGCCGCGTCGTCCTACGCCATCATCGTGAAGCTCTCGCGGACGCTGATGATCATCCCGATCGCGCTCGGCCTCGCCCTGTGGAGGACGCGTCGGGAGGAGAGACGCGAGGAGCGATCCGGCGAGGCCGTGTCGCGCGCCCGCTTGGCGCGGATCTTCCCGTGGTTCATCGCGTGGTTCATCGCTGCGGTCATCCTCAACAGCGTCGGGGTGATCTCGCACCCGCTCAGCCACGACCTGGGCAACGTCGCCCAACTCCTCATCGCCATCGCGCTCGCGGGGATCGGGCTCTCCACGCGCCCGCGCGACATCCGCCACGCCGGCCTGCGACCTCTCGCGCTCGGCGCGAGCCTCTGGGCGATCGTGACCCTCACGAGCCTGGGTCTGCAACTCCTCACCGGCAACGCCTGAGATCTCGACCACGCCCTGGTGGCGCCGCGTTTCGGCGCTACCGTCGCCACCCTCACCCACCCCCGTCTCCACGGCCCTTGCGCAAGTCGTCACTTGCGCGTATGATTCGCAAGTGACGACTTGCGAATAGGGGAGGACACATGAGCAACAACGAGGACCGGATCGAGCGCGACATCACGATCGCCACCACCGTCGAGCGCGTCTGGGAGGTGATCACGACGCCCGAGCACTTCGCCACGTGGTTCGGGTCGGGGGCGCCCGTGGACATCGACCTGCGCCCGGGCGGCGAGATGACCCTCGACCACGGGGCCCACGGTCGCTACCGCGCCGTCGTGGTGGAGGTCGATCCCCCCCACCGATTCTCGTATCGCTGGGCCGCGGGCTACCCCGAGGTCAGGGCCAGCGACGCGAGCTCGACCCTGGTCGAGTTCACGCTCACCTCCGTCGGCCCCGAACTGACGCGCCTGCGAGTGGTCGAGAGCGGCTTCGCCGACCTGGTGGTGCCCGAGGGCCGCGAGTGGATGAACTACGAGAATCACCTCCGGGGCTGGAACGACGTCCTGGCCAAAGCCGCCGGCTACGCCGAGGGTCGCGACCTGACGCCGATGGTCGCACCGCGTTGAGCGTCGTCGACGACGTCATCGGCGCTCTCGACGACCCGACGCGCCGCGCGCTGCTCGACCACTTGGCACGTCGTGGCACCGCCACCGCGACCCAGCTCTGCGCCCAGGTGGCGATCTCGCGTCAGGGCGTGGTCCAGCACCTCGAGGTCCTCGCGCGCGCCGATCTGGTGGGCAGTGAGCGTCACGGCCGGGAGCGACGCTACCGACTGCGCACCGAGGCCCTCGTCGCGACGGCACGCTGGCTCGAGGACCTCGCGCGGGACTGGGACCGACGCCTGCTCGCGATCAAGGAGGTCGCCGAGTCCCCCTGAGCGGCGATGGTGACGCGCACCGCGATGGCCGCGTGGCGGTTCAGCGCGAGCGTGCCACGCGCTCGCTCTCGAAACCCGCGAGATAGGTCGACACGTCCTCGCCCGGCATCGCGGGCGACCACAGGTAGCCCTGTCCCAGGTCGCACTCGAGAGTCCTCAACGTCTCGCGCTTGCTCGAGGTCTCGACGCCCTCGGCGAGCACGACCATGTCGAGATGACGACACAACGCGACGATGGACTTCAGGACCGCGTCGTTCTCGCTCGACTCCACGGCGGGCCGGATGAAGGACTGGTCCACCTTGACGATCGATGGTTTGAGCTCCGCGAGGACCGAGAGCGACGAATAACCCGTGCCGAAGTCGTCGAGCGCCACGCGCACCCCGATCCCGCGAAGACTCTCGAGCAACTGGCGGGTCTGTTGGACGTCGTGCAGGGCCACCCCCTCGGTGATCTCGAGCACCAGTCGTGAAGGGTCGAGACCGTGTCGTGACAACCGGCGACCGATGACGTCGATCAGACCGGGGTCGCGGAACTGGTTGGAGGAGAGGTTGATCGAGACGAAGGGGGCGCGCCGGTGCTCCTCCAAAGCGTGCCCCTGCGAGGCGGGCCACGCGGAATCGGGCCACGTGGAGGCGATCCGAATCGACTCGTCGAGGGCGAAGTCGCCCAGTTCGTTGATCAGGCTGCTCTGCTCGGCCAGCGGGATGAAGACGTCGGGGGGCACCATGCCCCGCGACGGATGCGACCAGCGCATGAGGGCCTCGAACCCCACCAACCGGTCGTGACGCAGGTCGACGATGGGCTGGAAGTGCATCGCCAGCTCGCCCGAGGCTCTGGCGTGGTGCAGGTCCTGGACGAGGGCGAAGCGGTCCAGCGCGGCGATCTTGAGACGAGTCGTGAAGACGAAGTTGCCACCGGTCAGGGTCTTCTTCGCCTCGAAGAGCGCGAGGTCCGCGCGCACCAGCGCTTCGCCCGGGCGCACGAAGTGGTCGTCCCAGAGATATGAGCCGATGCTCGCGCGCTGGTCGATCGACACGCCGTCGATGACGAAGGGATCGGCGAAGGACCTCATGAGCCGTCGCGTGAGGACCTCCACCTGATCGGTCGTCCCCGACCGGGGCGCGAGGTAGGCGAAGACGTCACCGCCGATCCGGTAGAGGGAGTCGCCGGGGCGCAGTTGGCGCGAGAGGCGCTCGCCGACCGTCACCAGCAGACGGTCCCCCGTGGCGTGCCCGCACGAGTCGTTGACCGCCTTGAAATCGTCGAGGTCGATCATGACCAGCGCCGCGAAGGAGCCGTCGCGCTCGATGTCGAGGTACGTCTCGGCCAGTCGGATCTCCAGGTGCGTCCGGTTCGCCAACTGGGTGAGACGGTCGTGCAGCGAGTCGTGTCGCAGGCGTCGCGTGATCTCGGTCATGCGCAGTCCCACCAACGACAAGGTCAGGCACGACAACACCGCCATGACCGCGCCGTTGATGGTGGCGTGGGCCGCCACCGCGACGAGGTAGACGAGTTCGGGCACCAGTCCGCTCGCCACCAGGATGAGGATGCGAAACGGCCGGTGCGAGAGCGTCGGCTCGCTCAAGGGCAACGACACATCACCGCCGTGGGCCCCATGACCGTGGGGTTCACCACCGTGGGTCCCACCACCGTGCGAGCGAACCGCGGCCGCGGCGAAGAGCACGTACTTGATCACGTCGCCCGCGCTGGCGTATCGCAGGTCCGCCATGCGATGGTGCAGCCACAGCCAGCTGGTGGCGAAGTCGGAGATCGTCATGACCACGATCGCGACGAGGACGAGCGCGCGCGAGGGGTTGGTCGAGCGGCGAAGGACGATGTAGCGCACGGCGAGGAAGATCAGGGCCAGGTCCATCAGCGGCGGCGCGAGGTTGACGACCACCCGAATCCAGCTCGCGGAGGACCCCTGGAGGTAGGGGCCGATCAGCGGCGGCCACATCATGGCGAAGACGCTCACCATGATGAGGGAGCTGTCGATGAGGTCGACCGTGGTGTCGACTCCGCCGCGCATCGAGAAGATGGATCGCAGGGCGAGGAAGAGGAAGGGGTAGGCGGCGATGTAGAAGACGTCGGCGAGGGTGTGCAGTGAGGGGTACGAGTGTTCGGCCTGACGAAAGATCGTCCAGACGATGTCACCCAGGATGAAGAAGAAGCTGGCGGCCGCGAGGAGCCACCACTTGCGACGCTCCGCGGCGGGGCTGCGCAGGGCCACCAGTAGCAGCACCGTGATGGCGCTCACGCTCAACGTGAGTCGTATCCAGTCACGACCCGTCATGCTCGCGACGAACGCCGAGGTGGCCGTCGCCAGTAGCGCGACGACCAAGACGAGTCGCCCCGCGCCACGAGGCCCCGCGCCGGACGCTCTGAGCAGTCTGCGGACCCCGTCCATTCTCTTCCCCGATCACACCGCGCGGGCCACTGCGGCCAACGCTCACGTCACACTGCTCTTCATCGCGAGCGATGATCTCGGGTACTGACGCCAGACTATTGCACAATCATGGCGAAATGGCGTCACCCCGCCATCTCGAACGTGTTGTCATCGACGACGAGCCCACCGCGACACCGCCGCGACGACGCCATCTTCGACAGTACAGCGCGACCCTCGCGCGCCAAGTGTGCGGGTGCCAATCAATTCAGGTCTCTTCACGAGCGCGCTCGAGTCGGCGAGGGCTCACGCCCGGCTCGACTCACTGCTCGGACAGAATCGCCTCGAGCTCGGCCAGAGGGTCGCGGACCACCGGACCCCTCGTCTCGACCAGCGCGCTGAGGATCGTCCCGGCGAACTCGAAGGGCGCCTCGTAGCCCGTCCCCACCGCCGGGCCCCATTCGTAGCCGCAGGTCAGGCCGGCGCCGACCCCGTTGAACCCCGACGGGGTGAACCGCGCGACCCGGCCCCGCCCGACCTCCTCGCCGTCACAGCGCAGTATCCCCTCGCCGCCGAGACCCTCATCCTTGAGGAACTCGTACTCGAGGACGTGTTGGCCGGCGGCGAGGCGCTCGCGCGACTCGATCACGTGTCGCTGCGCGCCGTAGAGATTGTGCACGTAGCGCAGCCGGCCGTTGAGCACGTGCAGCGACCACCCACCGAGGGCCGAACCCAGGGCGAGCAGGACGCCGTCGCAGCCACCCTCGTCGACCTCGACGCGCACGATGAGCGCGTGCGAGCGGTTGCGCACGTTCACGGCCACCGACTCGGGCACCTGGGCCCCACCGGGGAAGTAGCGGAACCGCTCGCGGGGTCGGCGCCGATCGGGCTTGGGGTGGGTGAGGGCCCAGAGCACCCGATTGTCCAGGGGCAGCACCTGATTGGCCTCGGCCTGCGCCCACCAGAGGTCGATCAGTGACGAGAGCACGTCGGGGTACTCTCGGGCGAGGTCACGGGTCTCGGCGATGTCCTCGCTCACCCGGTAGAGCTCCCAGACGTCGTCGTCGAAGGACGCGTTGGGGTCCTGGTCGTCGTAGAGAGGGCCCACGGGGTGGAACGTCACCGCCTTCCACCCCCGGTGGTAGATGGCCCGCGAGCCGAACATCTCGAAGTATTGGGTCTCGTGACGCTCCGGCGCCGCGGCCCCGTGCTCGCCGAGCAGGTAGGCGAAACTGGTCCCGTCGAGCGCGCTCTGGGTCACCCCGTCGATGGCCGTGGGCGTCCTCAAGTTGCCGAGTTCGAGGACGGTGGCCACGACGTCGATGGCGTGGGTGAACTGGTGACGGATCTGGTTGGCGGCGAGGCCCCCGTCCGGCCAGACGACGATGCAGGGGTCGGCCACCCCTCCCTCGTGGACCTCGCGCTTCCAGCGGCGAAAGGGCGTGTTGCCCGCCATCGTCCAGCCCCACGGGTAGTTGTTGTGGGTCAGGGGTCCGCCGATCTCGTCGATCCTCGCCAGCATCTCCGCGTCCCCGGCGGGGTCGAGGTTGGTCAGGCGCACGTCGTTGATCGATCCCTCCGAGCCGCCCTCGGCACTCGCGCCATTGTCCGAGACCACCACCACGATCGTGTTGTCGCGTTCGCCGAGGTGCTCGAGGAAGTCGAGCAGCCGGCCGACCTGTTGGTCGGCGTGCGAGAGGAAGCCCGCGTAGGCCTCCATGAAGCGCGCCGCCACGCGGCGCTGACCCTCATCGAGCTCATCCCAGGGCCGCACCCAGGAGGGTCGCTCCGACAGCTTGGTCGTGGGCGCCACCAGGCCGCTCGCGACCTGGCGCTCGAAGGTCGACTGGCGCCATTCGTCCCAGCCCGCGTCGAAGCGACCGCGGTAGTGCTCGCGCCAGTGCGCCGGCGGCTGGTGGGGGGAGTGGCACGCGCCGAAGGCGAGGTAGAGGAAGAACGGGCGCTCGGCGTCCACCGCACGCAGGTCGCCCAGGAAGGTGAGGGCGTGGTCGAGGAGGTCCTCGCTCAGGTGGTACCCGTCGTGCGCGGACGCCGGGGGGCGCACGGAGTGGTTGTCGTGGTAGAGGGCGGGGACGAACTGGTGCGTCTCGCCGCCGTGGAACCCGTACCAGCGGTCGAAGCCGCGCGCGAGCGGCCAGGTGGCGCGCGAGGCGGCCATGTTGGTCTCGTCCTCGGGCGTAAGGTGCCACTTACCCACGGCGTAGGTCGCGTAGCCGTTCTCGCGCAGGATCTCCGAGAGGAAGCCGTTCTCGCGCGGTGGCTTTCCCCAGTAGCCCGGGAAGCCGACCGCGAGGTCCGCGACGCGCCCCATGGCGCTGCGGTGGTGGTTGCGCCCGCTCAAAAGGCAGACCCGCGTCGGCGAGCACAGACTCGTGGTGTGGAAGTTCGCCAGGCGCACCCCCTCGCTCGCCAACGCGTCGATCACCGGCGTCTCGATGTCCGAGCCGTAGCAGCCGAGCTGGGCGAAGCCCACGTCGTCGAGCACGACCATGACCACGTTGGGTGCGCCCGCGGGCGCGGTGGGCTCGGGCGGCCACCACGGCTCCGACTCGCGCCAGTCGCGACCGATACGCCCTGCGAACTCATGTCCCATCGCCACGCCTCGCTCTCAGAGGTCCGCGCCCTCGCCGGGACCGCCGTGTTCGACACTGGGTAGTTTAAGACCATGTCGATGCGCAGCCCCGGGGGTCGGGCGCCACGTCCGCGCGGGGTGAGCCTTCGCTACCTCGCGGGAGTGGTCATCGGCGTAGCGGTGCTCGCCGCCTTGTTCTCCCAGCGCGGAGACCTACGAGGGGTGAGCCACGAGGTCTCACACCTGAGCCCCGCCTGGTCGGGCGCGAGCATCCTCGCCGAGCTCGCCTCGATCCTCTCCTTCGCCTACCTCCAGCGCGTCGTCCTCGAGAGCGGGGCCACGACGATGGGGCTCGGGCGGCTCCTGGCCATCTCACTGGCCAACAACGCCATCGCCAACACCGTCCCGGGAGAGCCCGCCGTCTCGAGCGCCTACCGCTACCGCGAATACCGCCGCCGTGGCGCGAGCGCCGCGGCGGCGAGCTGGACCATCCTCACGATCATCATCGCCCAGGCCATCGGCCTCTCGCTCCTCGTGCTCCTGGGCGTCGTGGTGAGCCTTCTCAGCGGGTCGCGCGCCACCAGCACCGGCGTGGCGGTCACCGGACTCGTCGTCGTCCTCGCGGCCGGCGCGGTGCTCGTACGACGCGACCTCCTCATTCGCGTGCTCGAGGTTGTGGTGCAGTTCCTGCGTCGCGCGAGCGGCCGACCCTCCGGCCGCCTCGGCGAACGCCTGGTGACGATGCTGCAGCGGATGAAGGAGATCCGTCTGGGCGTCGCCGCCACCCTCGGCGTGGTCACCCTCGCCACGCTCGTGTGGTCCCTCGACTTCGCCTGTCTGCTGTGCGCCTTCGCGGCGGTGCACGCGCCGATCCCGGGCGACGGGGTCCTCCTCGCCTACGGCGTCGCCCAGATCGTGGCGGTGCTTCCCCTCGTGCCCGGCGGGATCGGACTGGTCGAGGGCAGTCTCGCGGTCATTCTCGTCGCCTACGGGGCCGCGCGTGTGCCCACCCTCTCGACCGTCCTGGTCTACCGCTTCGTCAACTACTGGCTGGCGGTGGCGGTCGGCTGGCTCGCCTTCGTGGCCCTCGCCCTCGTGCCCACCCGGCGAGGTGAGGACGTGACGCTGGCGCGAGACACCGAGGAGTCCTGAGCCCAGAGGGACCCACCCTCGACCTTGACGTCGGACCGCGGCTCTCCAGCAATTCTCCAGCGGCTCCCCACTTGCCAACACGGCGCGCGAAGTGGTTCTCACGCGAGCGGCCGCGACGATCGCTCGTCCACCGATCATTCGAGAGGGCCCATCGAGACCCTGGGCGCGAGGGACGAAGTGATTGATTTCTATATGCAATAATTAGTGAATGCAATCAAAGATGTTGACCCATCAGCCCACCGACGCGGTGATCGACTCGGTCCTCGCGGCCAGTCGCGTCCTGGTCGCGGTGGCCGCACGCTCGCTCTCGGACATCGCCGAGGAGGTCACGCTGGTCCAGTACCGCACGTTGATCGTCCTCGCCTCGCGCGGCCCCCAGAACCTGGCCGGCCTCGCCGAGGCGCTGTGCGTGACACCCGCCACCGCCACTCGCATGTGCGACCGTTTGGTGAAGAAGGACCTCATCGCGCGCAGCGCCGCGTCCGGCGACCGGCGCCACGTGCACCTCGACCTCACCAAGAAGGGCGTGGCCCTGGTCACCTCGGTCACCCGACGACGTCGCCACGAGATCGAGAAGGTCGTCAACGCCATCAGTGCCGAGGAGCGGCCAGTCATCGTGCAGGCGCTCTCTCGCCTGGCCGCCGCGGCGGGCGAGGTGCCCGAGCAGGACTGGTCGATGGGCTGGGACCTGTAGATGTCACCCGAGACGAACTCCCTCAGGGTGCGGTGGTCGCGCGAGTGGCGATCGCTCCAGGTGCGCCTCAGCCGGTGGCTGACCAGCACGACCTATAACAAGAAGTGGCTCTTGCTCGGCGTCATCATCGGCATCATCGCCGGACTGGGCGCCATCGCCTTCTACGAGGCCCTGCGCCTCGCCACCTACTTCTTCCTCGAAGTCCTCGCCGGCTACCGCGTGCCCCTGCCGATCAGCGAAGGCGCTCGCGCGGCCTCGGCGGGATTCGCGAGACCCTGGGCCATTCCGCTGGTGGCCTGCGTGGGCGCGCTCGCCGGAGCGATCCTGGTGTTCGCCGTGGCCCCCGAGGCGGAGGGCCACGGCACCGACGCCGCCATCGCGGCGGTGCACCACAACCCGCGCGGCGTGCGCGTGCGCGCGGTCATCGTCAAGATCATCGCCTCGGCGTTGACGATCGGTTCGGGCGGCTCCGGCGGTCGCGAGGGGCCGACCGGCCAGATCAGCGCCGGCTTCGGTTCGTTCCTGGCCCGGTTCCTCGACCTCAGTCCGGCCGACGCGCGCATCACCGTGGCCAGTGGCATCGGCTCGGGCATCGGGGCGATCTTCGGCGCACCGCTCGGGGGAGCCATCCTGGCGACCGAGATCCTCTACCGTGACGACTTCGAGGTGGAGGCCCTCCTCCCGTCCTTCATCGCCTCGATCGTCGGCTACGCCGTCTGGGGCTCAGTCGAGGGCTTCGGCCCGCTCTTCGGCTACGTCGGTAACTACCACCTCACCAGCGCGATGCAACTGCTCTGGTTCGCAATCATCGGCATCATCGGCGGCGGCGTTGGCCTGCTCTACGCCAAGACCTTCTACGCGATGGCGGACTACTTCAGCCGACTCCCCCTCGCGCGCTGGATACGACCGGCCCTCGGCGGTCTCATCGTGGGACTGATCGCCCTGGCCATCCCCGAGGTCATCGGCACCGGCTACGGGTGGATCCAGGCGGGGCTCGGCCCCCAGCTAGAGCACATCCCGCTCTGGATCGTACTGATCCTGCCCTTCGCGCGCATCGCCACGACCGGGCTCTCCATCGGTTCGGGCGGCTCGGGCGGCATCTTCGGTCCCGGGATGGTGATCGGGGCCTTCGTCGGCGCGGCCGTCTGGCGCCTGCTCGAGCCGGTGGTCCCGAGTCTCGGACACGACCCGGCCCCCTTCGTCATCGTCGGAATGATGGCCTGCTTCGGGAGTATCTCACGCGCCCCACTGGCGGTCATGCTGATGGTCGCCGAGATGACCGGGACGCTCTCGCTCGTCGTGCCGGCGATGCTGGCGGTGGGGCTCGCGACGCTGATCGTGCGGCGCAACGACGACACCATCTACCGCAGCCAGCTGCGCAGCCGCATCGAGTCGCCCGCGCACCGGATCCTCACCGGTCTGCCGCTACTCGCACTCGTTCCCGCGGGCGACGCCATGGCCTCGCCGCGTTGCGTCCTCAAGGAATCCGACCAGCCCTCGACGATGCGCGAGCACCTCACGGCGGCGAACGTCAGCGCGGCGCCGGTCGTCGACGCCCAGGGACGCTACCTCGGCGTGGTCAACCTCCCCGAGGTCGACACTGAGCGCGGTGCGGGCGAGAAGTCGCCCCCAACGGGCCTCGCCACACCCGTCGAGGGCGCCGCCCCAGAGTCCGTGGGAGCGATCGACGCGACCTACGCGCCGATCCACCAGTCGATCCACCTCGACAGCGTTCTCGAGACCCTCACCTCGACCACTCAGCGATGGGCCGCCGTCATCGACGACGACCGTCGCGTCGTGGGCACCATCTCGATCTCGGACATAGTCAGGAACTACCGGCGCACGGTGCAGGCCAATCTGCAGAGGATCTCAGAACTCGGGGGGACGACGGGTATCTCGGAATTCGTCATCAATGAACAGTCCTCGATGGTGGGAAGGAGTGTGCGCACCTCGCACACCCCTCGTGGCGTCCTGATCACCGCCATCGAGAGAGGTCGCGACGTCATCCGCCCCACCGGTGACACCACCCTCAAGGCCGGAGACCGTCTCACCGTCCTCGGCGCCACGGAGGACTTGGAGGTCCTACGACAACTCACGAGCGCCGAGTGAACGGAGCCAATTCCCGCTCGTCGCCGACCAGCCTGGTCGATGTCGCGCACCCGCGCCATTCGATCCTTGCTGCGAGTCGGTCTTCGCGACTTCCAGGGCGAGCGAGCGCGCCTCGAGCATTCGCACGATACGGCGAGGTCGCGAACACGACAGCGTCGACGAGTGCTGAGCAGAGGTGAACGGCGCTGACACGACAGGGGGGGATGTCGTGTCAGCCGTTCACGGTCCCTACGATCGGGTGACGGGAATCGTCCTCGTCGCCTCGCTCGTGTTGGCGGGACGCGGAATCCTCACTTCGAGGATGCCGTCCTTGTAGGTGGCCTTCACGTCCTTGCTCTCGACGCCGTCAGGCAACGACACTTCGCGCTCGAACTCGCCGTAGCGGAACTCGCTGCGATAGCCGGACTTCTCGGTGTGCTCGGCCTTCTCCTCACGATGCGCCCGGATCTTCACGAATCCTCCACTCGTGGTGACTTGCACGTCCTTGTCGGGATCGACCCCCGGCAGTTCCGCTCGGATCACCATCTCGTGGCCGTCGTTGAACTCCTCCACGCGCATCCAGCCTTCGACATCGTCGATGTCAAGGAAACGGCGCCACCTCTCCGGGAGACCGAACATCGGCCACTCCACGGGGTGACTCGTGGCATCTCTACGCACTAGCGCCATAACCACCTCCTCACTACGCAGGCCCAACTTCACCTTCACATACCATCATCTCCCCGATATCTCCATAGGGCCAGGGTCCATGGTCACTTGATCCAGGGTTGCCCACATCAGTTATCGAACTCAAAACCAAGAGGCATGTGACCCATTGAATTCTCACTACTCAGGTTGCCTTCACGTCGCGCCTACAAACGTACGCGTCCGAAAGTCAACGCATTGGCCGATTCAAGAATCGCAGTAAGGGTTGACACGAGTGGCCGACCCGATGTCCACTGTTCGGAGGCGTCGCCACATGTAGCCAACCCAAGAGCGCATAATCGCCACGGGAGAGCAATCAGCTCTCAAACAGACTAGGAGAATTTCTCATTCGGGTCGCGCGACACAGCGCCACGCCATCGTGGTGGCAACCCAATCAACGTAGGCGACGCGCTGGACGTCAAAAGGAGGAGGGGCCCTCTCGGGCCCCTCCTCCTTCGATCCCCCTAGTATCTCCGGGTGATCTAGTACTTCAGCTGATTACAGACCAGCCAACAGAGTGTTCACGGTCGACGACGGCATCGCGAGCGCACCGCCAAGGACCGTCAGGTTCGTGTACCCCGCCTTGGCAAGGATCGCCAATTCAGCCGTGGTGTAAGAACCAACCGTAGTCGGGTTCTCCGTCAAGATGATGGGCTCGAGACCATAAGTTCCGGTGTTCGCACCACCACCAAGCGCAGCCGCGCCCAGCGCGTCCGACCAGTAGTCACCGTGGCTAGCAATCACCGAGTTGTGACCCAACGTTGCAGTCCAGCCCAGGCCCGAGTTGGCGCCCGCGTTGGAGATAGCGAAGTTCGCGATCTGCGCCGCAGTGTCCGTCGCATCGATGCCCGCGATACGCAGGACCGAGATGCCACCATTCAGTGCGGCAATCGCCGACTCCACCGAGTTCTGCAGTGCGAGC
>JAGXBH010000012.1 GCA_018971185.1 Acidobacteriota bacterium
GCGCCACGGGGCCGACGGTTCACTCGAAGAGCGGCAGGGGCTCCATCTCCAACGCCAGCTCCTCGTCGGAGGGGACTCGGACGGGGCGCGGAGGGCGGATGGCGAGCGCGGCCACCACGAGGGCCAGGACCGCGATGGCCGAGCCAACCTCGAGTGCGAGGGAGCGACCGTGACCAAGGGCGATGGTGGAGAGGATCGCCACACCGAGCGCGCCACCGGTCTGCTGCATCGTCTGCAGCATGCCCGACGCCGCACCGGCGTCGTCGCGGGGTACGCCGCCGAGGATGGTGATGCTCAAGGGGAGGAAGCTCGTGCCCGCGCCCAGCCCGAAGAGCAACAGCGGTCCGAAGAGGCTGGCGAAGTACCCCTCACTGGAATGGGCGCGTGAGATCCAGTACGCCGCCAGCGCCAGCGTCGTGAGGCCGACGAGCAGCAGCGGTCGCGCTCCGAAGCGCGTCACCAACCGCGGAGTGATCCGCGACAGCGTGAAGATCATCGCCGTCAACGGCAAGAAGGCGAAGCCCGCCTTGATGGCGCTGAAGTGCAGCGTCCCCTCGAGGTACTGACTGACGAAGAAGAACACGCCGTACATGACGCTCGGAACCAGCAGCATGTCGAGATATGAGCTCGCCCGGGTGCGGCTCGAGAGGAGTCGGAAGGGGAAGAGCGGTTGCTCCACCTTCTTCTCGACCCCCACGAAGGACGCGAGGAGCGCCGCACCGATCACGAAGGTCGCGATCGTCACGTCGCGCGAGCCCTGCTCGGCGAGACGGATGAAGCCGTAGATGACCGCGCCCAGGCCGGCGGTGACGAGGGCGGCCCCGGTGACGTCGAGTCGTCCCCCGTTGCGCGGTGGTTCGGGGACGTAACGAGGCGCCAGCATGATCACGAGGATCCCGATCGGCACGTTGATCATCAGCACCCAGCGCCACGAGACCCACGAGGTGAGGGCGCCGCCGAGGATGAGGCCGAGGGATCCGCCACCGGCCGACACCGCGGTGAAGACGCCGAGGGCGCGGTTGCGCGCCGGACCCTCGGCGTAGATGGAGCTGATCAGACTGAGCGTGCTCGGCGCGGCCATCGCGGCACCAATCCCCTGGACGGCGCGGGCGATGAGGAGCATGGACGCACTCGTGGCCAACCCACCGACCAGGGAGGCGCTGGTGAAGAGGGCGAGCCCACCCACGAGGAGCCGCCGTCGGCCGTACACGTCGCCGGCGCGACCGCCCAGCAGGAGCAGGCCACCGAAGGCCAGGCTGTAGGCGTCGATCACCCAGGCGAGGTTGGCCTTGGAGAAGTGCAGGGTGTTCTGGATCGGGACGAGAGCGATGTTGACCACCGTGGCGTCGAGCACGAACATCAATTGACTGGCCACGATGACCGCGAGGGCGATGGATGCGGTGGAGGGTCGGCGGAAGTAGGACATATAACTCCTCATGGAACGGGTGAAACGCGAGAAAGGCCCGAGAACTGGAAAATCGGCGCTCTCGAGACTAGAGTGAACGGAGAAGTTCTCCGCTTACCAGTATACGGAGAGTTTCTCCATTTAGCAAGGACTTTGTGATGCGGGCTGATGCGCAGAGGAATTACGACAAGATCGTCGCCGCCGCCGCCGAAGTGTTCACCGAGAGGGGCATGGACGCCCCCCTGGACGAGATCGCCACCCGCGCCGAGGTGGGACCCGGGACCCTCTATCGTCACTTCGCCACGCGCGAGGACCTCATCGACGCGGTGGTGAAGAGCTGGATGGCGCAGATCGACTCGGCGGCCACCGAGGCCGTCGAGAGCGACCTGCCCACCCGCGAGGTCCTGCAGAAGTGGTTCAACACCTACGTCGCCCGGATCAGTCGCAATCGCGGTGGGCCCTCGAAGTTCGCCACGGCGATGGGCAAGCCCGACTCGCCCATCTACTCCAAGTGCGAGGTCCTGCGACTGGCCAATGACCGCGTCCTCACGCGACTGCGTGACAAGGGTGCCCTTCGCGCGGACGTCGACGCCCTGGAGGTATGTCGACTCGTCGGTGGCGTGGCGGTCGTCGCCGACCAGGCCGAACTGGGCCCCGACGACGTCTCGTCGATGCTCGGCATCGTCATCGAGGGCCTCCTACGGGAGTGACCCGTGCCGGGTCGAGGGCGCTCGCCCGCCCGCTCCGCCCTCGCATCTCGCGGACCCGTCGCCACTCAGCGCGGGGGGCCGAGCGTTCGACGCACCTGCGGGAACGAGTCGTGACGCGCACGCGGGTCGAGGGGCGAAGAAGGGCGCACGACCCCCACATCCACTGACGACGTACCCGCTACCTTGGGACCATGACGATTGTCCCCGACGACAAGGACTGGACCTGGGTGCTCCAGCGACCCTGCGAGGAGTGCGGATTCGACCCGGCCAGCGTTCGACTCGACGGGGCCGGTGACGCGGTCCGGGCGAACGCCCGCCACTGGGGGGAGGTCCTCGGCCGACCCACGGCCCGGCGTCGTCCACGCGAGGACCGTTGGTCGGATCTCGAATACGCGTGCCACGTCCGTGACGTCTACACGATCTTCGACGAGCGGCTCGCCCTGATGCTGACTCGAGACGCTCCCGTCTTCGCGAACTGGGACCAGGACGCGACCGCGATCGAGAACCGCTACGACCTCCAGGACCCCGCGGTGGTGCTCGTCGAGCTCCGCGACGCCGCAGACCTCTACGCCCGACGCTGCGAGTCCGTCGAGGCGCACCAGTGGTCGCGGCCGGGGACCCGCTCGAACGGCAGCGACTTCACGGTGGCCTCGCTCGTGGTCTACGGCCTGCACGACCCCCATCACCATCTCTGGGACGTCGGCGCGGCCCTGAACTGACTCTCGGCCCGCGGGCCCGCGCAGCCAGGGCTCACGCAGCCAGGGATCACCCAGCCAGGGATCGTCGCATTCCGTCGGAGGGCTCGAGGGAACTGGCCCCGCTTCGACGCGGGACCTTGGTCACTGGAGGAGATACCCCTAGGGGTATATCCTCTCGACGTGGGTGACGATCACTCGCGGTGGTACCCAGGTCAAGGCTAAGGAGCAGTGATGAGTTTCTCGAAGTTCATGTCCACCGGTCTCGGTCGATCGCTTCGCGTGGTCGCCGGGTTGATCCTGATTGTGCTCGGATTCGTGGGTGGCGGCGGATGGATCACCCTGTCCATCGTCGGTCTCGTGCCCCTGGTCGCGGGTCTGATGAACGTCTGTCTCCTGGCCCCGCTTCTGGGCCAACCGCTGAAGGGGAGCCCCCGCTGACCCCTGCAGTGTCGTAGCGCACCAGTGACGAGCCGGGCGAGCCAGTCCTGTGCCGCGTGATCACCTCTCCTTCGGGCGGAAGTGAACGAAGACGCGCCCGAAGTTGTGCGAGTCCTTCTCCACGCGGTGATAGAGCGCCTTGATCTCCTTCTGGTCGAGGAAACGTAGTACCCGCTTCTTCAGTTGACCGCTGCCCTTGCCCGGTATGATCTCGACCACCTTCACACCCTTGTCGAGCGCCTCGTCGATGATCGCGCGCAGCGCCCGGTCGATGTCGTCACCGCGGTTGTAGATGTCGTGCAGGTCGAGCTTCAACTTCACACTCCGTGTTCTACACCCCCACGCGAGCGCCCGCGTCGCGCGACGGCGCCTACGACGCCCACTTGGCGCTGCGCGCCAACGCCAGTCGCCATCGTGCGTAGAGTTCGTCGCGCTGATCGTCGTCCATCGAGGGTTCGTAACGGGTCTGCGCCCCCGGCGCGCCGGGCAGGTCGCCGTAGCCGTCCCACAGCCGCACCGCGAGGCCGGCGGCGTAGGCGGCACCCCACAAGGTGATGTCGGGCGACGCCGACACGACCAAAGGCACCCCGAGGACGTCGCACTGGAACTGCATCAGCCACGCGTTGCTCGTCGCGCCGCCGTCCGCGCGAAGCTCTCGCACCACGTGGCCCGACTGCGCGTCCATCGCCTCGACGACCTCTCGCGTCTGGTACGCGATGCTCTCGAGGGTCGCGCGCACCACGTGGGCCCGGGTGGTGCCGCGCGTCACGCCGATCAGCAGTCCCCGGGCGTCGGGGTCCCAGTGGGGTGCGCCCAGGCCCGCCAACGCGGGGACGAACCAGACGTCGGCGTTGTCGCGGACGCTTCGCGCCAGACTCTCGCTCTCGCTCGCCTCCGAGATGATCCCCAGACCGTCGCGCAGCCACTGGATCGCCGCCCCGGTCGTGAAGAGGGAGCCCTCGAGCGCGTACTGCGCTGTGCGAGTGCGCGAGTGCGCGGCGGTGGCGATCAGCGCGTCCGACGCGGTGAGGGCTTGCTCACCGGTGTGGCGCAGGACGAAGGACCCCGTCCCGTAGGTGCACTTGATCTGTCCCGGCGCGACGCAACGCTGAGCGAGGAGCGCGGCCTGCTGGTCGCCCACCACCGCCGCGATCGGCACCGGCGACCCCCACACCTGGGGATCGGATTCGCCGAGCACTTCCCCGCCGCGTTCGATACGTCCGAGCATCGACGAGGGCACGCGGAACAACTCGCACAATCCCTCGTCCCACTGCAACGTCGAGATGTCCATCAGCATGGTCCTCGACGCGTTCGTGGGGTCGGTGGCGTGCAACCGTCCCGCGCTCATGCGCCAGAGCAACCAGGAATCGATGGTGCCCGCCGCCAATTCGCCGCGCTCAGCACGAGGGCGCAGTCCCTCGACGTGGTCGAGGATCCACGCGATCTTGGTCGCCGAGAAATACGGGTCGATCCGCAGGCCCGTGCGAGCGTGTACCCAGTCGCTGACGCCTTCCTCGAGCGCCGCGCAGGTCGACGCGGTGCGCCGGTCCTGCCAGACGATCGCGGGGTACAGGGCCCGACCAGTCGTGCGGTCCCACACGACCGTCGTCTCTCGCTGATTGGTGATCCCCACGGCGGTCAGTTGGTCGGCGGCGAGGCCCGCGGACGCCAACACCGCGCGCGTCGTCTCGAGAACGCTGCCCCAGATCTCCTCGGGGTCGTGCTCGACCCAGCCCGGTCGCGGGAACGACTGGGCGAGGGTCGCGTGTGACGAGGCGACCAGACGACCGCCCTCGTCGATGATCATCGCCTTCGTGCTCGACGTCCCCTGGTCGATGGCCATCACGTAGCCCTTCATCACGTCAGCCCTCCGCGGGACCGATGTCTCGAGGGACCGATGTCCCCGAACCCAGCGTCGCCGCGACCCAATCTTTGCACCGTCGTCACCAGGACGTCGATGCGACGTCACTAGAGTGACATGGTGGATTCCCTCATCGTCTTCGTCGCCAAGTACTTCCTCTTCCTCAGCGTCCTCTTCGTGGCGATCTACTGGCTCAGGTCGACGACCTCCACCAAGATCGAGATGGGCTTTCGCCTCGTGGCGGGAGGGCTCATCGCGCTCGCCCTCGCCAAGGTGGGCGCCCAGCTGTACTACAGCACCCGACCCTTCGTCGCCGATCACGTGACGCCGCTGTTCGCACACGCCCCCGACAACGGCTTCCCCTCGGACCACGCACTGCTCGCCTCGTTCCTCGGCTTCACCGTGCTGGGATACGCGCGCACCGCGGGAGTCCTCCTACTGATCAACGCCGTCCTCATCGGTGCGGCGCGCGTCGGCGCCCACGTGCACCACCCCATCGACATCCTCGGCTCGTTCGTGTTGTCAGGAGCCGCGGTCCTGGCGACCGCCATGATCGCCCGTAACGAGAAGGTGGCGCGACACTGGCGTCGATGAGTCTCTCGGGCGCCGAGTTCCTCGCTGGAGCGACCCGGCGAGTGCCTGGCGAAGGTGGTGGCGAGCATCGCTGCGCCACCTTCACCTTCACGGCCCGACCCTTAGCTCGGTGAGACCTCGTCACCCGCGTCGCCCTCGTCACCCGCGGCCAGGATGCCGTAGAGCGCGCGTCGCGCGTCGCTGAGGATGGTGGTGGCCTTGGCCACCTGGCTCTCGGAGCCGGCCATGAGGACCTGGCGCGCGGCCATCAAGACCTGTCGACCCGTGGAGATCATCTCGCCGGCCGAGGCGCTCGCGCCCTCGGCGTTCTCCCACGGGCGTCCGAGTTGCTCGCGTTGCTCACTGACCACTCGGCGACCCTCGTCACTCAGCGCGTAGGTTCGCCCGGTGCCCGAGGCCAACGTCTGCACGAGACCCTCATCCTCGAGTTGCTGCAGCACCGGGTAGATCGATCCCGGGCTGGGTCGCCAGGTCTCGTGGGACCGCTCCGTCAGCTCCTGGATGAGTTGATACCCGTTGCTCGGCTTCTCCTCGAGCAGGACCAGGACGGCGGCCCTCACGTCACCGCGCCGCTGACGACGTCCGTCGCGGGGCCAGGGACCGCCCCGGAAAGGGCCATGGCCGTGAAGATGGCCAGGGCTCCGACGGCGACGGCCCTGGGCCCACGGGGGAACGTCACCACGATTTGAATTGCTGTCGTTGAACATGTGAACTCCAAATTCTCCGTAAGAACCTATCTAGTACTTACTTAGTACTATAACGATATATCGTTAGTGTTCGAATGTCAAGGGGTGAGGAGGCCATTCCTATGGTTCGAGCAAGAGGCACGGACCGTCGTCGCCCCATCGCGTGGAGACCCGAAGCCCGCCATGACTACGGCCCGAGCAGGTCCCAACGGTTCCCGTAGAGGTCACGGAAGACGACGACCTGGCCGTAGTCCTCGCGGCGGGGGTCGCCCTCGAACTCCACGCCCGCCGCGCGCATGCGCGCCAGCGCGACGTCGAAGTCGTCGACGCGCAAGAAGAAACCCACCCGCGAGCCGGTCTGCTGACCCAGCGCTCGCTCCTGAGCCTCGCCGTCGGCCACCGCGAGGAGGATCCCCGTCTGCGCGGCGATGGGACGCACCACGACCCATCTCTTGGCCCGCCCGTCAGTGCTCAGTGACGCAGCGTCCTGCACCAACTCCATCCCCAGGACGCCGACGAAGAAATCGATCGCCTCGTCGTAGTCCCTCACCACGATGGTCACCAGATCGAGTTGCACTCCCCCACGCTACCCACCGTCGCCCGACGCACGGCTCAGGTCGCCGACTCCGCACCCAGCGCTCGCGTGGCGCACGACACGGTCTCGGGCGCGCGGCGTTGTCGCCACTGCGACGCGAGGGCGATGACCAGACTCAACGTTCCCGCCACCGCGGTGACGACCAGTACCGCCCACAGCCGCGAACGCGCGTAGTAGAGGACCCACATGGCGCTCACCGCCGCACCCAGTGCCCACGAACCCGTCGAGACCCCCACCGAGGTCCTCGTGCGCACGAGGCGACTCAGTTGCGGCAACCGCGAGATGATGCCGGCACCCCCCGCGCCCACGACGGCACCCGACCATCCCCACAGCAGTCCTGGCGCGAGGCAGCACATCACTGCCGCACCCGTCGATCCCACGACCGCGCCGGTGCGTGTCGTCGGGCGCAGGCGCCACCAGATCATCACCTGCCACGGGAGCGTCAGGGCGCTACTCAGGGCGAGCGGCCACGAACGCACCGCGACCCCGTAGAGGACCCAGAAGACGGCCAGCGTCCCCAGCAGTGTCCACGTGGTCAGTGACACCCCCTGGGTCCCGCGCCGGCGTAGTCGCCGGTACTGCAGGAACGCCGACGACGTCCCCACGGCGGCGGCGACCCAACCCAGGGCCGACGTGAGCGTCGTGTTCCCCATCAGCGTCGCCCCGGAGGCGCCGCGCCGGGGCCCCTCGCGGGGTCGCCCGTCACCTCGATTCGTCCAGGGCGACGAAGCAGGCGACCCGGTGACCCTCGGATTTCTCGCTCAGCGCCGGTACCGCACCGCGACAACGATCCTGCACCAGGGCGCAGCGCGGGGCGTAGGCGCAGCCCTGGGCGACCGCCTCCGTGCGCAACGCCACCGACGCCACTCCCGCCGCCGCGCGAGAACGCTCGTGGCGCGGGTCGGGCACCGGGATCGCGTCGGCGAGGGCGACGGTGTAGGGATGCAGTGGCGTGACGAACACCTGGTCGTAGCGGCCCTGCTCGACGACGCGCCCGAGGTACATCACCGCGATGTCGTCGCTGATGTGACGCACCATCGAGAGGTCGTGACTGATGAAGACGTACGAGAGGCGAAGCTCGTCCTGGATCCGGACCAGCAGATTGATGATCTCCGCGCGCACCGAGACGTCGAGCGCCGAGGTGGGCTCGTCGAGGACCACGATCTCGGGCTCGACCGCGAGGGCCCGCGCGATCGCGACCCGCTGGGCCTGGCCCCCCGAGAGTTCGTGGGGGTAGCGCGTGGCGAAGCGCGCGCTGAGTCCCACCATGGCCAGGAGTTCACTGACGCGTGCACCGCGCGCGCCCTCGTGCAGGGAGTGCACCGTCAGCACCTCGTGCAGGACCTTCTCGACGGTCATACGCGGATCGAGCGAGGAGAACGGGTCCTGGAACACCAACTGGATCCGACGTGCGAGGGCCCGCGCCGCGCCGCGCCCTCCCGCCTCGATCTGGCGCGAGTCGATCCGCAGGTCGCCCGAAGTGGGCGTCTCCAGGCCGACCAGGAGTCGTGCCAGGGTCGACTTGCCGCACCCGCTCTCACCCACGATGCCCAGGGTCCGGCCGCGCTCGAGGCTGACCGAGACGTCGTTGAGCGCGCGCACGGGTTCACCACCGCGGCGCGCGCCGTACACCTTGGTGAGGTGCTGGGCGTCCAGGACGACATCTACCATTGCGACGGTTCCTTCCAGCACGCCGCAAAGCTGCCCTGGCCGCGGTCCATCAGCGCGGGTTCGCTCGACGCGCACTGATCGACGGCGTAGGGGCAACGTTCGCGGAACGGACAGCCCGCGCCCAGGCGCGTGGGGTCGGGCGGAGTGCTGCCGATCTGGTGCAGCGCGGAGCGATGGGCACTGCCCGCGCCGGGCAACGACTCGAGGAGAGCCTTGGTGTAGGGGTGGGTCGGGTGCTCGAAGAGTCGCGTGGTGTGCGCCTTCTCCACGATGCGCCCCGCGTACATGACCGCCACCTTGTCCACGAGGCTCGCGACGACCCCGAGGTCGTGGGTCACCCACAGGACGGCCATGCCGGTGCTCGCCTGCAGCGCCGTGACGAGTTCGAGGATCTGGCGCTGGATGGTGACGTCGAGGGCCGTGGTGGGCTCGTCGGCGATGAGGACCCGCGGTGACGTCGCGAGGGCCATCGCGATCATCACGCGCTGGATCATCCCCCCCGAGAGCTGGTGAGGATATGAGGTGCGCACTCGTTCGGGATCGCTCAGACCGACCTGGCGAAGGACGTCGCGGGTGCGCGCCTGCGCCTGCGCGGGCGAGGCGCCGTGGGCCTTGAGGGTCTCCTCGAGTTGTCGCCCCACGCGCAGCAGGGGATTGAGCGAGGTCATCGGGTCTTGGTAGACCATGGCGATGTCGCCCCCGCGCACCTCGCGCAGACGTCGGTCGTCGACGTGGGCCAGGTCCTCGCCGTCGAAGCGGATCTCCCCGCGCAGGACGCTGAGCGGCGGGGAGGCCAGCAGTCGTAGCACCGAGAGCATGGTGAGGGTCTTTCCCGAACCACTCTCGCCGACGATCCCCCACTTCTCGCCGGCCTCGATCGCGAGGTCCACCCCTCGCACGATCTCGTCGTTGCGGTGGCGGCGCGCGATGCCGATGTGCAGGTCGCGGATCTCGAGGAGGGGTCCGCTCACGACGCCACCGCGCTCGGTGTGGAACGCACGACCAGGCGCTCGGGAGCCTGCGTCGCCGCGAGCGAGGAGACCGGCTGACGACCGGGGATGATCGAGCCCAGGACACTGGCGTGCGCGGCGCCCGTGCACGAGGCGATGCTCCCCGCGAGGCCCTGCACGCTCAAGAAGCCGATCAACGCGAAGAGCAGCGCCTCCTTGGCGGCCTCGGGCACCCCGAAGTCGTCGATGAGCGCGATGGTGACGCCGTGTGACTTCAGGTGCCGCGACATCGCTGCCATGAGTGTGGGATTGCGCGTCCCACCGCCGGACACGAAGAGCTCGACGACGCCTTGTTCGAGCACCGCGTCGGCGACGGTACGGGCCGTGAGCTCACAGAGCGTCGCCAGCAGGTCATCGTGGTCGATGGACCGTGACCCGATCCGCTCATGGAGATAGCCGAGGTTGAACAGTTCCTTGCCCGTGGACTTCGGGGCGGGCGCGCGGTAGTAGGGGTCGTCGAGGAGCGCCTCGAGGAGCGCCTCGTCCACGGCGCCGCGAGCGGCGCTCGCGCCCCCCTCGTCGAAACCAGCGGCGCCGTCGCTCACCCAGGTGATCGCGGCGTCCATCAACGCGTTGGCCGGACCGATGTCGAAGGCCAGCGGCTCGAGTGCGGGACCGACCACCGTCACGTTGGCGATCCCGCCGAGGTTGAGCGCCCCGCGCACCACGTCGGGGTGGCGTCCCAGCAGGAGCACGTCGACCAGGCTCGCGAGGGGTGCTCCGTGTCCGCCCGCCGCCACGTCGCGGCTGCGCACGTCGCTCACGACCGTGGCCCCGGTCGCCTCGGCGATCCACGCCCCCTGGCCGATCTGCAGGGTCCCGCAGGCGTGCCCGTCGACGACCCAGTGGTAGACCGTCTGCCCGTGCGAGCACACCACGTCGACGTCGTCCGCGAAGCACCGCCGCGCCAGGGACGCGGCCACGTCCGCGAAGGCGAGGCCGATGAGGGTATCGAGCTGACAGACCTCCTCGATCGTCGTGGCGTTCGGCGGCAGCACGAGCGCCACGCGTGAGCGCAGGTCCTCCTCGTAGGGCACCGACACGTGCTCGACCAACTCGGCGTGCGCGACGCGGTCGCGAAGGGTGATCCTCAACGCGACGGCTTCGATGGCGTCGAAGGACGTACCCGAGATCATGCCAATGACGTTCATCTCACCTCGTCCTCGTCCGGGGGTCGGAGACGTCGCGCAGGCCGTCCCCGAGGAAGTTGAAGCCGATGACGGCCACGATGATGACCAGCGACGGCCCGGCCAACGTCCACCACGCCACCGCGGCGGTGGAGCTCGCGTTATTGACCATGTCCCCGAGGGACAAGGTGGGCGGGGGCGGTCCCAGCCCCAGGAAGCTCAATCCCGCCTCGGCGAGGATCGCCCACGCCAGGGCGAGGCTCGTCTGCACCGCGATCACGCCCGCGACGTTGGGCAGGATGTGGCGCCACAGCAGGCGTCGCCGGGAGAAGCCGAGCACCTGGCCCGCCCGGACGAAGTCCGACTCGCGCAGGGCCAGGACCGGACTGCGCACCACGCGCACGTAGATGGGCACCCAGCCCACGCCGATGGCGATCGAGCTGTCCACGATGCCGTATCCCAACGCGGTGACGACGGCGAGGGCGAACAGGACCGTGGGGATCGCGAACATCATGTCGGTCAGGCGCATGATCACCGAGGAGGTCCATTTGCCGAGGAAGCCCGCCACGATGCCGCCGATGCTGCCGATGACCCCGGCGATGAGGACCGACAAGAAAGCGATCTCGAGCGAGACGCCCAACCCCTGTAGTGCCCCGGAGAAGACGTCGCGCCCGAACTGGTCGGTGCCCATCAGGTGCGAGAGCGAGACTCCCTTCAGCACCGCCGACGGGTTCTGCGCGTCGGGGGCGTAGGGGGTGACGCCGAGGATGCCGAGCACCCCCGCGAAGAGGGTGATCGACACGACCACGATCCCCGCGCGCCCGTTGGCGCTGCGCCAGAGGGCCCCGAACCAGCTCCGGTGGCGCACCACCTGGTCCGACGTAGCGCCACTGATCTCGGGGGTGACGTCGCTCACGCTGAACGCCTCCTCGTACGCGGGTCGATCAAGGAGTAGGCCAGGTCGACCAACATGTTGACGATGACGAATCCGGCGGCGAACACCAGCGTGACGCTCTGCACCAGAGGGTAATCCTGGTTCTTGATCGCCGTGATCAACAAGTTGCCCATTCCCGGCAGGACGAAGATCCGCTCGATGATGACGGTGCCACCCAGGAGGTATCCGAGCTGGATACCCGACATCGTCACCACCGCGGTGAGGGAGTTGAGGAAGAGGTGGCGCCACACGAAGGCGCGACGCGACACCCCCTTGCCCAGAGCGGTTCGTGCGAAATTGAGTCCGCTGACCTCGAGGACCGCACCGCGCGTCGTGCGCAGGATCGCCGCGCCGATGCCCAGACTCAGGACGATCGAGGGGAAGATGATCTGTTGGAAGTTGAGCCACGGGTTGGAGAAGAAGCCGACGAAGGTCAACGAGGACGGGAAGTAGTGGAACTTGGTGGACATGTAGACCACCAGCGACTGACCGAGGACGAAGGCGGGGATCGCGAGGCCCACCACCGCGACCACCTGACCGATGTTGTCCTGCCAACGCCCCGGATGCAGCGCACTCCACATCCCGAAGCCCACGCCGATCAGCACGCCGAGGACCATCGAGAAGAAGGCGAGCTCGAGCGTCACCGGCAGGTCCAGACCGACCAGGTAGCTCACCGACTTCTGCTGGGAGAGCGACACGCCGAGATTGCCGTGCAGCAGGGCGTGCAGCCAAGAGAAGTACTGCTCGAGGACCGGTTGGCCGACGCCGTAATACTGATTGAGGGCGGCGACCTGGGCCTTGGAGAGAAGACCCTCGCTCACCCCCATCGACGCGCTGACCGCGTTGCCGGGGAGGAGGCGAAGGATGACGAAAATAATGACCGACACCCCGAGGAGGGTGACGAGGATGCTGAGGATCCGCCGCACGATGGCCGTGACCACGTTCATCGTGCGGCGGATCCCCTGTTCAGTGCCGGTTCGGACGCGTTACTTGAGCGTCGTGTTCGCGAGGCTCGACAACTGGGTGGTGTTCACCGGCGAGAGGGTGAACCCGTGCACCGAAGGCGACATGACCGCGAAGTCGTAGGAGTCGAAGAGCCAGATCCACACCGCGTTACCAGTGAGGTCGTTGCTCAACTTCTTCCACGCCGCCGTCTGCCCCGCGGCGGAGGACGTCACGTCACCAGCCAACAGTTCCTGCTGCAACGACTTCGAGCTGTAGCCCGCCGGGACGGCCAGACCGGCACCCTTGCCGAAGTAGCGGCCGTACATCACGTAGGGGCTGGGGCTCGCACCGTTCTCGGCGAAGGCCGCTTGGAACTTACCCTTGAGCCAGTCCTGGATGTAGGCGTTGGCCGCCAGGTTCTGGATGTTCATCTTGATGCCCACGCGAGCGAGCTGCGACTGCATCGCGATGGCCTGGGCCGCGGACGTCGAGTCGAGGTCGGTCGAGGTGATCGCGGTGAAGGTGAAGCCGCTCGGGTGACCCGAGGCGGCGAGGTACTTGCGCGCCTGGGCGAGGTTCGGGGTCGGGCAGATCGCCGAGACCGGGTTGGTCGCGTAGGGGCCGAGCGGCACCGGTCCGACGACCTTGCCGTCACCGAAGACGGAGTCCTGGAGGATCTGGTTGCGGTCGGTGGCGCAGGCGATGGCGCGGCGCGCGTTCACGTTGGCCAGGATCCCCACCTTGTCCTGCAACTGCAGCGCACGGTACGAGAGGTCCATCACGTGCTGGACGGGGTAGGACTGGGGGATGGTGCTCACCACGGTGGGCTGTGAGAGCAGCGCCATCTGGATGGTGCCGGCCTGCAGGGCCGCGGAGATGGATTGCTCCGTCGGGATGGTCTTGAGCTCGACCGATCCGAGCGACACCTTGCCACCCCAGTAGTTCGGGTTGGCCGTCAGGGTGAAGGACGTGCTCGGGACCCACTTCGAGAACTCGAAGGGACCGGTGCCGTCGGGCTTGGTGGCGATGGTGCCCGCCTTGATCGCGGCGGCGGGCATGATGCCCAGGTTCACCGTCGCGAGGCCCTGGAGGATCGAGACATCCGGGTGACTCATCGTCAACACGACGCTGTTCGGCCCGCTCGCACTGATCTTGGTCACCGAGGCGAGGAACGACGCCGAGGGGTCCGCGGTCTTGGTGGCGAGGGCGCGATCGAGCGACGCGACGACGTCGGCCGACGTCATCGTGCTGCCGTCGTCGAACTTCACGCCCTGACGAAGTTGCAAGGTGAGCTGGCGGTTGGCGTTGGCGAACGACCAACTCGTCGCCAGGTCCGGGACGATCTGCAGCTGCGAGTTCTGTTGGACCAGCGTGTTGTAGATCAGGCCCAGCGCCTCGAAGTCGAGGAAGTTCGTGACGACGTCCGGGTCGATCTTCTGGACGCTGTTGACCGTTCCGATCACCAGCGTGGAATTGGCGACCCGGGCACTCGTCGACGCCGACGCGCTCCCCGCATCGAGGACGCCGCCCGAGAAGACCCCGACGGTGCCCATCACGAGGGCCGCTGAGGCCAGCCCTCTCAGTCCAGTAAATGATTTCATTGATCCCCCTGTGAGGTTGTGGAAGTATCCGCTACGGGGCGACACTACAGGTGGCATTTGGTCCAGTCAAGTCAAATGTTGTTCTAATATTTCGACGACGTTAATTTCAAGAGGGCAGTCATTTAAAGGATTTCCAAACGGCGACGAAATTTGTTGACCGGACCAATCGCAGTTGGTAGATTGACAAAATTCCGCGAATCTGGTGAACACCGATATGGAGGGCAAGTGCTCGATGATTCAGTGCCGGTGCTCGACAGTACCGTCACTTCACCCAAGTATCAGAGCATCCACGACGCACTCCTAGTCATCATCGAGGGTCTGCCCGCTGGCTCGGCCATGCCGACCGAGCGCGAGTTGTGCCAGACGTACGCGGTATCGCGAGCCACGGTGCGCCAAGCCCTCAGTCAACTCGAGATCGAGCAGCGCATCTACCGTCGTCAGGGTAAGGGCACCTTCGTGGCCAACGCCAAGATCGAGCAGCGCCTGGAGTTGATGAGCCACACCGAGGGCATGCGGGCCAGCGGGATCGCCCCGAGCTCCAAGTTGATCGACGTACGTCGGGTGTCGGCGGGGGCCGACGTGGGTCAACGCCTCGGTCTCGCGGCCAACGCCGAGGTGCTGCGTATCGAGCGCCTGCGCCTCGCCGACGGTGAGCCCATCGCCATCGAGGTGGTCTTCTTGAGCGCCGTTCGATTCGACGGCATCACCGCCGAGCTCTCGGACAGCGCGTCGCTCTACCAGCTGCTCTCCTCCAACTACGGCGTCGAGCTGGCGTCCGCCGAGGAGACGATCGAGGCCGTGGTGGCCGAGGGGCGCGAGGCCACCCTGTTACGGTGCGCACCGGGCATGCCCCTCTTGATGCTGTCGCGGCGCACCCTCGACACGTCGGGTCAGCCCATCGAGTTCGTGCGATCGCTCTATCGTGGCGACCGCTACCGCTTCCAGACGGGTCTGCGCCGGCCCACCCCGACACCCTCGACGCCGTCGTCGCCGCGCCCCTCGGTGCGAGTGCGTCGGGCGACGGCGGACGACGCCCCCGCCCTCGCGCGCGTCTTCATCGATTCCTGGCGTGGGGCGTATCGCGGCATCGTCGCCGATTCCATCATCGACGCCCTCGACCTCGAGCAGACGACGTCGTGGCTCGGCCAACTCGTCGCGGCCACCTCGGCACAGACGTTGGTCGCCGAGATCGAGTCGGGCCAGATCGTCGGCTTCACGCGATTGGGGGCCGAGCCCGACAATCCGGGGCACGGGCACGTCTTCGCCCTCTACGTGTCGCCGTCGTCGAGTGGACGCGGGGTCGGCCGACTCCTGCTGGAGAAGGCCCTCACCATCCTCGACCCGTTGTCGTCGCGCACCGTCACCCTCTGGGTGTTCGAGGAGAACGCTCGCGCTCGCACCCTGTACGCGCACGCCGGATTCGTCCCCGACGGCGCGCGACGGGTGGAAGAATCCTACGGCGCCCAGGAGATCAGGTTGCAGAGGATCCCCGGCCCCGCGCACGACGGACCATCCTCTTCATGACGCGCGCCGACGTCCCTGCGCTCACCGTTCAGTTCTTCAACGACGAGCACCTCCCGACGCGAGCACGCCACGCGGTCACCACCACGTTGATTCACGCGGCGAAGGAGGGGTTCCCCCCGAGCGTGAACCTCGCCGTCGTCTCGCGCCAGGGCACCGTGATGCGCGCGTGGAGCGGTCACGCCACCGTGGTGGGACCGCCGGAGCCCACTCGCGAGGACACGCTCTACGACCTGGCGTCACTCACCAAGGTGATCGTCACTACCACCCTGGCGCTGTGGCTCGAGGACCAAGGGCGTTGGCGTCTGAGTCAGGGCGCGTACCGGTGGCTCCCCGATCTCACCCGGCGCGACATCACCCTCCATCAGCTCATCACCCACACCTCGGGGATCGTCGCGCATCGCCCGTTCTTCCACCTCGGCTCGCGACCCGTGGCCATCCGCCGCGCCGTCATGGAGGAGGCCGCACGCGCCACCCGCCCGGGACGGGTCCTCTACAGTGACCTCAACTTCATGCTGCTCGGTTGGGCGATCGAACGCTGCGCGGGCGAACCCCTCGACCGGCTCTTCGCCCGCGTGGTCGCCGAGCCGCTCGGCCTGAGCGACACGCGATTCCGACCCGGTGCCCGGCTGCGCGCGCGTAGCGCGGCCACCGAGCTCGACGGCGATCAGAGGCTGGGTCCGGGTCTCGTGCGCGGTGAGGTCCACGACGGCAACGCGTGGGCCCTGGGCGGTGTCGCGGGGCACGCCGGACTCTTCTCGACCGCGAGCGATCTCGCCCACTTCGCCGGCGAACTGCTCGACCCTCGACACCATCGGATCCTCAGCCGCGCCGCCCTCACGCGGATGACCCGGTACCACGCGGGTCGAGCCCCCGACGTGCGTGGTCTGGGGTGGCGACTGGAGCCCCGCGGCTGGGGTCGCTGGCCCGAGGGCACTTTCTGGCACACGGGATTCACCGGCACGTCACTCCTCATCTCGCCCGCGGCGGACCTCGCCGTCGTCCTCCTGACCAACGCGGTCCACCCGACCCGCGATCTTGAGCGACAGGCCGCCTTTCGCGCCGAAGTGCACCGAGCGCTCGCCAAGGTGAACTCGTGAGCCAGCCTCGCGACGCCGCGACCATTCGCCGTCTGGGCACGGAACAGATCCGACCCGAACTCGCGAGGCTCGACGAGATGTCGGTGGGCGAGCTGGTCGACCTGATGTGCCACGACGTGCGGCGCGTCCCCGACGCGCTGCGTGAGGCCGAGGGCGCCATCACCACGGCGCTCACGGACCTGGTCGATCGGCTCGAGCGCGGTGGGCGCCTGATCTACGTCGGTGCGGGCACCGCCGGACGACTGGGCATGCTCGACGCCGCCGAGGCGGGTCCCACCTTCAACGTGCGCGACGGCCAGGTGATCGGCGTGATGGCCGGCGGTCTCAGCGCCTTCGGCGTACCCCAGGAGAGCGTCGAGGACGACGCGGACGGGGGGGCCCGGGCGGTGCGCGACCTCGAGGTCGGCGAGACCGACTGCGTCGTGGGCATCTCGGCGAGCGGGCGCACGCCCTACGTGCTCGGGGCCGTGGCGGAGGCCAACGAGCGTGGGGCGCTCACGGTGGGCATCTCGTGCAATCACGCGACGCCCCTCAGCGCCGCGGTGCGACACCCCATCGAGGTGGCGGTCGGACCGGAAGTGATCGCCGGGTCGACCCGGATGAACTCGGGGACCGCCCAGAAGTTGGTGTTGAACATCCTGTCGACCGCCGCGATGGTGCGCTTGGGTAAGACCTACGGCAACCTCATGGTCGACCTTCGCCCCACCAACGAGAAGCTCCGCTACCGGTCCCTTCGCATCGTGGCCGAGATCACCGGCGCCAGCGACGGCGACGTCAGCGCCACCCTCGACGCGTGTCAGTGGCGCCCGAAGGTCGCCGCGGTGATGATCGTGGGCGGCGTCGACGCCGCCACGGCCGAGGAGATGTTGGGGCGCCACCACGGTCGGCTCCGCGCCACGCTGGACGCCTTGGAGCCGCGTGGCGAAGGAAGCCGCCGGGGACCCGACGCGAGTCGGCGACTGGGAGTGGCCGCCGCCTTCGTCGACGGCGAGCTCGTCGAGGGCGACGTCGAGGTCGACGCCGGGCGGATCGTGGGCGTCGGCCTACCCGGCCAGGGACGCGGCATCGCCGTAGCGGGTTTCGTCGACGCCCAGATCAACGGTTACTTCGGGATCGACCTGCTCAACGCCGACGTCGAGGAGATCCTCGCCATGGGCGAGGCGCTCGCGCGCGACGGCGTCGTCGCCTATCAGCCGACGCTGATCACCAGTGACATCGAACAACTGCGTCGAGCGACTGCGCGCGTCGCCGAGGCGCGGCGACGGGTGACCTCGGGTGCGCGCATCCTCGGCACGCATCTCGAGGGCCCCTTCCTCTCGAGTCGGCGCGCGGGGACGCACCCCGTGAACCACCTGCGCGCGCCCGATCCCGATCTCCTGGCGACGCTCCTCGACCTCGAGGGTGTCACCATGATGACGATCGCCCCCGAACTTCCCGGTGCACTCGATCTCATCCGCACCTGCGTCGCGCGGGGCGTGACGGTCTCCCTCGGCCACAGTGCCGCGACCGGCGAGGAGGCCCAACGGGGCTTCGACGCGGGCGCCACCGCCGTCACCCACCTCTACAACGCGATGGAACCGATGAGCGCGCGCTCGCCGGGACTGGCCGGCGCGGCGCTCTCGCGACCCGGTATCGCGGTCCAGGTGATCGCGGACGGCGTACACGTGTCCGAGGAGATGCTGCGAATGACCTTCGCGGCCGCCGCGCAACGGTGCATCCTGGTGAGCGACGCCATCGCGGCGGCGGGCGTGGAACGCACGGTCGTCCAGCTCGGCGACGTGACGGTCCTGATCAATGACGGCGAGGCGCGGCGCGTCGATGGCACCCTGGCTGGCAGCATCGGCAAGTTGCGAGACGGACTGACGCACGTGCGCTCGCAGGGCGTCGACGTCCTCGACGCCCTGCGAGCGGTGATCAGCCGCCCCGCACGACTCACCGGCGCCGACGACCTCGTGTCGCTGCGACCCGGGCGGCCGGCCAACCTGCTCATCCTCGACCACGAACTACGCATCACCCGTCGAGTGGAGAACGGTGTCGTCCTCGACCCCACGTGAGGTCCCCACGAATCCGATTGGTCCAGTGAGCGGCCCCACGTCCTCTCGCGACGACCGAGGATATCGTTCGTCCATGACCACGCCAGCGCCCGGCAGCGAGGTGGACCGCAGCGAGGTCGACGAGGTGACGCGCCAGGTCCTGTCCGACCAGCTCTCGCGAGCGGTGCGTGGGGAGGTCCGCTTCGACGCGGCGACGCGCGCCATGTACGCCACCGACTCGTCCAACTACCGACAGGTCCCCCTGGGGGTCGTCTTCCCGCGCGACGAGGACGACGTGGTGCGAACGGTCGAGATCTGCGCGCGTCACCGCGCCCCGATCCTGGGACGCGGCGCCGGCACCAGTCTGGCGGGCCAGGCGTGCAACGTGGCGGTGGTGATCGACATGAGTCGTCACATGAACCAGATCCTCGAGATCGATCCCGAGCGGCGCCTCGCTCGCGTCCAACCCGGGGTGGTCCTCGACCGGCTCAACGAGGCGGCGCGCGCCCTCGACCTGACCTTCGGCCCCGATCCGGCGACGCACGCGTGGTGCACCATCGGCGGCATGGTCGGCAACAACTCCTGCGGCACCCACGCCCTTCGCTACGGCAAGACCGTCGACAACGTCGAGGAGTTGAGGATCGTGACCGTTGACGGCGTGCGAATGCGCCTGGGTGCGGGCGGCCTCGCGGCGGCCGACGCGGTCACGGCCGACGCGACGCCAGGGGGCGAGACCGACGCGGCGGGTCACGCGGCGCGGATCGTGGGCGAGTTGCGCCGACTGCGCGACGACTTCGCGACGCCGATCGCCACTGGCTACCCCGCGCTCGAGCGTCGGGTGTCGGGCTACAACCTCGACGCTCTCCTCGAGGAGAACGGATTCCACCTCGCCCGCGCGCTCGTGGGCTCGGAGTCAACCTGCGCCCTCGTCACGGAGATCACGGTGACGCTCTCGCCCTGGCCCCGCCAGCGCGTCCTCGTGGTGCTGGGCTACCGCGACATCTACGCCGCCGCCGACGACGTGCCGCGCCTGCTGGGTTTCGACCTGATCGGCCTCGAGGGTTTCGACGCGACATTGGTCGAGCAGATGCGCCGCGCGGACCTCAACGTCGAGCATCTCGGTCTGCTGCCGCCGGGAGGCGGCTGGCTCCTCTGCGAGGTCGGAGCGGACGACCTTGGCGAGGCTGAGGACATCGCCCGTGCGATCCTCGCCTCGCTCGATCCCGAGGTGAGCGCTGAGGTGTTCGTCGACGACGCGACCCAGCGACGCGTCTGGCAGATCCGTGAATCCGGACTCGGAGCGACCGCGCGCCCCGTGGACCAGCCCGCCAACTACGAGGGGTGGGAGGACGCCGCCGTCGAGCCGGCGAACCTCGGTCGCTACCTGCGCGGCGTCAAGGATCTCTGGGACGAGTTCGGCCTGAGTGGTGCCTGGTACGGGCACTTCGGCCAGGGTTGCGTGCACACCCGTAACAACTTCGACCTCGCGAGCGTCGAGGGCCTGTCGCGATACCGCGAGTTCGTCGAGCGCGCCGCCGACCTGTGCGTCGCGCTGGGCGGCTCGATCTCGGGCGAGCACGGCGACGGTCAGTCCCGCGGCGAACTGCTCACCCGTATGTACAGCCCCGCCCTGATGGAGGCGTTCGGGCGTTTCAAGTCGATCTGGGACCCCCAGGGGCGGATGAACCCCGGCAAACTCATCGACGCCTACCCGCTCGACACCAACCTACGTCACGGCCCCCGCTACCGCTCGGCCAATCTCCTCGCGACCGGATTCGCGTTCGCCCAGGACCACGGATCATTCCAAGAGGCGCTCGAGCGCTGCGTGGGCGTGGGCAAGTGCCGCAGTGACGGCGCCGGCGTCATGTGCCCCTCCTACCGCGTCACGCGCGAGGAGAAGCACTCCACCCGCGGTCGCGCGAAACTCCTCGGCGAGCTCTTCCAGGGCGCGACGATCCCCGCGACCTGGAAGAGCGACGAGGTCTTCGACGCGCTCGACCTGTGCCTGTCGTGCAAGGGCTGCGCGTCGGACTGCCCGACGCACGTGGACATGGCGACGTACAAGTCCGAGTTCCTCTCGCACTACTACCGAGGCCGCCTGCGTCCACGGGCGACCTATGCCCTGTCGTTGCTCCCCTGGAGCGGGAGGGTCGCCTCGCGGGTGCCGCGCCTCGCCAACGCGTTGCTGCAGAATCCCTTGTCGCGCGGGGTGATGATGCGCGTCGCGGGACTCAGCACGCTCCGTCGAGCGCCGGTGTTCGCGCGACGCAGCGCGCGTCGCGACCCGTCGGTCCGACGGCGCGGTGACGACCTCGCCGCCAGCGTCGTCGTGTGGCCCGACACCTTCAGCGACCTCTTCTCGCCCGAGCGCGTGAGGACGAGCGTCGAGGTGCTCGAGTTCGCGGGCGAGCGCGTCGCCATTCCACGGCGTTGGGCGTGTTGTGGTCGAACGCTCTACGACGCGGGCATGCTCGACCGGGCGCGCGCGAGCGCGTCGCGCGTCCTCGACGTCCTCTCGCCCTACCTCGAGAAGGGCGTACCCGTCGTCGTCGTCGAGCCCAGTTGTCTCGCGGCGTTCCGTGACGAGTTCGTGGGCCTCCTGGCGCACGACCCGCGCGCGGCGCGACTCGCGTCGCTCAGTCGAAGCCTCGCCGAGCATCTCGACACCCTCGAGTGGTCGCCCCCCGACCCCGTGAGCCGGGGCCGCGTCAGCGTGCACCCCCACTGCCACCAGCGAGCCACCGGGGGCTCGGGGGCTGAGGCGAACGTGCTGACCCGCCTCGGGTACGCGGTGGACGTCCTCGACCTCGGTTGCTGCGGCCTCGCTGGCTCCTTCGGCTACGAGAGGCACCACGACGAGCTCTCGCGAGAGATCGCGCGCGACCGCTTCCTGCCCGGTCTCGCGGCGGCGGCCGAGAAGGGACCTCTCCTGCTCGACGGGTTCAGCTGTGAACTCCAGGCGCATCACCTCAGCGACCTGACGACCACCTCGTTCGCCGAATTGGTGCACCGCGTCGTGGTGGACCGCGCGACGGCGACCTGACGCGTCAGACCCCCAGGGTGACCTTGCTCAGACCCGGCGACGCGTCGATCGGTCGAGCGCGCCGTTGACCGAGCCGCAGGGCGAGCACCTGTCCGACGATGACGTGCGCGAGACCGAGGGCCCAATTCGCCACTTCCACGTCGAGGACGATCTCGGCGTCGCACGCGAGTGAGCGTCGCGACCTTGGGCGAAGTACGACGGTGGACATGCCGGCACGTCGAGCGCCCTCCAGGGTGAGTGTGCAGAGCTCGTCGGTCATCTCGTCGGTCACGACCAGCAGTAGCGTCGCCCCGACGCCGTCGGCACCGACGGGCCCGTGGGCGAAGTCCGAGGCCGCGTAGCTCTCCGCACGCACACCGGTCACCTCGCGGATCTTGAGGGCCACCTCCGACGCCGCCGCCGCTCCGATGCCACGCCCCACCACCGTGAGGCCATGATCCGCGTCGAGGGCCTCGAGGGGTAGCGACGCGCCCATGGCCCACGTCACGACCGTCTCGACGACGTCGGGCAACTCCTCAAGACCACCGACGTCCGCGCGCTTGATCGCCGATACCAACTGGGCCAGCGCGTGCCACGACGCGCTGAAGGTCTTGGTCGAGGCCACCGCTCGCTCGGGACCCGCGGCCATGTCGATCACGACGTCGCTCGCGACACCGAGCGGCGAGGAGACGTCATTGGTCAGCGCGGCACCGGGCCGGCCTTGTCGTCGCGCGTGCTCGACCACCTCGCGCATCCCCGGCGAGCGACCCGACTGGGAGATCACCAGCACCCCCGCGCCCGAGAGATCGAGGCGCGACGGATCACCGTAGAGCGAGGGCGTGGCCAACGCCACCACGAGACCCGACTCGCGGCCCGCGAGGTACTGGAAGAACATCGCCGCGTTGTCCGACGAGCCGCGAGCGCCGACCAGGGCGTAGTTGATGTCGCGCCATGACCTCGCGACCCTCGCCGCCTGTTGGGCGCCCTCGTCGCGTCGTGCGCGAAGGACTCGCGCCTGGGAGAGGATCTCTTGTTCGAAGTGCGTCGTCATTTCCGTCCCGTCATGTGCTCAGAGCCAGATTCTAGGCGAATTGTTCGTGACTTTTCCCTCATCAGAGGGGTAATCGGTGTCGAGCGGTGCGTACCAATCAGTCCGCGAGCACCCATCGGGCCTGGTCACGTCGACGTGACAACTCCGCGCTGGGGACCGGGGTCGACGTCGCCCGCGGCCGCGCTGCCCCACTACATTGTCGTCATGCCCGCACCGACTTCGTGTACGGCCTGTGACTTCTCGTGGGACGAGATCACGCGCCACAACTTCGCCGCCCGCCTGTCCGTCGAGAACGAGGCCCTCGTCGCGGCGCTGTCCTCAGCGGGCGCGCGAGCCACTCGGCGCCCCTCGCCCGCACGATGGTCCGTCCTCGAATACGCCGCGCACGTGCGCGACGTGCTGATCTCGATTCGCGAACGCGTCATCCTCGCCGTGGTCCTCGAGCGACCCACCGGCGTCGCGATGTACCGCGACGAGCGCGTCGACGCCGGTCTCTACCGCAACGACACCTCCGGCGACGTCGCCGAGGAGTTGCAGGTCCTCGCGCGACTGGTGATCGCCACCGTGTCATCGTTAGGTGACGGGGTGCAGGATCGCACCCTGGTCTTCAGCCCACAGTCACCCCACGAGGTCACCATTGGCTGGGCGATCGCCCAGTTGGTCCACGAGGTACGCCACCACCTGATGGACGTGCGCGAGAACCTGACGCTACTCGGCGACGCCCCCTGACGGCGAGGGTCCGACGCGAGACGAACGCCGGGCTCGCTGCACACTCGCTCCTCGGGGCGAGGTCGGTAGGCTGACGTCATGAGCGCGATCACCTGGGTGTTCGTCGTGGCGGGAGGGGCCTCCCTCCTCGCCTGGATCGCGTCGTTGCTCACGCACGACACCTCGTGGGTGGACCGGATGTGGTCGATCCTGCCCGAGACCTACGTCTGGATCTTCGCACTGCACGCCGACGCGTCCAACGCGAGGTCCCTGACGCTCGCGGTCCTGACGACCCTCTGGGGCGCACGACTCACCTTCAACTTCGCGCGCAAGGGCGGCTACTCCGGCGTCGAGGACTATCGCTGGGCCGTGCTACGCGACGCGATGTCGCCGGGGAAGTTCCAGCTGTTCAACCTCGCCTTCATCGTGGTCTACCAGAACGCGCTCCTGGTGCTGATCGCCCTGCCCGCGTGGAACGTGGCCCAGCACGGTGGCGGCCTGAGCGGCACCGACGTGGTGTTGAGCGTCGTGTTCCTGGCGCTGCTGACCGGCGAGACCGTCGCCGACCAGCAGCAGTGGCGATTCCACCTCGAGAAGCGACGACGGACGACGACGCGCGACGATTCGTCACCGGGCTTCTTGCGTGAGGGGCTCTTTCGCTACTCACGTCACCCGAACTACTTCTTCGAGATCGCGCAGTGGTGGGTGGTCTACCTCTTCGCGGTCTCGGCGGCGCGCACCTGGCGGCTCTGGACGGTGAGCGGCGCCGTCTTGTTGACGTTGCTCTTCGTCGGCTCGACGCGCTTCACCGAGCGGATCTCGGCGTCGAAGTACCCCACGTACCACGACTACCAGCGCGAGGTCTCGGCCATCATCCCCTGGTGGCCACGCCGATCCTCACGCGAGCGCGCCGACGCCATACCGAACCCTTGACGGATCCTCGCTGAGGCACCGCGTCGTCGTCGGCACTGGCAACGCGCGCCCCCACGGCGTACTCTCAGTGCATGGCGCTACTCATCGGTCTCGTGGCGGTGGTCGTTGGCGTGGGGTTGCTGGTGTGGCTCATGACGGGGTGGATGCGTCGGCGCGGTCTCAAGACGCCCGGGACGAGCGACGTCGTGGTGCGCTGTGACCAGGGCCATCTCTTCACGACGATCTGGGTGCCGGCCATCTCGTTCAAGGCCGTGCGACTGGGCATGGCGCGCTATCAACACTGTCCGGTCGGCAAGCACTGGAGCAAGGTGCGTCCCGTACCGATCGACCAACTCAGTGACGCTGAGCGCCAAGAGGCGGCGAGAGTCCACGACATCCACATCCCCTGAGCCGACCCGCCTCGAATTTTCGACGGGGCCACGGCACCCTCATACACTGAGTCGATGAGCGAGCACTACGAGCAGTCGGAGCAGTCCGAGCGGTCTACGCCGAGCGTACGGCGCGACTCCTCCGGTCCGGGCGAAGCGGCGGCTGGCGATACGGCGGGCGAGATCATCTCGTCGGGACGACTCGCTTCCTTCAGCGACGGCGTCATGGCCGTCATCATCACCGTGATGGCCTTCGACCTGCGACCGCCGGCCCACGACACCTGGTCTTCGCTGGACCAGCGCATACCCTCGCTACTGATCTACGTACTCAGCTTCACGGTTATTGGCATTTACTGGAACAACCACCACCACCTGTTGCGCCTCACCACCACCATCAGTGGCGGGGTCATGTGGGCGAATCTCGCTCTTCTGCTCTCGCTGTCCTTCACACCGGTGGTCACTCAGTGGGTGGGCCAGGCCGGCCGCTCGCGTTGGCCGGCCATCGCCTACGGTGTCGTCTCACTGCTGTGCGCCGTCACATACTTCATCTTGGTGCGCTCCATTCTTCACGCGAAC
The DNA here is from genome assembly GCA_018971185.1 of Acidobacteriota bacterium. Lineage (GTDB taxonomy): Bacteria > Actinomycetota > Acidimicrobiia > Acidimicrobiales > RAAP-2 > RAAP-2. Next base: position 25,588 of record JAGXBH010000012.1, read on the forward strand.
CATCATGATCCCACTCTCCTCGAAGCGCTGCAACGCGACGTCAAGGGAGCCATTTCGCCACTTTTCTCGATCGCGGGGATCGCCCTGGCCTGGGTCAGTCCTTATTTGTCCTACGCCTGCTACGCCCTGCTCTCACTGATGTGGACCGTCCCCGACCGACGGCTGGTTCGTCCCCACGCGCACTGAGTTCAGCCCTGGTTGGCCGTGGTGCAACCACTGGCCCGTGCGAAGGCGGAGTAAGTGGAGGAGTAGAGGGCGGCCGCGGTCGGGTTCGAACGCGTCAGGCTGAAGCGCCACTGGCCCGCGACGTAGTGCCAGTAGTCGTGTAGCGTCACGCCACTGATCTGGTAATCGACCTCCCACCATCCGTCGGCGCGTCGAGTCGCGCCAAGGACGGTGGCGTCGCTGCTCGTGGTCGGACACGAGTGGTGCCAACTCACGTAGCGGGCTCGAGGAATCAGCGCGCGCGAAGCGGCGTCGAAGCGGTCCCAGACCGGCGCGTCGACGTTGTGCTGATAGTCGTGTTCGAAGGTCGTCGCCACTTTCACCAGCGCGCCCGCCGTCGCGGGTTCGCTCGCGGGTGCCGGGTGCGAGCGAAGCGAGAGGAGCACCATCACGAGAACGAGGACGATGAGCGTCCAGCGCACACGAGATCGCAGACGAGCAGGGGCCACGGATAACCAAACTAGCGAGCAGACGTCACCCTCGTCTCACCGAATTATTACTTTGTGGGCGCCTCCCGGGCGGATACGAGCCCTAGGGTGAGAAAGTGATTGTGGGATTTGTCCCCTTCGGCTATAGTTGAAACCCCTGCAAAAATATTGAGCGGACCGACCAGCGGCGATGCTCCCCGACTGAGAGGATTCCGCGGTGAACCCCTTCGACGCCCTTGAATCGAACGTCCGCTACTACTGCCGGCGCTGGCCCGCGGTCTTCGCGTCGGCGTCGGGCAGCGTCATCACCGACGAGAATGGCGAAGAGTACATCGACTTCTTCGCCGGGGCGGGGGCGCTCTCGTACGGTCACAACAACCCCCTCTTCGTCGAGGTCGCCGTGGAGCACCTGCGCGCGGGCCGCCTGATGCACTCCCTGGACACCTTCACCCCCGAGAAGCGCGCCTTCCTCGAGACCATCGAGCGCACCATCCTCGGTCCGCGCCAACTCGACATGGTCGTACAGACCGTGGGCCCCACCGGAGCCACCGCCGTCGAGGCCGCGCTACAGCTCGCCCAACGCCTGAGCGGACAACGCGCCGTGGTCGGCTTCGAGGGCGGCTATCACGGGATGAGCTACCGCGCCGCCTCGGTCTCGGCCTCCATGGCCGGGCGCGAGACGAGCGCGCACTTGAAGGACTTCGTCGCACTCCCCTTCGTCGAGCACGTCACCGACGCCGACCTCGAACTGCTGGAGCGTACGCTGCGCTCGACGGTCAACGGCCAGGGCATCGGCGCCGTCATCATCGAGCCGACCCAGGGCGAGGGCGGGGCGCGCCCCTTCGACCCGGCCTTCCTCACGGCGCTACGGCGCATCACGCGCGAGTTGGGCATCCTGGTCATCGCCGACGAGATCCAGGCGGGTGTCGGGCGCACGGGTCCGTTCTTCTCCTTCGAGGGCTCCCAGCTCGACCCCGACATCATCTGCGTCTCGAAGTCCATCAGTGGCCTCGGCCTACCGATGGCCATCAACCTGGTGCGCCGCGACCTGGACACCTGGAACCCGGGCGAGTTCACGGGGACCTTCCGTGGCAACAACCTCGCCTTCGCCACCTCGACGGTGATGATGAACCACTACTGGAGCGACGCCACTCTCGAGAAGAACACCGAGCAGTTGGCCACCACGGTGCGAGACGCCCTCGCCACGATGGCCGAGCAGCACGGCGCCGGACGCTTCAGCGTCCGCGGCAACGGACTGCTGTGCGGCCTCGCGGTGGGCGACACCGAGCTGGCCGCGGACATCTCGCGCCACGCCTTCGAGCGCCGACTCATCGTCGAGACCTGCGGCCCGGGCGACACCGTCGTCAAGCTCCTCACCCCGCTGGTGATCGATCCCGCGCTACTCGACGAAGGACTGAGGCGACTGGCGCTGGCCGTCGAGCAGGCCACCGCGGCGCGTTGAGCGACGTCGCCGCGTGGCGCGACCTCTTCGTCGCGACCGACCCCTCCGGCCTCGCCACGCTGCGCCGTAGCGCGCAGTGGGCGGTGGACTCACTCGAACAGCCCTACCAGGGACCGCGTTCGTCGCGCACCCCCACCCAATTGCGCGAGGGGGTGCGCTCGATCCAGATCTGCCCGGACGAGGGCGTGGCGCTCGACGTCGTCCTGGGTGAACTCGGGACCGAGGTCTGGGCGCACGGCGTGCGCCCCCTCGACGTGGCCTGCGTCGCGCACCTGCACCCGCCGAGCGTCGTGCCCGCCGTGGTGAGCGAGCTCGCCATCGCCAGCGCCAACCAGTCGATGGACTCCTGGGACCAGTCACCGGCCGCCACCGAGGTCGAGTTGCACCTGATGGACTTCCTGGGCCAGCGCGTCGGCCTGCCCCCCGAGTCGTCGGGCGTGATGACCTCGGGGGGCACCGCGTCGAATCTGCTGGGCCTCACGCTCGCGCGGTCGTGGGCCGCCGCGAAGATCGGCGTGGACGTCCTGAAGGAGGGCCTACCCGAGGAGGCGCGCCAGTGGCGCATCATCGCCTCGGACCAGGCGCACTTCTCCATCCAGCGCGCCGCCGCGCAGATGGGCCTGGGGCGCGACGCGGTCGTCACCGTGGCCACCGACGAGCGCGGCGCGATGTCCCTCGACTCCCTCGACGCGACCCTCGCCGAATTGAGCGCACGGGGACTACGCGTGATCGCGGTGTGCGCGACCGCCGGCACCACCGACCTGGGGGCGATCGACCCGCTGGAGAGGATGGCCGAACGCGCCCAGCGCACGGGCGCCTGGTTCCACGTCGACGCCGCCGTCGCGGGGGCCTTCGTGATGTCCGACGCCCTTCGCCCCCGAGTACGCGGCCTCGAGCTCGCCGACTCGATCACCGTCGACTTCCACAAGCTCTGGTGGCAACCCTTCAACGCGTCGGCGCTGCTGGCGCGCGACGTCGCGCGCTTCGATCTCCTGCGCGTACGATCGAACTACCTCGACCGCGGTGATGAGCTCGAGGGCATGGTCAATCTGGTCGGCCGCTCCCTCGACACGTCGCGCCGCTTCGACGCCGCCAAGGTGGTGGTGTCGCTGCGCACGATCGGCCAACGACGCTTCGCGGCGATGCTCGAGCACCTCGTGGCGCTCAACGAGTACGCCGCCTCGGTGATCGCGCGCAGCGGCGTCTTGGAACTGGTCGCCCCCCCGTCGACGGTGAGTTGCGTCTTCGACGCCCCGCGTTACGGGGGCGAGGACCTACGACGCCTGCAACAAGGTCTCCTCGCGGAGGGGACGATGGTGCTCGGACGCACCGAGATCGACGCACGACCCGCCCTCAAGTTGACCTTCATGAACCCCCTCGCCACCCGCGACGACGTCGACGCGATCGTGGCACTCATCACCCATCGACTCCAGAACCGCTAGGGGCCCCCGGGTACCATGGCCAGTGATATGGCTCACGAGTTGGCTCTCGACGTCGCGCAGCTACGGGTCATGCGCGGACGCCAGGAGGTCCTCAGATCGCTGACCTTCGAGGTCGCCCGCGGCGAACTGGTGGGCCTCCTCGGGCCGAGTGGCAGTGGCAAGAGCACCCTCATGCGCACGCTGCTCGGGGTGCAGAGGATCACGAGCGGGACGGCGCGCGCGCTGGGCGAGCGCGTGGGCGCGCCGAGCCTGCGCCGACGCATCGGCTACATGGCCCAGGGTTCGGCGATCTACCCGGACCTGACGGTGCTCGAGAACCTCACCTACTTCTCGGGGATCCTGGGGCTCGACCAGGCCCAGGCCCGGCGCGCGATGGACATCGTCGACCTCAACTTGCACGCGCATCGACTGGTCACCTCACTCTCCGGCGGCGAGCGCTCGCGGGTCTCGCTCGCGGTCGCCCTCCTCGGCGAGCCCCCACTGCTCATCCTCGACGAACCCACGGTGGGTCTGGACCCCGTGCTGCGTGAGGATCTGTGGTCCACCTTCTCCCGAGTGACCGAGGAAGGCACCGCGGTCCTGGTCTCGAGTCACGTCATGGACGAGGCGGCACGCTGCGGGCGCCTGCTGTTGATCCGCGAGGGCCGACTCCTCTTCGACGACACTCCCGCGGCGCTGCTGGCGCGCACGGGCGCGCGCGGTTACGACGAGGCGTTCGTGCGACTGATCAAGGGGGCGCCGTGAGCCTGAGGAGGACGATGCTCACCGTCCGTCGGATCCTCCAGCAGTTGCGACACGACCCGCGCACCGTCGGCCTCCTCCTGGTGGTGCCCTCGGCCCTGGTCGGGCTGCTGGCCTGGAGCCTCGTGAACCGTCCCGGCGACTTCGCCACCCTCGGTCCGCGACTGCTCGGAGTCTTCCCCCTCACCGTGATGTTCCTCGTGACCTCGGTGACCACGCTGCGCGAGCGCACGAACGGCACCCTCGAGCGACTGCTCACCATGCCCCTGGCCAAGGCCGAGTTCATCCTCGGCTACGCGGGGGCGTTCGCCCTCGTCGCCATCGCCCAGAGCATCCTGGTCTCGGCGTTGTCGTACACCTGGTTCGGCCTCGCGCACCAGGGCATCCCCTGGCGCGAGAGCGGGGTCGCCCTCTGCGCGGGTCTGCTCGGGACCGCCTTCGGTCTGGCGCTGAGCGCGCTGGCGACCACCGAGTTCCAGGCCGTCCAGTTCATGCCCGCCTTCATCCTGCCCCAGCTACTCCTGTGCGGCCTCATGGTTCCCCTGGGGCAACTTCCCGCGACGCTGCGCTACGTGGCCGACGTGCTGCCGATGACCGCCGCGGTGCACGCGATCACCTCTTCTCAGACCGACCTCTACTACTTCGAGCAGTTCGCGATCATGATCGTCTACATCGTCGCGGCCCTGGTCGTCGGTTCCGCCACCCTGCGGCGCCGCACCAAGTGAGTGCCGTCGCGCTCCGCGAAGGTCGGCGGGACTCGTGAAGGAGGCCCCGCGTCCGAGCGAGCAGGGGGTGTCGGCGGTGCGCGACGCCAAGGTCATCCTCTTCTATCGCTTCACGCCCCTCGCCGACCCCGAGGCCATCCGACTCTGGCAACACGCGCTGTGCACCTCTCTTCGAGTGCGCGGTCGGATCCTGATCTCGCGCCACGGCATCAACGTCACCCTCGGCGGTGCGAGGGACGACCTCACGCGCTACGTGCGGGCCACGTCGAGCTACCCGGGATTCCGCGGGCTCGACGTCAAGTGGTCCGAGGGTACCGGCCGGGACTTCGCGCGGCTGCGCGTGCGGGTGCGCGACGAGGTGGTGTCCTTCGGCGCCCCCGACGAGCTACGCGTCGACGAGCACGGGGTGGTCGGTGGTGGTGTGCGCCTCAGCGCGCGACAGCTGCACGAGCTCGTCGAGCGCCGCGGCGACGACGTGGTCTTCTTCGACGGCCGCAACGCCTTCGAAGCGGCCATCGGTCGCTTCAAGGGGGCGGTGGTGCCCGCCGCCGACACCACTCGCGACTTCGTGCGGATCCTCGACAGCGGCGCCTACGACCACCTGAAGTCGCGGCCCGTCGTGACGTACTGCACCGGCGGCGTGCGCTGTGAGGTCCTCAGCGCCCTGATGAACGCGCGCGGCTTCGAGGAGGTCTACCAGGTCGACGGCGGCGTCGTTCGCTACGCCCAGGAGTTCGCCAACGACGGGCTCTGGGAGGGGTCGCTCTTCGTCTTCGACGAGCGCCTCACGCTGGACTTCGGCGACGACACCGCGGTGCTCGGCCGCTGCGAGGGATGCTCCGCGCCCACCAGCCACTACTACAACTGCGCCGACCTCGCCTGTCGCGCGCTGATCCTGCTGTGCGACGAGTGCGCCGCGCAGCATTCTGGGCGCGACTGTCGACCCGCGCACGCGCACGCGCCGCGCACACGACGCTCCGACGCCTGTGGTACTACTTGATGATGAAGAAAGTCTCGCGCGCTATGATCGTCGCCCTCGCGGGGGCGTCACTCACCACCCTCGTCGCACCCACCCTCGTCGCACCCGCTCTGGCCTCGGCGGCGCCCGCCCCGGTACGCACGTACCTCTACAACTGCTCGACCCTGACCCAGAAGCCCCGCGAGATCGTTCTCACCTGCGCCGACGCCAACACGTGGATTAACAAGATCACCTGGACCAACTGGTCCAGCGCCACGGCGAAGGCGACGGGCACCCTGCACTGGAACACGTGCACGCCTACCTGCGTGGCCGGCAAGGAGAAGGCCGCGACCATCCACTTCGCCGCCACCGGGCGGCGCCACGTGAAGGGCCGTTGGCTCTACACCGTCCTCACCGGTCAGAAGAACACCTGGCGCACGGGCTCGGCGACGTTCCGGTTGCCCACCGCCCCGCTCTGAGGAACGATTCCCGGCTCCCTGAGCGGCCCGCGACGAACCCTCGTCCTAGGTCTCGTGGGCGGGAGGTGGCGGAGGCGTGGGCGGCGTGGGATTGTGGCGACCGATGCCCGAGGCCAGCATGACCGAGTTGGGCACTTTCAACACGCCACTCGCGGTGCGCACGGTGACGTAGGTCATGCCGATACCGCGGACCTCGCCCTCCACCACGCCCAGGGCGCCCGAACGGATGACGATATCCTCGCCCACGCGAAAGGGGCGCGCGAAGAGCAGCACCAGCGACGCGAAGATGTTGGCCAGGCTCTGCTGGGCCGCGATGCCCAGGATGACCCCCGCGAGTCCCGCCCCGATGAGGAGTCGCTGCACGGAGAGACCGAAGACCGCGAAGACCGCGAAGAGCAGCACCACGTAACCCAGGCCGGTCGCCACCAGCCGCACGACGGCGCCCGCGGCGATCCCCGACTGGGCGGTGACCACCTTGCCGATCGACAGGGTCAACCAGCGTAGTGAGAAGGACCCGACCACGATGAGGGCGATGACGAGGGCGTAGACGGCGAGGATCCACAGCACCCGTGCGTCGTGTCGGTGGAGGCGGTGGAGGTGGATCGCCTCCTCCATCAGGGCGACAGACAACGCCAACGAGATGAGTGAGCGCAGCCAGTCGCCGAGGTGCGCGGGGTGCATCAAGTCGAGGGCCCGGCGTTTCACCCCCCCAACTGTACCGACGCCTCGTTCGTCGTTCACGGGACGTCGCGCTCGGCGCTACCATGTCCCATGCCCGACTCCTCTCCCACGGCTCGCCTGCCGCGACTGCAACTCTTCGCCCTGGACTGTCCGGACCCGTTGGCCCTGGCGGCGTTCTACTCGCGCGTCACCGGTTTTGCGGTCGAGCCCCTGGGCGATTTTCGCCCCGAGGACGTGACCTGGATCGAACTCGACATGGGAAGCAGCCCGACCCTGGCTTTCCAGAGGGTGAGTGAGTACGTCGCCCCCACGTGGCCCGAGGGTCCGACGCCCCAGCAGGCGCACCTCGACTTCACCGTGGGCGACCTCGATGAGGGCGAAGCGCACGTCCTCGCCGCCGGGGCCACCAAGGCCGAGTTCCAACCCGGTGAGACCTTCCGCGTCTACCTCGATCCGGTCGGACACCCGTTCTGCCTGGTGCTCGAGCGCTGAGAACCCGTCGTCTCGGGCGCGGGTCGCGCCAGCGGTTAGACTTATCCTTCGCGTCTCGAAGTCTCGGCTTCGAGAACACCGAGGACCTGTGGTGCAGCTCGGAGTGCACGCCGCCCTGTCAAGGCGGAGGTCGCGGGTTCAAATCCCGTCAGGTCCGCTCGGAGCCCGCAAGGGTGACGAGGAGGTCGAGTAGCTCAGTCGGTAGAGCGCGCGCCTGAAAAGCGTGAGGTCACCGGATCGACGCCGGTCTCGACCACTTGGTCAACGACCCCGTGTCACGCGATGTGACGCGGGGTCGTTTCCTTCGCCGCCTCGATCGCATTGGCCCGGGGCCGCGAGAGGGACGGCGCGTCAGACATCCTCTCTCGCGTCGTCGTGACGTGCCTGGCGTCGGCGTCACGGACCCGGGCCACGTCCTCCTCGGATCGGTGGTGACAACTACTTCCCACGGGCGAGGGGTTCCTCGGTCGACCTGGCCCCTCGACGACGGAGCGACTCGCCGTCGCGGTGTTAGTGCTCCTTACCGGTACTCAGCGACGTCGTCCTTTTCTCCCAGCGCGGGTGCCACCCCACGCGGCCACTTGGACACCGAACTCACCGTCCGCGAGCTCCCTGGCCGACTCGTCGCCCACGACGTCGTCCTTTTCTCCAGGCCCTGGTGGTGGCGCCGATGAGATGCCCGGGCGACTCACCCGTCGAGCACCCTCGGGCGCGAGTTAGGCGCCTTCGTACTCGAAGCCGAGGTCGGGGGCCCGAAAGAGCGCGTCGAAGCGCCACCCCTGCGCGGCCGCCATCGCCTGCGCCGTCCCGCCGCGGTCCACCACCGCCAGGAGCAACGCCACGTGCGCGCCGTAGTCGCGCACCACCGTCGCGGCCTCGAGCAGGCTCGTGCCGCGCGTCACCGTGTCCTCGGTGATCACGACCACGTCGTCGGGCCTCAGCCGTCCCGCGATGCGCCCCCCCGCTCCGTGGTCCTTCGCTTCCTTACGCACGCTGAAGGCCCCGAGGGCCCGACCCCGCGAGGCGGCGACGCCCGCGGTGATGAAGGTCACGCCGTCGGCGCCCATGGTGAGTCCGCCGATCGCCGTCGCCTCGTCGGGGACGAGCGCGAGCACCAGCTCGGCCACGTCCAACATGGTCTCGGGGGCGCAGATCGTCTGCTTGGAATCGATGAACCAGCTCGAGCGCCGCCCCGACTTCAACGTGAAGTCCCCACGGCGCACCGAATGGGTCAACAGGTGCTCGCGCACGCGTTCACGCGCGTCGCTCACGCCAGCACGACCTGACCGCTGCCGGGTCGAGCGTGCCCCACGACGCTCGCCGTCACGCCGGCGTCGAGTGCCGCCGCCAGGGCGTCGTCGACCTCGTCGGCGTCCACGCTCACCACCATGCCGAGGCCGCAGTTGAAGACGCGCACCATCTCGTGTGCGCTGACCTGACCTCGTCGCTGGATCTCGAAGAAGATCTCGGGGGTCTCGAAGGCGTCGAGGTGGATCATCGCGTCGAGGGTGGGGGGCAGGATCCGCGCCACGTTGCCCACGATGCCCCCACCGGTGATGTGCGCGCAGGCGTGCAGACCCGCGCCCAGGGTGCGCGACATCGCCATCACCGCCGGCGCGTAGATGACCGAGGGCACGAGCAACTCCTCACCCAGGGTCCGCGTGGCGCCGGCGTAGGCGGGGGCCTGGAGGTCCTCGTCAGAGCGCACCAGCACCTGGCGCGCGAGGGTGTAGCCGTTGGAGCGCAGCCCGGGCGAGGCCAGGCCGATCAGGGCGTCACCCTTCCTCATCCGGTGGGCCCCGAGCTCGCGCCCGCGCTCCACGACGCCCACCGCGAAGCCGGCCACGTCGAGGTCGTCGGGGCGCATGACCCCACCGTGCTCGGCGGTCTCGCCGCCCAGCAGCGCCACGCCGCACTGGCGGCACCCTTCGGCGATGCCGGCCACCAGCACGCTCAGGCGCTCGGGGTCGAGCCGGCCCACCGCCACGTAGTCCAAGATGAAGAGGGGCTCGGCGCCGGCGCACACCAGGTCGTCGACCAGCATCGCCACCAGGTCGATGCCCACGGTGTCGTAGCGCCCGAGCTGTCGGGCCACCTCGAGCTTGGTGCCGACGCCGTCGGCCGACGAGACGAGCACCGGGTCGCGGTAACGACTCGCGTCGAGGTGGAAGAGCCCGCCGAACCCGCCGATCCCCCCGAGGACCTCGGGCCGCGTGGTCGCGGCGACGACGTCCTTGATGCGCTGCACGAACTCGTCGCCCGCCTCGATGGACACGCCCGCCTGCGCGTAGGTCAGCCCGCCCTCGGGCTGGTCGAGCAGTCGACTCACCAGCGACCTCCGGCCGCCCCGATGGTCACCGGCACGGGTGCGGGGTAGTCACCGGTCAGACAGGCGTCGCAACACTCGCCGCTCAGGCCGATGGCCGCGCGCAGGTTCTCCAGCGAGATGAACTCGAGCGTATCGGAGCCGATGAAGTCGTTCATCTCCGCGACGCTGTGGTGCGCGGCCAGGAGGTCGTCGCGGTTGGGCGTGTCGATGCCGAAGTAGCAGGGCCACATGAACGGCGGCGAGGAGATCCGCAGGTGCACCTCGGCGGCGCCGGCGTCGCGCAGCATGCGCACCAGGGCGCGCGTGGTGGTGCCGCGCACGATGGAGTCGTCCACCACCACGAGTCGCTGTCCCTCGATGTTCTCGCGCAGGGGGTTGAGCTTGCGCCGCACACTGGCGGCGCGCTTGACCTGGTCGGGGGAGATGAAGGTGCGCCCGATGTAGCGGTTCTTCACCAGACCGAAGCCGAAGGGGATCCCCGACGCCTGGGCGAAGCCCTCCGCGGCCGGTACGCCCGAGTCGGGCACCCCCATCACCAGGTCCGCCGCGACACGGCTCTGGCCCGCGAGCAGCGCACCCATGCGCCGACGCGTGGTGTGCACCTGATGACCCATGAGGTAGGAGTCGGGTCGCGCGAAGTAGACGAACTCGAAGATGCACAGGTCCTGCTTGTCGCTAGCCGGCTCGAGCAGCTGCACCGAGGTCACGCCGATGTCGGTCAGGGTCACCATCTCGCCGGGCAGGATCTCGCGCAGGAACGTCGCGCCGATCACGTCGAGCGCCGGCGTCTCGGACGCCACCACCCAGCCCTCGGGCTCGTCACTGGTGCCGAGTTGGCCCAGGCACAGCGGACGGAACCCGTGGGGGTCGCGCACGGCGTGGATCTTGCCCGACTCCAGGACCACCATGGAGAAGGCCCCCTCGGCGCGCGCGAGCACCTCACCCAGCGCCTCGGCGACGCTGGCCCCGCGCTCGACCGCGTGCGCCAGCAGTTCGGCCACGAGGTCGGAGTCCGAGAGCATCGAGGTGAACTCGATCCCCGCCTCCTTCGCCAGCGTGACCGTGTTGGTCAGGTTGCCGTTGTGCGCGATGGCGAACATCGCCCCGTCGACGGAGCGGAACACCGGCTGCGCCGCCGTCCAGTTGGCCGAACCCGAGGTCGAGTAGCGGGTGTGGCCGATGACGTGCGCGCCCGCGAGGGCGCGCAGCGCGGCGTCGGCGAAGACGTGGCTGACGAGCCCGTTGTCCTTGACCACGGTGATCTGGTGCTCGTGGAAGGTGGCCATGCCGGCCGACTCCTGCCCGCGGTGCTGCAGGGCGTAGAGCGCGTCGTAGCACTGGTAGGCCACGTCAGTGCCGGGGGCCACGATCCCCACGACGCCGCAGGCCTCGCGCAAGCGCTCCGCGTCGGAGGGGTCAGTATCGGGCGCCACCGGGACATTCTTCCACAAGGGAGCCAGCGTAGTCACCCGACGTCGTTACGCTGTCAGCGTGATCGACCTGCACACCCACTCGAATTACTCCGACGGTTCGGACTCGCCCACGCAACTCGCCCAGCGCGCCCACGACCTGGGACTGCGCGCCATCGCCCTGACCGACCACGACACCACGGCCAGCCACGACGAGATGGCGGCGGCCTGCGGCGTGCTCGGCCTGGAACTGGTGGCCGGGGTCGAGATATCCCTGCTCGACGACTCCTTCCCTCGCCGCGACGCCGAGGGGCGCGACGTCGCGCGCGGGGTCCACGTGCTCGCCTACTTCGTTCCCCTGTCCGACGCGCACCCGGTCCAGCGCCTCCTCGCGCGCCTGCGCGAGGACCGCCACGAGCGAAACGACCGCCTGGTGGAGCGGCTGCGTGAATTGGGCTTCTCGCGCCTGAGCCTCGAGGAGGTCTCGCGCCACGCCAGCCACGACGAGACCCTGGGTCGCCCGCACTTCGCCGCGGCGATGTTCGCGTTGCACCCCGAGATCGTGGGAGAGCGCACGCCCGACGCGTGGTCGCGGGTCTTCACCGACTGGCTGGGTTCGTCGGGTCGGGCGTACGTGCCCAAGACCGCGGTGACGCTCGAGGAGTTCGTCGACACCGCCCGGGGCTCGGGCACGGTGTTCTCCATCGCCCACCCGCTGGTCAACTACCTCGACGACTACACGACGAGCAGCATCACCGCGCGCGTCCCGGCGATCCTGGCCTCGCTGCGCGAGCGCGGCGTCGCCGGGGTCGAGGCGTACTACGGCGGCACCGCCGCGCCCACGCGCGCCCTGATGGTGAAGCTCACTCGCGACGCGGGCCTCATCCCCACCGGGGGATCGGACTACCACGGCCTGTTCAAACAGGACGTGTCACTCGGCGTCGGGCACACGGGCGACCTGGCCGTGCCCGACGACGTCCTCGTCGAGCTCAAGGCCGCGCGCGACGCCGCACTGTCGTGACGACGGCCGCGCGAAGGTCTCGTCGTGGCCGACTCGTGACCTCGGTTTCAGTCCCGTCGTAGCGCCCGCTCCAGGGCGCTCGCGCGCTGGTCCGCCATCTCGCGTACGTCGAGGTCTACCAGGGTCCCCAGTCGCAGGCGCGTCCCGCCGACCACCCCGAGGACGCTCACGGGCACGCCGGCCGCCTGCGCCCGCGCGACGAGGGCGCCCGCGTCACTGGTCGCCATTACGAAGCGCCCGGGGAACTCGGCGAACAGCTCCCCGTGACCCTCGAGCTCGTCTACGCTGACCCCGAGGGTGGTCGCCGCGGCCATCTCGGCCAGCGCCACCGCGAGGCCGCCGCCGCTGACGTCGTGCACCGCGGTGAGGTCGCTCGGCTCGCCCGCGCAGACCGCGGCCACTTCGCCGGTCACGAAGTCGAAGGTGGCCCGAAGGCGCGAGGCGTCGAATTCGGCCAGTCGCCCGCCGCGTCGCCCACGGCGCGTCGCCCAGCGCGATCCGCCCAGGGGGAAGGCCCGCCCGCCGGCCGCCTCGCGATGTCCTACGAGCACCACGGCGTCGCCGGCGCGCCAGTTCCAGCCCGGCGGCGGAGCGACCAGCGAGGCCACCACGCCCAACGAGCCCACCACGGGTGTCGGATCGATGTCGCGGCCCCCGCTCTCGTTGTACAGCGAGACGTTGCCGCCGATGACCGGCAGCGAGAGCGCGTCGCACGCCATGGCCATCCCGTCGATCGACTCCGACAACTGCCACATCACCTCGGGGTGCTCGGGATTGCCGAAGTTGAGGCAGTTCACGATCGCTTGGGCGCTCGCGCCCACGCACGCGAGGTTGGCCACGCCCTCGGCCACGGTGAGCGCGGTGGCGTTGCGCGGGTCGAGCGCGCACCAGCGCGGATTGGAGTCGGTCGAGACGGCGAAGCCCCGTCGCGACGGTGGCAGCCCCGGTCCGGCCAGGCGCAGCAGCGCCGCGTCGCGGCCCGGGCCGACCACGGTATTGAGAAAGAGCTGCGAGTCGTACTGGCGCGAGACCCACGCCGTGTCGACCAGCAGGCCCGCGAGGTCGTCGTGGGGGTCGCCCACGGGCTCGTCGTCGCTCGGGTCGTCGGCGAGAATCGCGTCGAGGTCGCGCGGACGCCGTCGGGGCCGGTCGTAGAGGGGGGCCTCGTCGGCCAGCGACGAGGCGGGCACCTCGCCGAGCACCTGGCCGTCGAACCCCTCGCGCACGCGCAGCAGGCCCACCCGCGACCCGTCGGGCATGAGCGCGGGCTCCACCACGTGGCCCACCACCGTGGCGCGCACCTCCCACTTGTCGCAGACGGCGTTCACGGCGGCGAGGTTCTCGGGCGTGATGATGGCGAGCATGCGCTCCTGGCTCTCGGAGGTCATCACCTCGAAGGGTTGCATGCCCAGCTCGCGCAGGGGCACCGCGGTGACGTCCACGTCCATGCCCACGCCCCCCTTGGCCGCGGTCTCGCTGGTCGCGCAGATGAGGCCCGCTCCGCCGAGGTCCTGGATGCCCACCACGTAGCCGTGGTCGAGCAGTTCCAGGCACGCCTCGATCAGTCGCTTCTCCTCGTAGGGGTCACCGACCTGCACGCTGGGGCGCTTGGCCTCGTCGATGGACGCGGCGCCGTCCTCGCCGGAGAACCCCGCCGAGGCGAGCACCGACACGCCGCCGATCCCGTCGCGGCCGGTGAGTGAGCCCAGCAGCACCGCGTAGTTGCCGATCCCCGACGCCACACCCAGGGCCAGGCGGCTGGTGGGTAGCGCCCCCACCGCCAGCACGTTCACCAGGGGATTGGCCCCGTAGCACTGGTCGAAGGTCAACTCGCCGCCGATGGTGGGCACGCCCACGGAGTTGCCGTAGCCCGAGATTCCCGAGACCACCCCCTCGACGAGCCAGCGGTTTCGGGCGTCGTCGAGCTCACCGAAGAACAACGGATCCATCACGGCCAGGGGCCGCGCGCCCATCGAGAACACGTCGCGCAGGATCCCCCCGACCCCGGTGGCCGCTCCCTGGTAGGGCTCGATGGCCGAAGGGTGGTTGTGGCTCTCGATGCGAATCGCCACGCCGATGCCGTCGCCGGCGTCGATCACGCCGGCGCCCTCGCCGGGACCGACCAGCACGTGCGCGGCCTTCGAGGGCAGCCGACGCAGGTGCAGCCGCGAGGACTTGTAGGAGCAGTGCTCGCTCCACATCACCGCGTAGAGCGCGAGTTCGAGGTGATTGGGCTCGCGCGACAGGACCTTCCTGATGTCGTCGAGTTCGTCGTCACTCAGGCCGAGGGCGCGGTGCAGCGACGTAGGGGATGGGGGCGCGGGGTTGCTCACCCCCACCAAACTACTGGGCGCCTACGCCCCCGCCGCGGCCGGCCCCCGCGCCGACGCCGAGGCCGAGGAAGCCCTCGAGCAGGACGCGACCATCGGCGCTACCGAGCAGCGTCGACATCGCGCGCTCGGGGTGGGGCATCAGGCCCACGACGTTGCCGGCCTCGTTGGACACGGCGGCGATGTCGTCTCGAGACCCGTTGGGGTTGTCGCGGTAGCGCAGCACGATCTGGTCGTGGCGCACGAGGGAGGCGTACGTCTCGTCGTCGCAGGTGTAGGCCCCCGAGAAATGATTGATCGGTATCACCAATTCCTGGCCCGGCGTCGCCGCGCGCGTCAGCACCGAGCGCGTGGAGCTCACGACCAGCGTCGTCGGCTGACACAGGAAGGTCAGTCCACGGTTCTTCTGCAGGGCCCCGGGCAGGAGGCCGGCTTCGGTGAGGACCTGGAAGCCGTTGCAGACCCCGAGCACCGCGCCGCCCGCCGCGGCGAAGTCCGACACCGCGGTCATGACCGGCGAGAAGCGCGCGATCGCGCCGGGTCGCAGGTAGTCGCCGTGGGCGAAGCCGCCCGGCAGGATCACCCCGTCCACGTCACCCAGGGTCGTCGCCGAGTGGAACACCAGCTCCGCGCTCGCGCCGAGCTGCGCCATCGCGCTCATGACGTCGTACTCACAGTTCGAGCCCGGGAACACCACCACCGCGACGCGCGTCACGCGGGTCGCACCTCTTCGACGCGCACGTGCGCGTCCTCGATCACCGGATTCGACAGGAGCCGCTGCGCGAGGGACTGCGCCGTCGCCCGCGCCTCCTCGGCGTCGGCCGCCTCCACGTCGAAGCGGAACAGCTTGCCCGCGCGCATCGAGTGGACCCCGGTGAAGCCCAACGCCGGGAGGGCCCGCTCGATGGTGGCCCCCTGCGGGTCGGCGATCCCGCGGCGCAGCGTGACTTCGACAATGACGGAGTGGTTCACGACTACGCACCGTACCAGTCCGACAAGGGGTGGCCCGTCACCTTCTCGTAGGCCGACTCGTAGCGCAGCGACGTCACGGCGACCACCTCGACGGGCACCGCGGGCGGCGGCGGCGTGTGGTCCCAGCCGATGGCGTCGAGCCAGTCGCGGAAGGGCTGCTTGTCGTAGGAGGGGGGCACCTCGCCGCGACGCACCGCCGCGGCGGGCCAGATTCGCGAGGAGTCGGGGGTGAGCACCTCGTCGCACAGCACCAGTTCGCCGTCGACGAACCCGAGTTCGAACTTGGTGTCGGCCAGGATCAACCCGCGCTGCGCCAGGCGCGCGGCCGCGCGCGAGAACACGTCACGGCACAGGGCGCTGGCGCGCGCGACCATGTCCGCGCCCACCAGGTCGGCCGCCTCCTCGAGGTCGATGTTGACGTCGTGTCCCGCCTGCGCCTTGGTCGAGGGCGTGAAGAACGGCTCGTCGAAGGGGTCGGTGAGTTGCATCCCGCGCGCCACGGGCATGTGGTGCACGGTGCCGGTGGCGTGATACTCCTCGTACGCCTGACCGGCCAGGCGCCCGCGCACGATGCACTCGAGGTTGAGCATCTCCGCGCGACGGACCAGCATCGAGCGCCCGTGGAACTGATGCGCCCGGGCGAATCCCGCGACGTAGGTGTCGATCACCGCGGGGTCGCACGAGACCAGCGCACTCGCGACGTCGCGGAACTCGTGGACCCAGAAGTCGGTGATGCCGGTGAGCACGCGGCCCTTGTGGGGGATCGGCTCGTTCATCACCACGTCGTAGGCGCTCATCCGGTCCGAGGCCACCATCAACAGGTGCTCCGTGCCCACCGCGTAGAGGTCGCGTACCTTGCCCGAATAGATGTGGGTGAGTTCGAGCTCGTTCACGACGACCACGTCAGAGCGTCCAGGAAGCGGTGGCGGTGCGCCACCATGCGTTCGATGTCGAAGGCCCGCCCGAAACTCGCCGCGTCCAGGGTCACGGCCTCGTCCTCGGCGAGCACGTCACGGAAGTCGCGGCCCTGCTCGACGGCGGTGCGCGCGGCCGACTGGACGACACGGTACGCGTCGTCGCGCGCCATGCCCGATTCCACCAGCGCCAGGAGCACCGACTGCGAGAACACCAGGCCGAGGGAACCACGCGTCAGGTTCTCGAGCGCGCGTTCGCGCACCAGGACGAGCCCGTCGGCCAGTGCCGTGGCTTTTCTCAGCATGTAGACCGTCAGTTGCAGCGCGTCGGGGAGGACCACGCGCTCCACGCTCGAGTGGCTGATGTCACGCTCGTGCCAGAGCGCCACGTCCTCCAGGCCCGACTGCAGGTAGCCGCGCAGGACCCGACTGAGCCCACAGAGCCGCTCGGCGACGATGGGATTGCGCTTGTGGGGCATCGCCGACGAGCCCTTCTGGCCCGGCGCGAAGGGTTCTTGGGCCTCGCCGACCTCGGAGCGCGCGAGGTGACGCACCTCGAGCGCGAACTGCTCCATGGAGGTCCCCAGCGCCGCGCAGGCGTAGAGGACCTCGGCGTGGCGGTCGCGCGCGATCACCTGGGTGGCGGGCACTGCGCGGAGCCCGAGCGCCCGGCACACCGACTCCTCGACCTCGGGGTCGATGTTGGAATAGGTGCCCACCGCGCCCGACAACTTGCCGACGGCGATGCCCTCACGCGCGCGGGTGGCGCGCTCGACGTCGCGTTGCACCTGAAGAGCGAAGAGCGCGAACTTGGCGCCGTACGTGGTGGGTTCGGCGTGCATCCCGTGGGTGCGGCCGGTGATCGGCCAATCGATGGACTCGCGCGCGCGCCGCGTCAGCGCGTCGCGCAGGGCCGTCGCCTCGGCGAGCACGATGTCCATGGCCCGGGCCAGGGTGTGACAGAGCGCCGTGTCGACCACGTCGGAGGACGTCAGCCCGTAGTGGATCCACGCGGCCTCGGGCATGCCCACGCGCGACTGGACGACGTCGACGAAGGCCGCGGTGTCGTGATTGGTGATGAGCTCGCGCTCCTCGACCTCGGCCACGAAGTCGGCGTCCACCACCGGACGGCGCAGCCGCAGGGCGGCGGCGTCGTGGGTGGGGACGACGCCGCGGTGCGCCAACGCCTCGGCGGCGAGGATCTCCACCTCGAGCATCGTGTCGAAGCGGTGCACGTCGCTGAAGAGCTCGGCGACGTCGGCCGGACGATAGCGCGGGATCATGGTTCTCCTAGCTCGCTCGCGGCGCGCGCGATGTCCTGGCGCATCACGCGCCCCTCGAAGGTGATGGCCGCGCAGGCGGCGTAGGCGCGTTCGCGCGCCGCGCCCAGGGTGTCGGCGACGGCGCTCACCGCGAGCACCCGGCCCCCGTGGGTCACGAAGCGGCCCCGCTCGTCGCGCCTCGTGCCGGCGTGGAAGACGACCACGCCCTCCCGGGGGAGCGCCAATTGGCCGTCGTCACCCAGTCCTGAGATCACGTCGCCGCGCCGCGGGTCCTCGGGGTAGCCGGCCGCCGACAGGACGACCGTCACCGCGCACTGGCCCGTCGTCGCGGGCACTTCCCCGAGCGTACCCGTGGCCACCGCGCTGAGCAGCGAGACGAGCGAGTCGCCGTAGAGCGGCACCAGGGCCTCGGTCTCGGGGTCACCGAAGCGCACGTTGTACTCGAGCAGTTGGGGACCGCGCGAGCTCATCATGACCCCGGCGTACAGGACGCCACGAAAGTCGATACCCCGGCGTCGCAGTTCAGCGAGGGTCGGCTCGACGATGCGCGTCATCACGTCGTCGACGTCGCGCTCGCTCATCGAGGCCATCGGCGCGTAGGCGCCCATGCCGCCGGTGTTGGCGCCGGTGTCGCCGTCGCCCACGCGCTTGAAGTCCTGGGCCGGCGCGAGCGCCGCGGCGCGCACGCCGTCGCAGAGAACGAGGAGCGAGCACTCCTCGCCGTCGAGTCCCTCCTCGATCACGATCGTCTTGCCGGCGTGGCCGAAGGCGTGGCCGCTCAGCTTCTCGAGCACGTCGGCGCACGCCTCGTCGAAGTCGTCGGTGACCAGCACGCCCTTGCCGGCCGCCAGCCCGTCGGTCTTGATCACGTAGGGCGGTGCCATGGTGGCGAGGAAGTCCAGCGCCTCCTCGGGCCGGTCGAAGACGCCGAAGTGCGCCGTGGGCACCCCCGCGTCGCGCAGGAACGCCTTCATGAAGGCCTTGGACGCCTCGAGTCGCGCGCCGTCGCGACCCGGGCCCACCACCGCCTTGCCCTGGGCGCGCAACTCATCGGCCAGGCCCTGGGTGAGAGGGAGTTCCGGACCGATCACGAAGAGGTCGGCCTCGAGCTCGGTGGCCGGCGTCTCGACGCAGGTGATGCCGTGCGCCGCGATGCCGGGGTTCCCCGGGGTGACCACGACCTCCGCGCCCCGGGCGAGGCCCCAGGCCAACGCGTGCTCGCGCGCGCCCGACCCCACCACCACGCAGCGTGTCACGACGGTCGGACGAACTGTTCGCGGCCCGGACCGACGCCCACCACCGAGACCCGCACCCCGATGGTGTCCTCGAGGAAGGCGACGTAGTTTCGCGCGCGCTCCGGCAACTGCTCGTAGCGCGTGAACTGCGTGAGGTCACTGTTCCAGCCCGGCAACGTCTCGTAGATGGGCACCACGTCGTGCAGGATCGACTGGTGATAGGGCGGGAACTCGTAGCGCACGCCCCGGGCCTCGTAGGCGACGCAGACCTTGATCTCCTCGAGGGTGTCGAGCACGTCGAGCTTGGTGAGGGCGATCTCCGAGAGCGAGTTGAGCCGCGCCGCCTGACGCGCCATCACCGCGTCGAACCAGCCGACCCGTCGGCGTCGTCCGGTGTTGGTCCCGAACTCGTGGCCCCGCGACACTAGCAACTCGGCCACGTCGCCGTCGAGCTCGGTGGGGAAGGGTCCCGCACCCACGCGCGTCACGTAGGCCTTGGCGATGCCCACGATGTCGCTGAGGTCGCGCGGCCCCAGGCCCGAGCCGGTGCACGCGCCCCCGGCCACCGGGTTGGACGAGGTGACGAAGGGGTAGGTGCCGTGGTCGAGGTCGAGGAACGTCGCCTGGGCCCCCTCGAGCAGGATCCGCTGGCCCTGGGCGAGAGCGGTGTGCACCACGCCCACGGTGTCGGCGATCATCGGCGCGATCCGCGGCGCCAACTCGTCGAGGTACTTCTCGACGATCGACGACGCGCTGATCGAGGGGCGGTTGTAGATCTTGTTGAGGACGAGGTTCTTCTCGTGCAGCACGACGTCGAGCTTCTCGGCGAAGATCTTGGCGTCGAGGAGGTCCTGCACGCGCAGGCCCACCCGCGACGACTTGTCGGCGTAGGCCGGCCCGATGCCGCGCTTGGTGGTGCCCAGCGCGTTCTTGCCCAGGAATCGCTCGGTCAGGCGGTCGAGCTCCTGGTGATAGGGCATGATCAGGTGCGCGTTGCCCGACACGACCACCCGCGACACGTCCACGCCCTTGGCGCCGAGCGTGTCGAGCTCGTCGAGCAGCACCGCCGGGTCGACCACGACGCCGTTGCCGATGACCGGCGTGATGTGCGGATAGAGCACGCCCGAGGGCACGAGTTGCAGGGCGAACGCCTCGTCGTTGACCACGATGCGGTGCCCCGCGTTGTGGCCGCCCTGGTAGCGCACCACCATGTCCATCTCCCGCGCCAACAGGTCGGTGAGCTTGCCTTTGCCTTCGTCACCCCACTGGGTTCCAACTACCACTGTTGCGGGCACGGGGCTCCCTCGGAACGGTCGGTTTGCCCTCCCAGCCTACCGGACCCCGTGCCGGCTAACGAAAGAGCAGTTCCTCGCCCTCGGCGTCGACCGTGATCGTGTCGCCGTCGTGGTAGCGGCCCTCGAGCACCGCCAGGGCCACGTGGTCCTCGATGCGTCGCTGGATCACCCGCTTGAGGGGACGGGCCCCGAAGGCCGGGTCGAAGCCCTCGTGCGCCAGTAGTCGCGAGGCGGCGGGCGTCACGTCCAGGGCCAGGTGACGCTCGGCCAGACGCGTGCGAAGCCGTTGCAGCTGGATCCCCACGATGACCGACAGGTCGTCCTCGTCGAGTGAACGGAACCGGATGATGTCGTCGATACGGTTGACGAACTCGGGTCGGAAGTGCTCGAGCGCGTCGCCCGCGATGTTGCTCGTCATGATCAGCACCACGTTGGTGAAGTTCACGGTGCGGCCCTGACCATCGGTGAGTCGGCCGTCGTCGAGGACTTGCAGTAGGAGGTTGAAGACGTCGGGGTGCGCCTTCTCGACCTCGTCGAGCAGCACGACCGCGTACGGGCGCCGGCGAACCGCCTCGGTGAGCTGTCCGCCCTCCTCGTAGCCGACGTAGCCGGGGGGCGCACCGATGAGGCGCGACACCGCGAACTTCTCCATGTACTCGCTCATGTCAAGTCGGACCATCGCGTGCTCGTCGTCGAAGAGGTACTCGGCCAGGGCGCGCGCCAACTCGGTCTTGCCCACGCCGGTGGGTCCCATGAAGAGGAACGAGCCGATGGGCCGGTGCGGATCGGAGAGTCCCGCGCGCGAACGACGGATGGCGTTGGCCACGGCGACCACCGCCTCGTCCTGGCCCACGACGCGAGAATGGAGCAACTGCTCCATGCGCACCAGCTTGTCGACCTCGCCCTCGAGCAACTTCGACACCGGCACGCCGGTCCAGCGGCTGATGACGTCGGCGATGTCCTCGGCGTCGACCTCCTCCTTCAAGAAGGCCCCGTTGGCCTGCAAGGACGCGAGCTCCTCGGTGGCGGTCTCGATGGACTTCTCGAGCGCGGGCAGCGTCCCGTAGCGCAGGGCCGCCGCGCCGTTGAGGTCACCCTGGCGCTCGAGGCGCTCGGCCTCGGCGCGCTTGTCCTCGAACTCCTGCTTGGCGCCCTGGATCCGCGCGATGGCGTTCTTCTCCGCCTGCCAGCCCGCCGCCAGTTCGTCGGAGTGCTCCTTCAGGTCCGCGAGCTCCTCCTCGAGCTTCGCCAGTCGCTCCCTCGAAGCGTCGTCGGTCTCGGGTTCGAGCGCCACCTTCTCGATCTCGAGCTGACGGATGCGTCGGATCACGACGTCGAGCTCGGTGGGCATGGAGTCGATCTCGATGCGCAGCTTCGACGCCGCCTCGTCCATCAGGTCGATGGCCTTGTCGGGCAAGAAGCGCTGGGGGATGTAGCGCGCCGAGAGCGTCGCGGCCGCCACCAGGGCCGCGTCTTGGATCCGTACGCCGTGGTGGACCTCGTAGCGCTCCTTGAGACCACGCAGGATGGCCACCGTGTCCTCCAGGGAGGGCTCGCCGACGAGGACCTGTTGGAAGCGTCGCTCCAGCGCGGCGTCCTTCTCGATGTACTGGCGGTACTCGTCCAAGGTCGTGGCGCCGATGAGACGAAGCTCACCGCGCGCGAGCAGCGGCTTGATCATGTTGCCCGCGTCCATGGCCCCCTCGGAGGCGCCGGCGCCCACGATGGTGTGCAACTCGTCGATGAAGGTCACGACCTCGCCCTCGGCGTCCTCGATCTCCTTCAGCACCGCCTTGAGGCGTTCCTCGAACTCACCGCGGTACTTGGCCCCCGCGACCATGGACCCCAGGTCCAGGGCGATGACGCGTCGATCGCGCAACGACTCGGGGACGTCGCCCTCGACGATGCGCAGGGCCAGTCCCTCGACGATGGCGGTCTTGCCGACCCCGGGCTCACCGATCAGCACCGGGTTGTTCTTGGTGCGCCGCGAGAGGACCTGGATGACCCGACGGATCTCCTCGTCGCGGCCGATGACCGGGTCGAGTTTGCCCGCGCGCGCCAGTGCGGTGAGGTCGCGACCGAACTTCTCGAGCGACGCGAAGGTCTCCTCGGGGTTCTCGCTGGTGATGCGCGCCGAACCGCGGATGGCGCGTAACGCGCCGAGCAGCGTCTCGCGGTCCGTGCCGAGCAGCCCCGCCCAGACGACCACGACGTGATCGACCGAGAGGTAGTCGTCGCCGAGTTCGCCGCGCAGCGCGTCGGCCTCCTCGAGGCCCTGGCGCGCCTCGGGCGAGAGGCCCGGCTGCGAGCCGCCCACGGTGCGCGGCTCACGCGCCACTCGCTCGTTGAGCGACGCCGCGATCGCGACGGGGTCGAGCTGCGCGCCCACCAGGAGCGGCCGTGCGACACCGGCGGCGTCGTTGAGCAGGGCCAGCAGCAGGTGCGCCGGGGTCACGTACGGGTTGCCCGCGGCCCCCGCCTGGGTCGTCGCACTCTGGAAGGCCTCGCGGGTCTTGATGGTCCAGCGCTGGGGATCGAGGGTCACGTCGCACCTCCCGGGTTGCCTCGGCCCCGTCGTTGGGCGTCGAGGAAGATGGCGATGGTGTTCGACACCGGCACCAGGTCGCGCCGGTAGTGCCGGTGGGTCGCGGCCACCGAGGCGCGGACCTCGTCGTTGAGCGCGGCGACCTCGTCGCGCAGCCGCGCCACCTCGGCCTCGAGGGCCATGATGCGCTTGACGCCCTCGAGGTTCACCCCGTCGTTCGTCAGTTCCTGGATCCGCCGCAGGGCAGCCAGGTCGGCGTCGGAGAACCGCCGCGAGCCGCCGCTGGTGCGTTGGGGGCGCAGGAGACCGCTGCGCTCGTAGTTGCGCAGGGTCTGGGGGTGGACCCCGGCGATCTCGGCGAACACCGAGATCACGTAGACGGCGTGGTGGTGACGAGCGTTCACGCGACCTCCTCGTGCAGGGCGGCGGCGAGCTTCTCGACCAGCGCGCGCTGCTCCTTGTTCAACTTCTGGGGGATCTCCACGTTGACGCTGACCAGCAGGTCCCCGTGGGGGTGCTTGCCCGTGCCGGGCACGCCGCGACCTCGCACGCGCATGGTGGTGCCGGGCTGGGTGCCGGCGGGGATCTTCAGGTTCACCGGCTCGTCGAGCGTCGCCACCTCGACGGTGGTGCCCAGTATCGCCGCCGTCAGTGGGACGCTGACCGTCGTGGTGAGGTGGCGACCGCGTCGCGCGAAGCGCGCGTCGGGCGCCACGTGGACGTCGACGAAGAGGTCGCCCGCGGGGCCGCCCTGGGCGCCCGGGGCACCCTTGCCCTTGAGGCGGATGCGTTGCCCGTCGACGACCCCGGCGGGTACGCGCACGTTGACGCGACGCGAGCTCGGCTCGCGTCCCGAGCCCTGGCAGCTCGGACACGGCGTGACGATGCGCCCGCCACGCCCCGCGCAGTGCGCGCAGACGCTCGACATCGCGAAGGGGCCCTGGTCGTCGTTGGTGACGCCGCGACCGTTGCAGAACTCACAGACCACGTATCCGCCCGGGGCCGCCCCGCGACCGTGACAGGTGGCGCACGCCTCGCTGCTGGGCAGGCTCACCGTCGTCGTGACGCCCTTCACCGCGTCGCGAAAGCTCAGGTGCAACGCCGTCTCCAGGTCCGCGCCACGTTGCGCGCGCGTGCGCCGGTTGCCGAAGAGTCCCCCGAAGAGGTCTCCCAGGTCACCGAGGTCGCCGTTCTGGAAGTTGAAGTGGCCCGCGCCGGGTCCGCCCGGGCCCGCGCCGGCGAATCCGGCGGCGGCGGGACCGAGGCGGCGCACCTCGTCGTACTCCTTACGCTTGGCGGCGTCACCCAGGACGTCGTAGGCCACCGAGATCTCCTTGAAGCGCTCCTCCGAGCCCGGGTTGGTGTCGGGGTGGTGCTCCTTGGCGAGCTTGCGGTACGCGCGCGTGATCTCCTTATCCGTCGCGCTCGACGTGATGCCCAGGATCTTGTAGTAGTCCTTGTCGAACCACTCGCGTTCGGCCATCTAACCCCTGACCTTCACCATCGCCGGTCGCAGCACGCTCCCCTTCCACCGGTACCCGGCGCGCAGGACCTCCTCGACCAGCTGCTCGGCGTCCTCGCCCTCGACGTGGGCCACGGCGTCGTGGACCTGGGGGTCGAAGGGCTCGCCCTCCTCGCCGAGACGCTCGAGGCCCTGCTTCTCCAGGGTGTCGAGCAGGAGGGCGCGCGACTGGTTGAGCGCGGTCCCCTCCTCCGAAGGCGTCGCCGCGAAGTGCGCCGCCGCGAGGTCGAAGGCGTCGAGGACCGGCAGCAGGCTCGCGACCAGCGTGCCGGCGGCGCGCTGGGCGGCGTCCTCGGAGGAACGCGCGACGCGCTTACGGTAGTTCTCGAAGTCGGCCTGGAGGTGCTGAAGGGCGTCGAGGTACTCGTCGCGCTGCAGTTCGGCCTCGGTCAACTCGGAGATGTCCTGGGTGACGGCGTCCTCCGACGCCGCCACCTCATCGGGCTCGAAGGTCTCGCTCACGCTCACTCCACGATCTCGGCTTCGACGATGTCCTCGTCGTCACCGGCCGGCGGCGGCGTCGTCGCGGAGTTGGCCTTGGCGGCCTCCTCGTAGAGGCGCTGGCTGAAGCCCTGGCTCGCGCTCAGGAGCTTCTCGGTCGCTGAGGAGATCGCGTCGTTGTCGGTGCCCGCGAGGGCCTCCTTCAGCGCGGCGAGCGCGCTCTCGACGTCCTCGCGCTCGGTGCCCTGGAACGACTCGGCCTGGTCCTTCAGGAGCTTCTCCGTCGAATAGACGAGCCCGTCGGCGTTGTTGCGCACCTCGGCCTCGGCCCGGCGCTTGCGGTCGTCCTCGGCGTGGGCCTCGGCGTCACGCACCATGCGGTCGATCTCGTCCTTGGAGAGCGACGAGCCCCCGGTGATGGTCATCGACTGGGTCGCACCGGTCGCCGTGTCCTTCGCCGAGACGTGCACGATGCCGTTGGCGTCGATGTCGAAGGTGACCTCGATCTGGGGGACGCCGCGCGGCGCCGGCGGGATGCCCACCAACTGGAACTTGCCCAGCGTCTGGTTGTAGGACGCCATCTCGCGCTCGCCCTGCAGGACGTGGACCTCCACGCTGGGCTGGTTGTCGTCGGCCGTGGTGAACGTCTGGGACTTCTTGGTCGGGATCGTGGTGTTGCGCTCGATGATCTTGGTCATCACGCCACCCTTGGTCTCGATGCCCAAGGAGAGCGGCGTCACGTCGAGCAGGAGGATGTCCTTGACGTCACCCTTCAAGACGCCCGCCTGCACGGCGGCGCCGATGGCGACCACCTCGTCGGGGTTCACGCTCTTGTTGGGCTCCTTGCCGGTCACCTTGGCGACCAGCTCCTGCACCGCGGGGATACGCGTGGAACCACCCACCATGATCACGTGGTCGATCTTGTCCAGGGTCAACCCGGCGTCCTTGATGGCCTGGTCGAAGGGCGTACGGCAGCGCTCGACCAGTGACGCCGTCAGTTCGTTGAACTTGGCGCGCGACAACTTGATGTCGAGGTGCTTGGGACCCTCGGCCGTGGCGGTGATGAAGGGCAGGTTGACGGTGGTCTCTTGGACCGAGGACAACTCGATCTTCGCCTTCTCCGCCGCCTCCTTCAGACGCTGCACGGCCATCTTGTCGGCCGAGAGGTCGACACCCTCGGTGTCCTTGAAGGTCTTGACCAGCCACTGCATGACGGCCTCGTCCCAGTCGTCGCCACCCAGGTGGGTGTCGCCGTGGGTCGACTTGACCTCGAAGACGCCGTCGGCGATGTCGAGCACCGACACGTCGAAGGTGCCCCCACCCAGGTCGAACACCAGGACCGTCTGCTCCTGGTCACCCTTGTCGAGGCCGTAGGCGAGCGCCGCGGCCGTCGGCTCGTTGACGATGCGCAGCACCTCGAGGCCCGCGATCTGCCCCGCCTCCTTGGTGGCGGTGCGCTGGGCGTCGTTGAAGTACGCGGGCACCGTGATGACCGCCTGGGTCACCGTGTCACCCAGGTAGGCCTCGGCGTCGCGCTTGAGCTTCTGGAGGATTCGCGCCGAGATCTCCTGGGCGGTGTACTTGGTGCCGTCGATGTCGACGCTCCAGTTCTCGCCCATGTGACGCTTCACCGAGCGGATGGTCCGCTCGGGATTGGTGATGGCCTGACGCTTGGCCACCTCACCGACGAGCACTTCGCCGGTCTTTGAGAATCCGACCACCGACGGCGTCGTACGACCACCCTCGGCGTTCGGAATGACGACGGGCTCTCCCGCCTCCAACACTGAGACCACCGAGTTGGTGGTTCCGAGGTCGATACCGACTGCCTTAGCCATTAAATGCTCCTTCAATAACCTGTGTCTCACACCCGGACCCTCCGAGCGCCAGACTTCACGAGCAATTCTACATACTTGAGTCTCTCCTTGTCAAGAAAACATATATGCCTCATGTTAATTCATGACTACTTCACTGAAGATATAGGAATTATCTGGTCCTTATGGGCGAATTGGGCCCGGCGAGCCCGTCTCACTACGATGACTAGGTGCCCAATCTCATCCTCCTTCGTCACGGCCAGTCCGAGTGGAACGAACTCAACCTCTTCACCGGCTGGCACGACGTGGACCTCACCCCCCACGGGGAGGCCGAGGCCCGCGCGGCGGGCCGACTGCTCCTTGAGGCCGCACTGGACCTGCGCGTGTTGCACACCTCGCTACTGACCCGCGCGATCCGCACCGCCGAATTGTCCCTCCACGAGGCCGGGCGCTCCTGGCTGCCGGTACGACGTAGCTGGCGTCTCAACGAGCGTCACTACGGCGACCTGACCGGCAAGGACAAGAAGGAGACCGCCGAGGCCTTCGGCATGGAGCAACTCAAACTCTGGCGACGCTCCTACGACGTGCCCCCGCCGCCGATGCCCGAGGGGGACCCGCGCTCGAGCAAGCTCGACCCGCGCTACCGTGACGTCGATCCCTACAAGATCCCCATGACCGAGTGCCTCAAGGACGTCGTGGCGCGGGTCACGCCCTACTTGAGCGACGTGATCGCCGAGGACCTGCGCAGCGAAGGGGTCCGCGGCGGCGCGGTACTGGTGGTCGCCCACGGCAACTCGATCCGCGCCCTGCGAAAGGTCATGCAGAACATCGACGACGAGGACATCGCCGAGCTCGAGATCCCCACGGGCATCCCCTACGTGATGAAGCTCGACGAGTCCCTCGAGGTCGTCGAGGCGCAGTACCTCGGCGACCCCGCCGCCGCGGCCGCGGCGGCCGAGGCCGTGGCGCGACAGGCCGGCTAGCCGAGGTCGAGAATCAACGGGTCCGCGTCGTCACGTCGCGGCCACGCGGACGAGCCCGTCGCGCGGGCGGGTAGGTTCATCAAGGTCAGACGAGGAGAGGGGTGGCACCAGTGGACGTGGACGTGAACGATCAGCCGCCCGAGGACGCGTCCCCCTCGGGCAACGTCGAGGCGCCGGTGCCGGTGCCGGTGTCGTGGCTGCGGCGCGGGCCGGGACTGGTCCTCATCGCCGGACTGGCCTTCGTGGTGGTCATCGCGGGCTTCGTCGCCGTCGCGGCCATGCGCTACCGCAACCAGCAGAACCAGCCGCCTCGCCTCACCGGGATCCCCGCGAGCGTCTCGTCCTCGTTGGCCGACCTCATGGCACTCTCACCGCTACCCTCGAAGGTCGCGCCGAACTTCACGCTGGTGGACCAGCACGGTCGCACCACGTCGTTGGCGAGCCTGCGCGGGCGCGCGGTGGTGCTCGAGTTCATGGACCCTAAGTGCACCGACATCTGCCCCATCGTCTCACAGGAGTTCGTCAACGCCTACCACGACCTCGGCGCCTCGGCCTCGCACGTGGTCTTCGTCGCGGTGAACGTGAACCAGTACCACGAGAAGGTGGCCGACGTCGCCGCGTTCTCGCGCGAGCACCAGCTCAACACGATCCCGTCATGGCTCTTCCTCACCGGTTCGACCGCGGCCCTGCGTACCGTCTGGCACGACTACGGCATCGACGTGATCTCACGCGGTCCCAACGCCGACGTGGTGCACACCTCGAGCATCTACTTCATCGACCCGAGTGGGCGTGAGCGATTCCTCGCCAACCCCGTGGTCGACCACACCAGTTCGGGTGCGTCCTTCCTGCCCACCGGCCAGATCACCTCGTGGGGACAGGGCATCGAGCTGACGGCGGCGGCCATCGTCAAGTAGGCACGCGCCGCGCGAGTCTCCACGGCCCATAGCGACACGGGCCGTGGCTCCTCTCGTCGGTCCTCACGTCGGGTGACGCGGCCCCGACGGTGGCGCCTAGTACCCGTCGCGGCGAAGGAACTTCTCGAGCGCCGCCACGAAGACGAGGCCCTTCTGCGAGGGCGTGAGCTGATTGTTGAGGTGCCCGGCCGCCGCCTGCTGTCGCAAGAAGGCGTTGGCGTTCGCGGCGCGCCCGAGTTGGTACTGGTCGGCGGCCCACGCCGCGATCACGCCCACCGAGTCGGCGTAGTGCGTCGACTTAAGGGAGTAGAACGCCTTCAACCACATCGAGGCGTCGGCGCGGATCAGTGCGGGGTAATCCTTCGTGACGTTGCGAAAGCCGTGACCCGAGAACCGCATGATCTTGAGGGGCAGGCCCGAGGCCGCGTAGTCGGTGAACGCGTAGGCGAAGGTGTCATCTGCGGTGACCAGAGCGACGTAGGGGCTCCCGGGCAGCGTCTTGAGGAGGGCCCCGGGGTCGCCCAGGAGGATCTCGGACTCGGCGTAGGTGCTGCTCGTCGCCGTGGCGGGGGCGAAGACCTCGTCGAGGTAGCAGCAGTGCGCCCCGGCGCTGTAGAGACCCAGGACGACGTCGGGCGAGCCGGGCTCGAGGCGCACCACCCGTAGCGGATTCGCGTCACCGTTGCCGTAGGCCGGCGACGGCCAGCAGAGCGTTCCGCAGAACTTCGATCTCACCGCGGCGTGGTAGACGACGTGGCCCGCGCGAGTGATGGTGATCATCTCCGCGCGCGGGGTCGGGTACGTGCCCTGGTAGGTGAGCGTCGCCGAGACGTCGCCGAGGCGGGCGTGATTGGTCGTGGCCGACGCCGGGGACGCGGGCAGGACGCCGACCACCGCCACGAGGGCGAGGGCGAGGGCCGACACACCCGAACGACGAAGGGCACCCCGACGGCGTCGGGGATTCGACGCGCTCGAGGGGGAGGGGGACGAGGTCACGAGAGGAGAAGTGTTCACGACCCATTATGACCGAAGGGGTCGTGGAATTACAGAGAATTCGCCTCGCTGTGGCGAAGCGAACGCGGAACGAGGACC
>JAGXBH010000047.1 GCA_018971185.1 Acidobacteriota bacterium
TCATGCAACCTCTGGTGCTGCTGATCCTACCCATTTGCTTGGCGTATGTCCCCCTCACACGCTGGCCGCAAGCGGCCACGGTCATCGTCCTACCCACTTTCGTGACATTGATCGCACCCCTCGTTCAAGAGTGGAGTGCGACATCAAAGCTTCTTCTCCGCCAGCCCAACTACTTCGCCAATAATCACCCCACTCCATGGGCGGCGATTGCGCCCGTGATCAATCCTTCGCGAACCAAGTTGGTGGACGTCTTGAAGTATGTAGGTTCGCCACACGGACATCATCACGCCGTCGAGGTCGTCAAGAGGGTTCACACCTTGCCAGTCGTTGCCGCCGGACCGGGTCGCATTGTCGCGATCGTGATCGCCTGCGCACTCGGCTTCGCGATCAAACGCCTCACGCCGACGTGGCCGCAGTTGCTCTGGGCCGTGGCACTCGCGCTGTTGCTTCGTTGCATTTTCGAACCGGTAATGGTCCCGTACTACCTCCTGCCGGGCTTAGCCCTCGTCCTCCTGACCGCGTCCCAATTGAACACCCTCAGATTCTGCGTGGTGGCCGCGACCGTGGCGATGTGCACTCTACTGAGCTATCGCCACGTCAGCGAGTGGCAGTACTACGTGACGATGGTCACCACGCTCGGAGTGGCGCTCATGGCCGCGTGGCCAGGACGGCGCGATCCGCGATTCGAACCCTCATCCACGTGATGATTCGTCCGCCCCTTCGAGAAACTCGTACAGCACCAGCAACATCCTCGTGAACCAGCGGGTCAACCCAACAGATGGCTATGAGGAGTCAGGCGACGCACGCCACGCCGTCAACGCAGTTGCACCGTGAGGCTGCGTCACCATCAGAGAAATGGGTGTCCGCGGTCGCGTCGAAGTCACTGCGAGGGAGATCCGCGTTGCCTCCTCAACGCCCAGCCGACGCGTCAATCAAGTGGTGACTCGACCACCTCGTAGCGGCCCTCGCGGCGACGACCGCGCCAGCTACGCCAGTGGAAGTCGCCGATAGCCTCCACCCCGTCCTCGAGCACTCGTCGAGCCACCAGGCCCTTGACCGCCTTCGCGTCGTGGCCGGCGACACCGCGACCGCCGTCGCGACGGAACGCGACGTGCACCATGCGCGTCGTCGCGGTAGCCAGGCCGTCGATGGCCGCGTGGTGCTCCTTGGGCAACAGGTTGACGAAACTCGCGCCCTCCATCTGACCGAGAACTTCTACCAGCGTCGGTCGCCAGAACGAGGTCACGCTGCCCAGCCCGCGTAGGGCGGCCTTCATCGTCAGTCGGTAGTCGCCGATCAGGTCAGTGGAACTCGAGAGTCCGTAGAGTCCCGAGGGAATGAGGATACGTCCGCGCTGCCGGTCCTTTAAGGAGCCCGGGTCGAGATGTGCCCAGACCACCCCGTTGTAGCGCTGCCACGCGGGCATCACGGGTGCCCTCGCCTCCACGAGTTGGCGCGTGGCCTCAAGGGCCCGCTCGAGCAATGCGCCGCGAACCTTGAGGACCTTGCTAAGTTCCTGGGGCGTGGCGTTGGCGACCAGATCCCCCATCGCCTGGAGTACGCGAGCCCTCGAGGGACCGAGCGCCACATCAAAGACGCCCGGCGCCGCCTGGAGGCGACCGCCGGGCTCCTTTGACTCCGATGGCGGTAGGAGGACGTAGGCGGCTCGCGTCACGCCCCCCACGGTAGTGGGTCCTACGCGGCGACAGCCCCCGCGTTGAGTCCGCACGCGGCGAGGAAGTGACGGACCTTGATCACCTGCTCCTCGGTCAGGTCACGCGTGCGAGTGGAGCCGAACGAGACGGTCTCACCGTCCACCGTCACGGCCCAGTTTCCGCGATGCGTCTCGTGAACCTCGCCGAAGCGACCGAGGAGTGAACAAACGTCAATCCATTGGATGTTGTGGTTAAGAGGGTGTCCGAAGAGCTTCTGGGCGGTGATGCGGTGATGGTGATCCAACTTGATCGACATTTGTCAACCCCCTTTTCGCGGGTCCGAAACGATTCCGTCCCCACCTGCACTTTCCACCCTCTAGGGGCCCAAGTCAAGGACGGCGACCAGTTCGACGTGCTCGGTCTTGGGGAACAAGTCGAGAACTCGCAGGTCACGAAGGGTGTAGTGCTCGGCCAGTATCGACAGGTCGCGCGCGAAGGTCGCCGCGTCGCAGCTCACATAGACCAGTCGCCGCGGCGCGCGGCGCACGAGGGCCGCGGCCACGCCCCGGGCCAGGCCCGTGCGTGGCGGGTCGAGCACGACGACGTCGTCCGCGGACACCACGTCGTTGATCGCGCGAGGGCTCACCGACCACTCGCGGACCCTCAGTTGTCGAAGACCCTCGGCGTTGGTGCGCGCGTCGCGCACGGCGTAGGGCGAGGCCTCCACCGCGATCACCTGTCCGGCCGGCCCGACGGCGCGCGCCAAGGGCACCGAGAACAGGCCCACACCGCTGAAGAGGTCGACCACGCGGTCACCCGGGGACACGTCGGCGAACTCCATCACGCCACGCAGGAGCGTCGCGGGCGCCTCGCGGTGCGCCTGCCAGAACGAGCGGGGCGACACCACGAAGTAATGACCCTCGACGGACACGCGCGAATGAGTCGTGGGATCAATGGGTGCTCCCACCAGCGACGTCAGCTCGAAGTGGGTGCCGCGCTCGGTGACTCGTCGCACCAGCGCGAAGGGCGCACCGTCACCGATCGCGCGTAGTTCGACCTCGTCGGCGTGGCGCCACTTCGTCGCGAACGCGTCGTCGAAGCGCTCGTCGGCGACCTCGCACGAGGTGATCGCCACCAGGTCACTCGAGCGCGCACGACGAAGCGCCAAGGCCCCGTGTTCGTCGACCCCACAACGCAGTCGCGTACGCGTGTGGGTCCCCGCCGACAGCGACACGACGTTCACGTCCCAGGTCACTCCCGCGATCCGGCGCAGGTGCTCGGTCACGAGCGTGGCCTTCCACGAGAGCTGGGCGGCGACACTGGCGTGTTGCAGGTCGCATCCGCCACACCCGTGGGCTCGCGCGTAGCCACACGCGGCGGGCACGCGATCGGCGCTGGCCTCGAGGACCTCCACCGCCTCGGCGCGCGCGAACCGCGCGGTCTCCTCGTTCACGGCGGCGCGCACCAACTCGCCCGGAAGGCTGTGGCGGACGAAGACCACGCGGCCGTCGGCCAGGTGGCTGACGCCACCACCCGACGCGGGGCGTTCGATGCGCAGGGTCTCGAGGGTGTCGACGGGGCTACTCACCCGTCCAGCCTAATGAAGTGAGGGCGCGTGATCCGTTTCGTCGGACGCGAGACCCGCGTGGCCGAGGAAGAGGTCCACCAGGCGCTCGGCCCGGCGCCGAGCCGCCGGGACCTCGCGGGCGGTGCGTTCGAGCAGTTCGTCGATGTCGTGTCCGAAGTCGCGGGCGCTCTCGGCCGCCGATTCCAGCCAGTCGCGTAGTTGGCCGTCGTCGATCTCGGGGTGGAACTGGACCCCGAGATTGCGCCCCACGCTGAAGGCCTGCACCGCCCGCGGCGTCGTCGCCCAGAGGGTGGCCACGTCGGGTAGCTCCATACGGTCGAAGTGGAACTCGAACCAGGGCCCAGCCTCGAGGTCGACACCGGGCTGCGTGTCGATGGAGTACCAGCCGATTTCGGGCTCGCTCGACGGGGTGACCTGGCCCCCGTGGAACAGACAGAGCGCCTGCGCCCCGAAACAGATGCCCAACACCGGCACCGCGCGATCGACGGCCTCGGCGATCACGCCGAGCTCGCGTCCGAACCACGCCTTCTCGACCTCGTGGTCGTAGACGGCGCTCGAGGAGCCGAGGATCAACAAGGCGTCGTAGCCGTCGACCGACGGGGTGGGCGTGGACTCGTTCATCATCACGACGTCGAGCGCGTAGCCGCGCGCCGCGAAGGCCTCGCCGATGAGGCCCGCGTGGTCCTCGTCGTGATGTCGCAGGACGAGGACGCGGCCGCTCACCGGAGTTGCTCCGCGAAGGCGTCCCAGTTGGCCTCACTCACGCGTCCCGTCTCGTGCTCGATCAGACGCCGGAGATTGGCGAGGGCGAAGCGCAACGTCGCGAGCGAGACCGGCTCGAGCGTCTCGACGCCGTGGTCGTCGATGAACTTGGCCGGTGCGTTCTGCAGGACGAAGTCGAAAGCGTTGACCGTGACGCCTCCGCAGTTGGCCCAGATGCGCTTGAGGTCGCTCAGCGAGCGGATGCCGTTGGTCCCTGAGATGGTCGCCACCGCCGCGTTCATGGGTCGACCGACGATGGCGTTGCGCGGCAGCATCGGACGACTGGCCCAGTCGAGAGCGTTCTTCACGATGCCGGGCAGCGCGTAGTTGTACTCGGGGGTCGTGATGAAGACGCCGTCGGCCCTGCGTAGCGCCTCGCGGAACGCGCCCACCATCGCCGGGGTGTCCTCGCCTTCGAGGTCGCCGCTGTAGAAGGGCAGAGTCCCCAGGTCGAAGAACGTGGCGTCGTAACCCGGGGGCAGTTCACGCGCGGCCACGCGCGCCAGGCGCCCGTTGAGCGAATCCTTGCGCAGCGAGCCCACCAGGAAGAGAATCGTTGTCATTTCATCATTCTACGGGGACGCCGCCGCGCGCCGTCCGCTACGCGTCGGGTAACGACCAGCCCATGCCCTCGGCGATCTCGCGGCACGTCGGGCACAGGGGGTACTTCTGGGGGTCGCGACCCGGCACCCAGACCTTGCCGCACAGGGCCGTCACCGCCGAGGAGTTGATGATGCCCTCCACCACCGAGTTGCCCAGGGGCACGAAATCGCCCTTCTTGGGCGTGTAGCCCTCGAGGACGATGTGGGTGAAGCGCTCGTGGTCGCCCTCGTCGACCTGGGTGACCTCGGCGACGTCGAGTTGCTGTTCGAGTTGCGTGCTCACGTCGCTCACACTAGTGGGCCATTAGGTTGTACGTCGATGAGACAGCGTCGGCGCCGCCCCGAGCCCCCCAGTCGCCCGCTGGGCAACGTGACGGGTCACTTCACCAAGCAGGGCGGTGCCAAGAAGCGCTACCGGACCCAGGCCGAGGCCCGCAGCGCCGCGCAGCTGGCGTGGACGCTGAGCGGCGTGGATCTCACCAGCTACCGCTGTGGGCACTGCCATATGTGGCACATCGGCAAGGGATCGCGCGAGGATTAGCGCGCGCGGCGCGCACCGGGCAAGATGGTGGGAGTCGAAGCGAAAGGTTCCTCCATGTCGGTGCAGGCGTACATCTTGATTCAGTCCGAAATTGGCTCGAGCGAGGCAGTCGTGCTGGCGACGCGTGCGGTGCCCGGCGTCGTCGAGGCCTTCGAGGTGACCGGCCCCTACGACGTGATCGTGCGCTGCAGCGCCGACAGTGTCGACGACCTGGGCAAATTCATCGTCGGCGCGATCCAAAAAGTGCCGGGCATCACCCGCACGCTCACCTGCCCCGTGGTCAACATCTAGTCTCGGCGCCTCGAGGCCCCTCGGCTCAGTCCCACCACAGGTCGTGGTCGATGACGCCGCGGCTGATCAGTCCCAACTGCACCTGGGAGGTCCCTTCGACGATGGTGAGCTGTCGCGCGTCGCGGTAGTACATCTCGACGGGGTGGTCCTGCATGTACCCCGCCGCGCCCAGCAGCTGCACCGCCAGACCCGACGCACGCACGGCGACCTCGGAGGCGTAGTACTTGGCCATCGAGAGCGGCGCGACGTACTCCTTGGTGAACTTGCCCTGGTCGGCCAGCCACGCCGCACGGTAGGTCAGGAGTCGTGCCGCCTCGATCTCGGTGGCGCACTTGGCGATCTCCCACTGGATGCCCTGGAAGTCGGCGATCCGCTGGCCGAAGGCGGGCCGGTCCTTCACGTAGTCCGTCGCGTACATCAGCGCGCCCTCGGCGAGCCCGATGCCGCGCGCCGCCACGATCGGACGCATGGCGTTGAGCGACTGCATGATGAGTCGGAATCCCCCGCCGATCACCTGGGCGGGGGCGACCTTGACCCCGTCGAAGACCACGTCGGCGGTGTCGATCCCGCGCACGCCCATCTTGTGGTCGACCCGGGGACGCGTCACGCCCTCCTGTCGGGAATCCACGATGAAGCATCCGATGTCACGGTGGTGGCGCGAGGCGGGATCGCCGGTCTTGGCGAAGACCACGAACCAGTCCGCCTGCATGGCGCCCGAGATCCAGCACTTGGCGCCGGTGAGCAGGTAGCCACCCTCGACGTCGGGGTCGGCGAGGGCGCGCGTGGACATGCCCGCGACGTCGGACCCGGCCCCGGGCTCGGAGAGGCAGAACGACGCGCGCGACGTCCCGGCGGCGATCCCCGGCAGGTACTGGCGCTTCTGCTCCTCGGTGCCCGCGATCATCAAGGGACCCGTCGCCAGGCGCGTCAACAGCAACATGAGGCCGAGGACGTTCGAGTACTTGGTCACCTCCTCGATCGCCAGAGTGAGTCCCAAGATGCCCGCACCCGACCCCCCGTACTCCTCGGGAATGCACAGGCCGAGCAAGTCGGCCGCGGCGAACTCCTCGAAGATGTCCTGGGGGTATTCGCCACTGAGGTCGATCTCGCGGGCGCGGGGCTTGATCTTGTCCTGGGCCAGGCGCCGCACCACCGCCTGGAGCCCCAGCAACTCGTCGTTGAGTTCGAAGTCCATGGCTCCCAAGTTAGCCCCACGCCGTGGGGCGCCCCCAGGGTCGAAGTCCCCTGATCAGCGTGGCGGCGAACTCGAGGTTGCGTCCCACGGTGCCCTCGCGAGGGCGTCCTCGAGGCGGGTGGGCTCCACCAGAAGACCTCGTGAGAGCATGAGGGCGCGGGGCTGGTTGAGCGCCACGAGCCCACTCACGACGCCGTCGCGGCTGTAGAGGCCCAACCACTGGCCCGCGCCAGTGTCCCTCACGCGACACACCTCATCGTCACGACGAGGATGCCCGAGCACCTGAATCTTGCGACCGTACTGATCCGACCAGAAGTAGGGGACGAACGCGGCGCCGTCCTCTCCGCTCATCCAGTACCGCGCGAGCGCGCCCGCGTGGTCGGCGGCCACCTGCCAGTGCTCGATGCGCACGTGCTCATCCCCCCAGGCGAAGTTCGCCACGTCGCCGACGGCCGCCACGCGCGGGCGACAGAGTTGGTGTTCGTCGACCACCACCCCGTCATCGATGCTCAGTCCCGATCCGGCGAGCCACTCGACGTTGGGCTGCGCACCGACGCCCACCACCACGGCGCGCGCGCGCAGTCGCGTCGCGTCCTCGAAGAGGACATCGACGTCGCCCGCGTCGCCCACCGCCTCGACGGCGACGATCCGCTGGAGGGTGCGCACCTCGACCCCCCCTTCGGAGGGAACGTCCTCGAGCCAGCGCGACACCTCCTCGCCGAGCACCCCGACCAAGGGGCGTGACGCGGCCTCGAGGACGATAGGGCGCAGGCCCCGGGCGAGGATGGCCGTGGCCACCTCGGCGCCGATGAACCCCCCGCCGATGACCGCCACGACGTCACCCGGCGCCAGCGCGCTCAGGCGATCGGTGAGGCGCGTCACGTCCTCGCGACGGCGCACCTCGAAGAGGAACTCGCGGTGCAGGGGCAGGCGCTTCGCGCGCGCGCCCGTGGCGATGACCACGTGGGTGCCCGTGACGACGCGCCCCTCACCGAGGGTCACCGAGGTCGACTCGACGTCGAGGTGCGTCGCCGGCGCACCCAGGACCAGGTCGACGCGCAGAGCGGCGACCTTGTCGGCGGTGGCGAGAGTCGCGTGCTCGATCGTCCACTTTCCCGACATCACCTGCTTCGACAACGGCGGTCGGTCGTAGGGAGGGTAGGGTTCGTCGCCGATCAGCGTCAGTCGCCCGGCGAAGCCCGCCGCGCGCAGCTCCTCGCACGTGCGCCACCCCGCGAGACCCGCCCCGACGACGACCACGTGGTCCGACGGTGCCAGTCCCGGCATCAGCCGTAGACCGCCAGCCACTCCTCGGGTCCGCGTGGTGCGAGCACGGCGTTGTGCTCGCGCACCTGCGCGAGGGTGGCGAAGGGTTCGCGAGAATAGTGGTGCCCCGGATAGAGCACGGTGTCCTCGGGAAGGCCCGCCAGCCGCTCGTGCAACGACGCGTACATCTCGTGCGGGCTCGACCCGGGCAGGTCGGTGCGTCCGCAACCATCGAGAAAGAGCGTGTCGCCACTCACCAGGCGCCCCTCGAAGAGGAGGCACTGGCTTCCCGGGGTGTGACCCGGCGTGTGTATCAGGGTGACCGAGATCTCGCCCACGGTGATGACGTCACCCGAGCCGTGCGTGACCAGGGGGGGCACCCCGACTCCCGTCCCCTTGGTCACCCAGGTCACCTCGGAGTCCTGCACGTGGATCGGTACCGACACCTTGGTCGCGATCTCGGCGATCCCGGCGACGGCGTGCCCCATGAGATTGCCCCCGATGTGATCGGCGTGGTAATGCGTCGCCACCACTCCCACCAGGCGCATCCCCTCGTCGGCCAGACGGTCCAGCAATTCCTGGGGCGAGTACGCCGGGTCGACCAGGAGCGCCTCTCGGGTGAGGGTGTCGCCGATGACGTAGGTGAAGTTCACCATCTGGCGCGCCACCGGATCGTCGACGGCGAAGTCGCGACCCGAGAGCCACTGGCGGAAGAAGAGCCGCTCACTCACCCGTGGCGACCCGCGACAGCCGTGGCGCGAGCTCCTCGACCTTGGCCTTGGTCGCGGTGAGTCGCTCCTCGAGCGACTCGATGATCTGCGTGGCGCGCTCCAACTTGACGAAGAGGTCGTCGACCGACACCTCGCCCTCGTCGAATGACGCCACGATGGCGTTGAGCTCCTCGGCCGCGTCGTTCCATTCACTACTCATCATTCGCCACCTTCCTTGGTCGTGATCTTGGTCTCGAGACTCCCGTCGCTG
The DNA here is from genome assembly GCA_018971185.1 of Acidobacteriota bacterium. GTDB lineage: Bacteria > Actinomycetota > Acidimicrobiia > Acidimicrobiales > RAAP-2 > RAAP-2. The sequence continues at coordinate 8,882 of JAGXBH010000047.1, forward strand.
ACGCGCACCCGCACCGTCTCGCCCACCGTGACGTCGGCCACGCTGGTCACCGTCGAGCCGTCGGCGCGCGTCACGATGGACCAGCCCTGGGCGAGGCGACGCGACGGGTCGTAGGCCGCGAGGAGCTGTCGATTGGTGGCCAGGGTCGTCGTCGCGGCCTCGAGGAGGTGACGCGCCTGCAGCGCGAGTCGCTCGCGCAGCGAACCCAGGTGGCGCTCCTCGCTACGCAGGCGGTCGCGCACCGCGAAGATCATCGTCCGGCGTCTCTCACCCACGAACTCGCTCGCCTCGTCGAGCACCGCTTCGAGCCCCACGACCAAGCGCTGGGCGGGGACGCGGACGAAGCGCTGGTCCCACGCCGTGACGCGCGCCACGAGTTCCTCACCGAGTTTGGTAGGCGTGATGGCGCGAGTGTGAGCGACCAGGTCCGCGACCGACTCGTCACCAGTGTGACCGATACCGGTCCACACGGGCGTCTGCGCGTGCGCGATCGCGCGCGCCACCCCTTCGTCGTCGAAGCACGCGAGGTCGCCCTTGGACCCACCGCCGCGCACCAGCGCGATGACGTCGAGACCAAGGGCGTCGAGGCGTGAGATGGCCGAGACGATCTGCCCAGGGGCTTGTTCGCCCTGGACGAGTGTCGTGACCAGGGTCACGTCGAAGCCATAGCCGCTGTTGAGCAGCTGACCGGTGAAGTCGTTGAACCCTTCGGTCCCCGGGCTGGCGACGAGTCCCACGCGCAGGGCGACCGGTGACATCACAAGGCGCTTGTTGGACTCGAGGAGGCCCTCGGCGCCCAGACGGGCGATCAACTCGGCGCGACGACGAGCCAGGTCACCCAGCAGTCCCTGGGCGTCGATCGCCGTCACGGTGAAGCCGATCTTGCCCTGGGGGGCGTAGACGTCGACGTAGCCGAAGAAGCTCACCACCGACCCGGGCTTGATGACGATGCCCTCGTCGGCGAGCCGGCGCTTCAGAGGGCCCCAGACCGACGTCCAGCAGTGCGCGTTGAGGACGGGGCGTTTGGTGTCGGAGGAACGAGACCCCGCGTCGACCAGGTCGACGTAGAGGTGACCCTTCTCGAAGACCTTGGACACCTCTCCGCGCACCCAGCGCGGCTGGCGACGGCCAAAGGCCGACTCGAGGTGCGAGGTGATCAACTCGTAGAACTGACCCACCTCCAAGATGGGTTCACTCGTCGTGACGTCGTCGATGACCACGATGCGAGGCTAGTAGGCGCGTGCGACGGCCCCAGCAAGTTGTCGCGAAGGACCCGGTGTGAGAGACTGGAGAAGGATAGTGAGTTGACCGGGTGGCCGCACGCCTCCTCGAGGAGGCGTGAGGAAAGTCGGGGCTCCGCAGGGCAGGGTGCTCGCGAAACGTGAGTCACGGTGACGTGCAGGAAAGTGCCACAGAGAACAGACCGCCGATGGCCCCGCGAGGGGATCAGGTGAGGGTGAAACGGTGCGGTAAGGGCGCACCAGCGTCCCGGGTGACTGGGGCGGCTCGGCAAACCCCACCCGGAGCAAGGTCAAACATGGGAATGCGGCCCGTAGGTCTCCTTCGAGACATCCCAAGGTGGACCGCTCAGATGGATGGCCACACAGCCTCACACGAGGTGGACAGAACCCCGCTTACAGGTCAACTCACTATCCCTCGCTCGACGCCCTTCTCCCGTGGGAGACACTCTCCGCTCAGGCGAAGTTGTCGAGTTGTGAGAGATAGCGATTGAGGGCGTTGAGTGTCGCCTTGGCCGCCGAGACCAATTCGGTCTCGGCTTGGGCGATCCCGTAACGGTCCGCCTCGTTGGCCCGAGGACGCAAGGTCACGATCACCGGCCAACCACGCACCGTGGCGACGTTGACCGATCCCACCAGGTAGAACGGTACGTCGAAGTCCAATTGACGCAGCGCGTCCAGTGTCGCCTCCGCGCCACCGATGAGCGGCCCGTTCTCCGAGCGGCCCACGCCGACACGTCCGCTGACGTTGAGATGGACTTCGCAGTAGCCCTCGTGGGAGTTGAACTCGGCGCGCACGAGCGCCACGCGCTCTCCTTCGCCGCCCGCGGTTCGAGCGGGAGCCGCCACCGGCTTCATCTCCTCGACGCTCACGGTGGCGTCGGGGTAGTAGAGGCTGACGATCTGCTTGGCGACCACGCGCACGGGACCGGCGTCCTCGCTGTGCACGATCAACGAGACGGCGTCGACGTCACCCTTCTCGCCGTAACGGAAACCCACGTTGACGACCCCGGGCAGGGCTCGCAACTCGAGTTCGAAGTCTTCTTCAGTGGGCGAGATCATCGGTGAATAATACCCCTCTTGGCGTAGAGACGAGCGTCGGCGATCCGGGTGAGCTCCGCCGGATCGGTGGAGTCACGCGGCGACGTCGCCGTCCCCGTGGTGAATTCGATGCTCTCGCCCGCTTTGGCGATGTTGTCGCGAAGGCGCTCGACGAAGCCCATCGCCTCTTGGCCCTCCGCGTTGTTCAAGATTACGGCGAACTCGTCACCACCGAATCTCGCGACGACGTCACCCTGGCGCACCGACATCCGCAGAGCGAAGCCGAAATGGCGCAGCAGTCGGTCACCCGCACTGTGCCCCAGGCGGTCGTTCACCGACTTGAAGTCCTTGAGGTCGATCATCACCAGCGTGAAGGCCCAGCCGTAGCGCGCGGAGCGCACCGAAGAATTGGCCAGCGCCACGTCGAACGTGCGCCGATTGGCGATGGTGGTCAGCGCGTCGTGAGCGGCCGCGAATCGCGCCAGATGCAGCGAGAGGGCCAACTGGCACGCGGTACGCACCGCCTCGAGTTCGGCGCGCGGCACCACGTCGGGTTCGCAGTAGACCCCGGGGGCGCTCGCGAGGCGCCCGGCGTGGTCCGGGTTCACCGCGGCACCCGCCAGACGGAACTCCTGGGTCGTGAGCGACTCGTGCTCGAGCACCACCACGGCGTCGCTGAGGTCGTAGCGCTTCGCCAACTGATCCAGCACCGAGTAGATGAAGCTGATGCCGAGTTCGTTGGTCGCCAACTCGTCGATCATCGAGTTGAACAGCCATGGTTCGTACTGCAGTTCGAGCGCCGTCAGTGGCGCCGGATTGAGCGTGACGTCGGGGTCGAGCATCAGCCGTGCACCACGTGGTCGGTGAGGCTCTTCTTGCTGCGCAACGACTCGATGGGGATCGCGCCGTTACGCAAGATGTTCTCGAGCTCCCGGGGCGGTACGGGGCGCGAGATGAGGTACCCCTGGCCCCGCTGACAGCCCAGGTCCACTAGCTTGTCGGCGATGTCGGTGGTCTCGATGCCCTCGGCGACCACCTTGAGACTCAGCGCGTTACCCAGTCGGATGATGGACTCGACGATGGCGCGGTCGTAGATATCGTGCGTGATCCCCTGGACGAAACTGAGGTCGAGCTTGAGCACATTGACGGGCAGGTTCTTGAGCTCGGTCATCGACGCGAAACCCGTGCCGAAGTCGTCGAGCGCCACCTCCACGCCCAGGGCCTGGAAGCCCAGCAGGATCTTGGCGGTCTTATCGGGCTTGTCGAGCACGGTGTACTCGGTGATCTCGATGCAGACTCGCTCCCCCGGGATGCCGTTGAGGACCAGACATTCCTCCACGAACTCCACGATGTCCTCCATGAGGAATTCCGCAGGCGACATGTTGATGCGAAGCACGAAGTCCGACGAGGGGTACGTCTCACGCCAGGTCGCCATGGTGCGACAGGCCTCGGCGAACACCCATCGCCCGATGTGGACGATGAGGCCCGTCTCCTCGGCCACGGTGATGAACTCCGCCGCGGGGATCATTCCGCGCACCGGGTGCTCCCAGCGCACGAGGGCCTCGAGGGCCAGCAGTCGCCCCGTGCGCAGGTCGACCTCGGGCTGGAAGTGGAGCCGTAGTCCCCCTTCGTCGATCGCGTCGCGCAGGCTCAGCTCGAGCTCGCTGCGCTCGGTGGCGACCTCGCGGAGTTGCGCGTCGAAGACCACCGCCTGGTTACGGCCGCGGTTCTTCGCGCTGTAGAGCGCCACGTCGGCCCATCCCAGCATCTCGACGGCGTCGGCGTTGGAATCGGGGGCGAGCGCGATCCCGATACTCGCGGTGTGACTGAACATCTGCCCGTGGATGTCCACCGGCTGGGCGATCACCTCGAGCAGACGGAACGACGTGGCGAGGATCTCCATCTCGCTGGTGATCTGGTCGACGAGGAAGACGAACTCATCGCCGCCCAGCCGCGCGGCGAAGTCATTGGCGCGAATGCTCGTTCGCAGGCGATCGGCGATCGTCACCAGCAGTCGGTCGCCGCTGGCGTGACCCAGGAAGTCGTTCATCACCTTGAAGCGGTCGAGGTCGATGATCATCACCGCCGTGTCGCGCCCCTCCTCGATGCGTCGCACGAGTTCGTGAATGAGCGCACGCCGGTTGGGCAGACCCGTCAACTCGTCGTGGTTGGCGTTGAAGACCGTCTGCTCCTCGGCGTCGATGCGCGCCTGGAGCTGGACCAACAGCGACGCCACCGCCTGGAGCGCGTTGATCTCCGCCTGGACCCAGGTGTGCTTGTCGAAGTGCAAGAAGCCGAGGATGCCCCAGGTCTGGTCGTGCATCAAGAGTGGGACGGCGGCCCCGAAGACGTCCTCCACTCCCGTGGCCTCGTCCACGTGGGCCAGGTACTCGTCGAAGTCCACTCCCGGCAGGTAGGGGCCGCGCAGGTCGCGCATGGCGCCGAAGATGGGGTCTGAGTCGAAAGGGACCTCCGCCAAGGGGTCGGGGTTGGGGACGTCGGTGCGTACCGGCCACTCCGCCTCCATGATCGAGAGTCCGCGGACGTGATCGTTGCGACGGATGAAGGCGACGTCGGTGCTGAGGAACTCGCACAACTCCTTGACGGTCCAATCGAGCACCTCTTGACGGTTCGCCGAAGACGCGGACATCAGGCGCAC
>JAGXBH010000048.1 GCA_018971185.1 Acidobacteriota bacterium
GGCGTGACATTGCTAGTAGAATTCTCCAATGCCTTCTTCGAACCCCGCCCCCCGTCGCGCCTCCGGTGCGAGAGGCCCCGCCACCGGGGGATCCGCTCGGGGGCCGGTGCGCGGCGCGTCCGCGAACCGGCGTAACGCTCCGTCCGCCGGGTCGTCGCGAGGCACCGGTGAACGTGGTCGCCCGCCGTCGAACGGCGCGCGCGGTGCGCGCGACGGCGCCGAGGCGCGCGTCGAGCGTGGCCGCGTCCCCGGGCGTTCCGCCGCGGGAGCGAGTAAGCGACCGAGCGCGGGCGCCACTCGAGGTGTGACGCCACGTCGTGCGCCCAGTGGTCGCAACGCTGCGGGCCCCCGGAGGGGTCAAGGTGAGCGCGACGACCGCGCCCCTCGGCGCTTCGACCGTGACAACCGCGACAGGCGTGAGGAGCGCGACGAGCGATACGGCCGCCGGCCGCGCCCGGCCTCCGCTGGCCGAGAGGGCGCGCGTGACGGCCGTGAGGGTGTGGGTCCCTCGAGGACGTCACGCTCCTCGCGCGTCGTAGCGCCCGATCACACGAAGCGAACCGAGAGTTCGGGGCGGCCCCTGGCCCCGAGCAAGGGTCGAAATCCGCAAGCCCGCACGGGTCGCGCGCCGCGTGAAGTGAGTCCCGAGGAGATCGAGAAGCGCCGTGCGGACGCCTACGGTCGCCAGAAAGGCTGGGGTGGTGTCGCGCGCAAGGGCGGGATGAGCATCACGTCGACGGGTCAGTCCATGGCCGAGACGCCCAGTGCCGGCCGCAGCCCCGACCCGCTCTCGCAGTGGGTCGAGGAGGTACGTCCGCGACGAGTGACGTCGAACACTACGACGGTCGCGTCGAGTGCCAATGGGACCATCAAGGGGACCAGCAAGGGGACCACCAAGGCGAAGGCCAAGTACGCCCTACCCGGCGACGTGGCGGCCGACGTGCGCCGGGCCTTCATCGGCACGGCCTACATGCGCGAGAAGATGGTGATCACGCTGACCAAGGCCGCCGAGGGGTACGACCGTAAGCGTTACGAAGAGGCGCTGCGTCTGGGGCGCATCGTCTCCGATGCCGTGCCCGGTGTGGCGCCGGTGCGCGAGCTCACCGGCCTCGCGGCGTACCGCGCGGAGCGTTGGAACATGGCCAAGGTCCATCTGCGGGCCCACTTCACCCTCACCGGCGACCCCGAGCACCTTGCGCTCGTCATGGACTGCGACCGGGCCAACCGACGATTCCGTGCGGTGGAGAAGACCTTCGAGGAGATCTCCGAGAGCGAGCCGTCGGCGGACGTGATGGCCGAGGCACGCATCGTCATGGCGTCGGCGCTCGCGGACCAGCGGCGCTACGCCGAGGCCATCGATCTGCTGGTGCGCGCGGGAGGGACCAAGGTGCTGCGCAACCCGGCCTATCGCCACGTCCGGCTCTGGTACGCCCTCGCCGACATCTTCGACCGGTCCGGTGACCAGGTGTCGGCGCGCGAGCTCTTCGCGCGCGTCGTCGTGGCCGACCCCGAGGCCTACGACGCCCAGGAGCGGCTCAACGAATTGGGTGTCGGTGCCGTCAAGAAGAACCGCAAGCGCCGCAGTACTCCGGTGTCGAAGAAGAAGGTCGACTAACCGCTACCTGGTGGCGCCCAGGTGGAGTCACCGCCCGTGGTTCGTCCCTCGGCGACTGATGCCACGAGGGCCACGTGACGACGTGAACCGGTGTCGCGTCGCGGCGAAACCACAGAAGTGACACATTCCCCTTCGTTTGAGACGCCGCCACGCAGACGCGTCCCTATGATTTGAGGTGCTCACTCTCTTCTCCGGCGTTGTCTCTCGCGCTGGAGAATCCGACGCGAATGGAGGCAGGTAGCGAATGAAGGCGATATTGATGGCAAGAGGCGCGCGTCGCCCGGTTCGTTCGGCGCTTCGTTCGACGATGGTCCTCGGGGTGGTGTCCGCACTGCTGACGACGGCGACGGTCCTGCTGGCGGCGTCGCCCGCATCAGCGGCCGGCCCGACGGTCACCGCCATCGCTCCCGTCAGCGGCCCCATCGCCGGCGGCACGATGGTGACCATCACCGGGACCGGCTTCGCATCCCCCGCGACGGTCCAATTCGGCGCGGTCGCCGCGACGTCGATCACTGTGGTCAACGCCACGACGATCACCGCCGTCAGCCCGGCGGTCGCGGCGCCGGCCACCGTCGACGTGACGGTCACGGTGGCGAGCGTGCAGTCGACACCGGTGGTCGCGGACCAGTTCACCTACGTACCCACCGTGACCCATATCAGCCCGAGTAGCGGGCCTATCGCCGGCGGCACGACCGTGACCATCACCGGGACCGGATTCGACAGCGGTTCGACCGTCACCTTCGGCACGGTGCCGGCCACTTCTCACACCTTCGTCTCGAGCACGCAGATGACCGCCGTCAGCCCGGCGGTGGCGTCGCCGACCACCGTCCACGTGACGGTCACGACGTCGACCTCGCAGACCTCCGCGCCGACCACTGCGGACAACTTCACCTACGGTCCCACGGTCACCAGCGTGAGTCCGGCCTTCGGCCCGACGTACGGAGGCACGGGCGTCATCATCACCGGCACGGGTTTCGTCGCCGGGGCGACGGTCGCCTTCGGCGCCACTCCCGCCACGTCGGTGAACGTGGTCAGCGCCACGACGATCACGGCCGTCAGCCCGGCGGTCGCGACACCGACGGTCGTCGACGTCACGGTCAGCGTCGCGGGTGGCGGCACCTCGGCGACGGGTACGTCGGACCGCTTCACCTACCTGCCCACGGTCACCAACGTGAGTCCGAATAGTGGTCCCGTCGTCGGCGGCACCACGGTGACCATCAACGGGACCGGGTTCGTCGCCGGCTCATCGGTCGCCTTCGGCACCCACCCTGCGGCGGCCGTCACCATCGTCTCGAGCACGACGATCAGCGCTATCAGCCCCGCCGCCACGGCGCCGGGCACGGTCGACGTCACGGTCACGGCGCCGGGCGTGGGCACGTCGATCTCGAGCGTGGGCGACCACTTCACCTACGTACCGTCGGTGAGCGCCGTGAGCCCGAACAGTGGTCCCGTCGTCGGCGGCACCACGGTGACCATCACCGGCACGGGTTTCGTCGCCGGCTCATCGGTCGCCTTCGGCACCCACCCTGCGGCGGCGGTCACCATCGTCTCGAACACGACCATCACCGCCGTCAGTCCCGCCGCTACGGCGCCGGGAACGGTCGACGTCACCGTCACGGCGCCGGGCGCGGGCACGTCGATCTCGAGCGTGGGCGACCACTTCACGTACGAGTTGCCGGCGCTGCTCGCCCAAGCGCCCCTGACGCTCACCAGCACCACCGGCACCGTCGGCACGACCCTCGCCCTCACCTCGAGTGGTGGATCGGGCACGGGTGTCGTCACCTTCACTGTCACGAGTACCGGCACCGCGGGCTGTGTGGTGTCGGGGAACCAGTTGCGCGCCGCGCGTGCGGGAACCTGTTCGGTCACGGTGAGCAAGGCGGCGGATGCCACGTACCTCGCTGCGAGCTCCGCCGCGACCACGGTGTCCTTCTCGGATCGGGTCGTGGCCGTTCGCCTGAGCGCCTCGAGGGTCCAAGGAGTCGTGTTGGTCGGTCGCACCAGCGTCGTGACGATCATCGGCACGGGGTTCTACGCCAAGCCCACCGTGAAGAGCAATGACCCGCGCACGCGCGCGGTGGTGATCCACGACCGTGGCAAGCAGTTGGACGTGAGGGTCACCGCGCTGCGCGGGTCTGCGACGGGGTGGCACCTCTTCACCATCACCTTGGCCAACGGTCAACGCTGCACGGTGCGCTACCTCGTCAAATAGCGCGGTCTCGTTGAAGGAGGATGGTCCCGGGCTTCGCGACCGGCCCACGACGGGGACGACAGTCGAGATGACACTGACCGTCGCCGGTGGCCGTGTCGGGCCCAGCGAGCCGATGCGACACGATCGACGGATACGACCGCAGTGCACACGAGAACGGGTTGCCCCTCGTCGGGTGTGCGCCCCCGGGCCCGGCACCGATCACGCGTGACTGGTCGCGCGGCAGTTCGGCATCGAGAGCGGCTGAGTGCGCAGTGGTCCGTCGACCGGGAGGGGCGCGCCGGTGTCCGGTAGACTTCGACCATGGACATTGCCGCACTCTTGGGCGACGACGCGTCGCTTCTGCTCGACCACCACGCCACGGCGTTTCCCAAGGATTGGTTGACCCTCCCCGGGCCCAACTTCATCCAGGACATCTTCACCCAGAGTGACCGCACGCCGACGGTGCTGCGCAACCTCGGGACCCTCTACAACCACGGACGACTCGGGGGCACGGGCTACGTATCGATCCTGCCGGTCGACCAGGGCATCGAACACTCCGCGGCGGCGAACTTCTCGCCCAACCCCGAGTACTTCGATCCCGCGCGCCTCTGCGACCTCGCCATCGCCGCGGACTGCAACGCCATCGCCACCACGCTCGGGACGCTGGGCATCGTGTCGCGACGTTACGTGCACCGCATCCCCTTCATCGTGAAGATCAACCACAACGACCTCTTCCGCTATCCCAACACCTACGACCAGCGGATGTTCGCGTCCGTGCAGCAGGCCTCGGACCTGGGCGCGGTGGGCGTGGGCGCCACGATCTACTTCGGCTCCGAGGGGTCGATCCGTCAGATCGAGGAGATCTCCGCCGCCTTCGCGGAGGCCCATCGCCTGGGACTCTTCACGGTCCTGTGGTGCTACACGCGAAACGACGCCTTCAAGACCGCCGAGGCCGACTACCACGTGGCGGCCGACCTCACCGGCCAGGCCAACCACCTCGGTGTCACCATCGAGGCCGACATCATCAAGCAGAAGCAGCCCGAGAACAACGGTGGCTTCAACGCCCTCAAGTTCTCCAAGACCAATCCCAAGGTGTACTCCGAACTCACGTCCGACAACCCGATAGACCTGACGCGCTGGCAGGTGGTCAACTGCTACGCCGGACGCGTGGGACTGATCAACTCGGGGGGCGAGGCCAAGGGCAACAACGACCTCGCTGGCGCCGTGCGCACCGCGGTGATCAACAAGCGTGCCGGCGGTCAGGGTCTGATCATGGGACGCAAGGCCTTCCAGCGACCCATCGACGAGGGCGCCGCGCTCGTGCACGCCGTCCAGGACGTGTACCTGGACGCCAGCATCACCGTCGCCTAGTACTCTCCAGCGGATGGGGAGCGAGGTCGACGCGGGGTGGCGCACGTGGGCGAATCTGGTCACCCTGGTACGTCTCGCGCTCATCCCCGTCTTTCTGTGGCTGCTCTTCGCCACGGACCATCGGGCGTGGGCGGCGTGGCTGTTGGGTTTCCTCGGGGCCACCGACTGGATCGACGGCTGGCTGGCGCGCACCTTCGACCAGACCTCGACGGTGGGCAAGGTCCTCGACCCCACCGCGGACCGGATATTGGTGATGGTGGGCCTCGTCTCGGTGGCGATCGCCGGAGGGGTCCCGTGGTGGTTCGCCGGCGCCACCCTGGCCCGCGAGGTGCTCGTCTCGGTGATCACCATCGTGCTGGCCGCCCTCGGGGCGGCGCGCATTGACGTGCTCTGGTGGGGCAAGGTGTCGACCTTCATGCTGATGGTCTCCTACCCCCTCTTCTTGTTGACGACCAACGCGCACCACGCCCCCCTCGCGGACTGGCAGCACGTCGTGCGCGACGTGACCTGGGTCTACGGGGTCTGCGGCCTCACCCTGGCCTGGATCGTCTTCTTCGGCTACGTCAAGCCCGCCTCGCGCGCCCTCGCGACCGGGCGCGCGGCACGTCGGTTGAAGTAGATTCTCGTACTATGCAGATTCCCTCTGAACTTCGATACTCCACCGACCACGAGTGGGCCCGTCAGGCGGACGGCGTGGTGCGCGTGGGCATCACCGACTACGCGCAGGACGCCCTCGGCGACGTGGTCTTCGTGGAGCTCCCCAAGGTGGGCACTGAGGTGGCCGCGGGAGCGACGTTGGGTGAGGTGGAGTCCACCAAGTCGGTGTCGGAGATCTACGCGCCCGTTGCCGGGACCGTCGTGGCGGTCAACGACGCGCTCGCGAGTTCGCCGGAACTGGTGAACTCCGACCCCTACGGCGGCGGCTGGCTCTGCGAGATCTCGACCGTCGCCAGCACCGATTTCGACGGCCTCCTCGACGCTGACGCGTACCGCGCACTGACGAACAACTAGCCCGGGCAACCGGGCCAAAACGTAAGTAGTGTGATGCGAATGAACTGTCGACGCTGCGGAGAAATTCTCAACGCCAACGCCAATTTCTGTTGGTCGTGCGGAGCTCCCCAACACGACGCCACCTCCGCTGAGACGATCGCGATGCCGATCGTCGCGGCGGTCGACGCGCCCATCACGAACGTGGTGCGCGGCCCGATCGGGGCCCACGTCGACGAGCTCGTGGTCATCACCGGTGACACCGCGGGCAGCCGCTTCGAACTGGAGAAGGAGGTCACGACCGCGGGTCGCGACGAGGAGAGCGACGTCCTCCTCGACGACGTCTCGGTGTCGCGTCACCACGCGATCTTCACGCGCACCGCGAGCGGACGCGTGACGCTGCGCGACCTCAACTCACTCAACGGCACCTACGTCAACGGGGCGCGCGTCGAGGAGACCGCGATGCATTCGGCCGACGAGGTCCAGATCGGGAAGTTCAAGTTGGTGTTCTGGGAGGCCACGTCGTGAACCCCCCGGCGGCGCCACTCAAGATCGGACAGGTGCACGCCCTGCTGCGGCGCGAGCACCCGAACCTCGAGCTCTCCAAGATCCGCTACTACGAGGAGATGGGGCTGGTGGCGCCAGCGCGCAGCCGCAAGGGTTACCGACTCTACTCCGAGAAGGACGTGGCGTGCCTGCGCGAGGCCATCCGACTCGCCGACGAGGAGTTCGTCCCGCTGCGGGTGATCCGGGTGCGCCTCATCGAGCACGGTCTGTTGAAGGACGATCGCCCGGTGCCCGCGTTGCCGCGCCAGGCGGCGCGCAGCGCCCAGGCCAAGGTGGTCTCGATGGTGGTCCCCCCGGGCGCGAGGCCCACGCCGGTGTCCACGGTCGAGGACGACGCGAGTGATGAGGGCGCCGCCGGCGACCCCGCCGTCGAACCCGTAGCACGTCTCGAGGGGCTCAGTGCGAACGGGCTCTTGAGCGCGAGCGGCGTCGAGCCCGAGATGCTCAACAAGGTCCTCGCGCTCGGCCTGGTGGTGCCCGACACCCTCGACGCACAGCGTCCGTATCAGCGACTCGACGTCGCCGTCGTGCGTGCGGCAGCGTCACTCCTGCGTGACGGCGCCGACCCGCGGCTGCTCGGGGCGCTACGGCGCGTGGTCGAGCGCCAGATGGGCATCCTGGAGGACCTCACCTCGGACCTTCGCGGTTCCGCGGGCACGCCCGAGGAGGTGCGCACCGTGAAGACCGAGGTGGCGCGCGACGTCGAGGCCCTGAGAGCGGGGCTACTGGAACGAGTTCTGGCGGACTTCCTGGCCCCGTGAAGGCGTCTCGCTCGACACGAGCGAGGTCTAGGCTGGGTCCATGGTGGAAGTGGTGCTTCGGGCGGTTCGCGTCGACGTGGGATCGTCCACGCCCCTGTTACTGCTCGAGGAGGTCGGCGGCGACCGCGTCCTACCCATCTTCATCGGCGCCCCGGAGGCGACCGCCATCGCCTACGCCCTGCAACACATCGAGACGCCGCGCCCGATGTCCCACGACCTGCTGGGCAACGTCATCACCGCCCTGGGTGCGCGACTCTTCGCCGCTGAGATCACCCACCTGGTCGACAACACCTTCTACGCCAACCTGCGTCTGCTGATGGCGGGCAAGGAGATACTGGTCTCGGCGCGCCCGAGTGACGCCGTGGCCCTGGCCCTGCGCGTGGGCGCGCCGTTGCTCGTGAGTGACGAGTTGATGAACGACGAAGGCCAGGTGCTCGAGGTCAGCGACGATGACGAGGGGGACGCGGTGGACACCGAGGCGTCCGAGGCGGCCCTCCTCGCAGAGTTGCGCGACTTCCTCAACAACGTGCGACCGGAGGACTTCGATCAGTGAGTCGCACCGCGCGCAACTTCGTCCTTGCGCTCGTCCTAATGATCGTCGTGGTGGTCGCCGGTTACGGCGTCCACCATCGCACGCCGACCACCACGACGACCACGACGACCACGGCGACCACCACGACGACGTCCGCCACGACGACGACCACGGTACCGACCTCCACGACGACCTCGCCGGCGTCGCTCACCACGTGTCGCGGTTCGCAGTTCACCGGCACCAACGTGGGATCGCAGGGTGCGGCCGGCACCGGGTACGACACCATGACGTTGACCAAGACGTCACCGGGCACTTGCGTGGTCGATGGCTATCCCCTCGTCACCCTCCTGGACGCCCAGGGGGCGCCGATCAGCGGCTTCAACGTCGCGGGCGCCACGGACCTCCCCGCACCGGCGAGCGGGCCCCCGGTCGCCCACACCATCTCGGCCGGACAGAGGGTCGGCGTCGAGTTGCGCTACTCCGACATCCCCATCGGTAACGCGGCGTGCCCGACCGTGTCGCAGGTGGACGTGCGCTTCGTCGCGGGCGACCAAGCGGTGCCCGTCACCTTCACCTACCCGATCCAACCCTGCGAGGGGAACCTCGCCGTGAGTCCCTTCTACCCCGGGTAGGGGACCGCGAGGGACATCGCGACGGGTCGAAGTGAGTACGCGCGACATACTGGGACACCCGACGTGGGTGAAGGTCCCCAAGGGCCGACGGGCGCTGATCCTCCTGCACGGTGCGATGAGCTCCAGCGCGTCGCTGTTACGCACCCTGGGGCCGGGACTCGGCGAGCGTTTCGCCGTGGGCGCCTTCGATCGACGCGGCCACGGCCGCACCGCGGACAGCGCCGCGCCCTTCACGTACGAGGCCATGGCCGAGGAGACGATCGCCTTCCTCGAGAGCCTCGGGCGACGGGTGCACCTGGTGGGACACAGTGACGGGGGCAACGTCGCGTTGCTGGTGGGTCGACGTCGACCCGACCTGGTCAAGAGGATGGTGGTGGTGGGAGCGAATTACCACTACGAGGGACTCCTGGACTTTGAGCTGATGTCGGCGGAATCGCCCGGGTTCCAGGAGTGGGCCCTCAAGTACGCCCAGTCCTCGCCCGACGGCATCGGCCACGCCCGAGCGATCCTGGCCAAGACCAATCAGATGTTGCGCAGCGGACCGACCATGACCCAGGCCGACCTGGCCGAGATTCCCGTGCCCGTGCTCGTCCTGGCCGGCGACGACGACGTCGCGACGCTGACGCACACCACGAGTCTCTTCGAGGCCCTGCCCGACGCCCAGTTGGCCATCGTCCCGGGGGCGTCGCACGCGGTTCTGAAGGAGCACACCGAGGACTGCGTGCGCATCATCACGCGCTTCCTCAGCCAACGTCTCCCCGTGTCGACGCTCTCGCCCCTGCGTCGGGCCGTGACGGGGGAGTTCCCGGTCGGCTAGGACCACAGGCCTGAGGGCCTGACCAACTTTCGTTCGGTGTGGTGACCCGGCCAGCGACCACCTTGAAGAGGAGGAGCTTGTGAGATGAGCCGCAACCGTCCCCTATTGCCTCTCGTGGATGCCGCACGCGCGCAGTCAGGTAGACCTTCACATCCGATTTGCAAAGTAATACTAATTATGTGCTAAGTTCTACTTAGCATTAGGAGGCGAGATGGGCAGTGACGTTGATGAAGTCGGCGGCGAACTCCGACAGGCGGTGACCCGTCTGTACAGCCGGTTCCGTTCCGAGCGCATCGAGGGCGAGGTGCCGGATGCTGCGCTGTTCGTGCTGATCGTGCTCGGCAAGGAGGACCGGATGAGCTTGACCGATCTAGCCGAGGCCGCACATGTCACGCTCGGCTCGATGGGCCAGACGGTCCGCCGGCTGGAACAGCTTGAGTACGTGACGAAGTCCCGCGGAGTCCAAGATCGCCGCAAGGTGCTCTTCACCCTCACCGCCGAGGGCCGGTCTGCGATGGCAGCCTCTCAGCGCCATCGCCGCGACTGGCTGAACAGCCGCGTGGCCGAGCTCACCGCGGAAGAGCGAGCTGACATTGCCCGTGTCACGCCGTTGCTGTTGCGCATCGCCGACTCCTGACCCACTGATTCCCGATCCCACCGACAAGGACCCCCAATGCATCCTGTAGAAGCACTCCTCACCCCGCTGGGCAAGATGCTCAGCAAGAAGCACGCCGATGAATCCGCAGGTCTCGCTTCGGCACCCGAACTCGCGAGCGACGTCCGTATCAGTCTCAGTTCGCCGGTTTTCGCCGATGGCGCCGAGATCCCCGCGAAGTATTGCGGGCGCTTCATCGGCGGAAACATCTCCCCGGCGCTGAGTTGGGGCGAGCTGCCTGCGAACACGACCGCCCACCTCGTCATCATCGAGGACCTCGATGTGCCCACGACGATCCCCGGCCTGCATCTCATCGCTCAGTTCGGCCCGCGCGACGGCGGCCTTGCAGACGGTGCGTTGAATCTCGGTGCGCCCGGCGTCGAATTCCTCCCCAACCATCGAGGAGTCTCGGGCTATGTCGGCCCGCGCCCGCTGCCCGGGCACGGGACACACCACTACGTCTTCCACCTCTTTGCCCTCGATGCGCAGCTAAATCTCGCGACGATTGCGAATCGCGCGAACCTTCCCGCCGCGGTCAAGGGGCACGTTCTCGCCTCCGGCGAGCTCACCGGAACCCGGACCTCCTGAGCAATCGCTCAGCCATCACGAAGGGAACATCTCATGGCACAAGAACTGCCTCCCATTGAGCCCGAGCACACCGTGCTACTCATCCTGGATGCGCAACCGTCCACCAGCGGCAACGTCACCGACCGGGACGCAATCATCGCAAATCTGGCGGATGCGATCGCCGCAGCTCGCGCCAATGGCGTCCGCGTCGCCTACGTCCGGGCCGCGTTCGATGACGACGAGTACGCCCAGGTCAAGCCGACCAACAAACTGCTCGGCCCCCTGGCTGGCATGGCCGCACACCGACCGCTACACAAGGACGATCCCTCCACCGCCGTCCTTTCCGAGCTCGCCCCGAAGGACGGTGAGATCATCGTGCGCAAGAACCGCATCGGCGCCTTCTCCACTGGAGACCTTGGCGACCAGCTTGACCCCCTGGGTATCGACACGGTCATTCTCGGCGGATTCAGCACCAGCGGCGTCGTCCTGTCCACGCTGCGCGAGGCCATCGACCACGACGCTCGGGTGTTCGTTCTCTCTGACGGAACCGGCGACCCACTGGCGGACGTTCACCAGGTTCTCACCGAGAAGGTCTTTCCGACCCATGCCTGGGTCGTCACGACCGCCGAGCTCGTCGGGCTGCTCGGCTGAAGTAGCCAGAGCCGCTTGCGGCTCCTGGTGACATATGAGCGAAACGTCGAAGTCCCTCGAACCGGCCAAGCTGTTCGACTGGCGGTTCACCACGCCGCTGCTCCTCAGGTCGACAATGAACCCGATCAACAGCTCACTCCTTGCGACCGGTCTGGTCGGGATCGGGGTGGACTTCCATCTCGGCCCCGGCCCGGTCACAACCCTCATCTTCGTGCTCTACCTGTCCAGCGCCTTCGTCCAGCCCGTGATGAGCAAGCTCTCTACCCTGTTCGGACCTCGACGGATAATCCAGGCTGGCATCCTCATTATGCTCATCATCCCCGGCATCCTTCCTGTCCCAGGGTTGAGGTGACCCTTAAGGGTCGTTCGTCCCGAGGACGGCATTCTCACCCGTGGGGGCCTAGAATGGCACCCATGCACGAGCGGCTGGCTCTTCGGCGCATCGCAGCGCGCCAGTGGTGGTCGTCGTTGCATCCCCTGACGGGCGACGCGCTGTTATATAGTCTGGCCGCCCTCTTCTCCTTGGGCGCGGGGCTCTACTCCACCGATAACGCCCAGTGGCATTGGGGTTACCTCTCGCTGGGCCCCTACGCCCTCGCCGCGGCGCTGGCCTTCGCCGGTGCGCGGTTCATCACGCGCCACGAGGACCGGTGGCGCGTCGCGCTGGTGGGCCTGGTCATGATCGGCGCGGTGGTGGCGCCCCTGGCCATGGAGGTGCACTGGCGTACCGAGCAACCCACGCGCGGCTTCGCCCAGCCCGAGGTCCTGGTCATCGAGCGCGCGGCGAACGACCTGTTGAAGGACGGGACTCCGTACCAGTCCTACTGGCGCAACGGCCACATGGTCAACCCGGTCCCCCACGTGGCGACCTACGAGTCCTTCTTCCCGTATTTCCCGCTCATGAGCGTCTTCGGACTGCCGCACGCGGAGTCGCGCCCGTCCTCACCGCTGACCGACGCGCGGGTGATCATGACGGTCATGACGCTCTTGACCAGCGCCCCGGCCCTGGTGCTGCTGCGCGCGAGCCGTCGTCAGAAGATCCGCATCGCCCAATTCCTCATCGCCCTGCCCACGGGTGCGCTGTTCCTCGCCACCGGTGGCGACGACATGCCCATCCTGGCGCTCTCACTCTTGGGGGTGGCCGCGCTGCAGCGACGATCGAACAATCTCGCGGGCATCAGCCTCGGCGTCGCCGCCGCCATGAAGCTCACCGCGTGGCCGTTCGCCCTCGGCGCGCTGCTGGTGGCGCGTGACGGGCGCGGGGAGCGTGCCTGGCGCGGCGTGGCGACGTGGATGGTGGCGATCCTGGGTGCGACGGTCCTGCCCTTCGCGGTGTCGTCGCCCTTCGCCTTCGTGTCCAACGTGGTGGCCTTCCCCATGGGCCTCGCTCACGTCGCGTCGCCGGCCGCGAGTCCACTGCCCGGACACCTCCTCACCGACCTCTGGGCGCCGGTCGGTCACCTCCTGACCCCGCTCACCTTGCTGGTCGGCGGGTACGTCACGACCCGCTACGCGCGGCGCCACTGGCCACTCGATCTCTCACAGGTCCTCGCCGTCCTCGCGGCCCTCTCCACCGCCCTGATCTTCATGGCCTCGGCGACGCGCGTGGGGTATCTGATCTACCCCCTCAACTTCCTGCTGTGGTCGCGCGTGTGCGCCCCGGTGGACCAGCCCGCGCGCGACCTCGCCGTCGTCGCGGTGGAGTGACCTGCTTCTTAGGACGCGAACTACGAGGTCACGGTCCGCTGCGATCTCGCGGCACTGGTGCGCACGCGTCCACGACGCGGCGCTCGGCCTAGATCGCCTCGGAGTTCTGGTAGATGCGAAAGGTCCACGCCGTCGCGGTGCTCGTCGAGGCTGACGGCGAGACGGTGATGCCGATGACCCAATAGAAGGTGTCGCTACCCGCCTTCTGGAAGAGATACTGCGGGGCGCCGTTCGATGCACCGCTGGAGAAGAGCGACCAGCCCCGCGCCTCGAGTTGACTGCGGTAGAAACTCAAGAGTGACGACGCGTTCGACGAGGTGACGAGCGGCCGCAGGCAGTCGAAGTCGCCCGCTCCCGAGTTGGGGAGTCGGAACGGTCCGCGGGCGTGAGTGCCCACGGGGACGAGCATCCCGGGAGTGATGTTGGACGGGGGCGTCCCTGGCGTCGTGCAGTTGGCCAGGACGGAGCTCGAGGTGTCCACCCCCAAGCCCCCGACCACCACGGGGATGGTGGTCGTGGTCGCGACGCCCTGGCTGGTGACCACGTTGATGATCATGAAGATCAGCAGCACCGATACCGCCAGGATGAGGACCGCGGCGGCCGGCATGATGCTCGTGGTGGTGGTGAGTGGCGGTCGTGGCGACGGGCGCCGAGGTGAGGACGTGGTCTCGATCACTGGTTCCAGCCTAAGTGGTCCAG
>JAGXBH010000049.1 GCA_018971185.1 Acidobacteriota bacterium
CGCGAAGGGGACCTGGTAACCCGGCCCCAGGGGGATGGTGGCACTGGCGATGTTCCCACCCGAGGAGACGTCGATCAGGTCGACGCCGGCGTCACGCAGCATCACCGCGAGCTCGACCGACTCGTCGATGTCCCACCCGCCGGGGGAGTAGTCACTGGCCGAGATCCGCACGAACACCGGGACGGCCTCGTCGACGGCCGCGCGCACCGCCTGGACCACGCGCACCAAGAAGCGCGCCCGGTTCTCGAGGGAACCGCCGTAGTCGTCGCGGCGGTCGTTCGACAGCGGTGAGAGGAACTGGTGCAGGAGATACCCGTGGGCGGCGTGGACCTCGACCAGGTCGAATCCCGCGTCGAGGGCGCGTCGCGCGGCGGTGGCGAAGTCCTCGACCAGCGAGTCGATCTCCTCGACGCTCAGGGCGCGCGGGACGGGGTAGCCGTCGAAGGCGAGGGCGCTCGGCGCCAGGGTCTGCCAACCGCCGTCGTCGGCGGTGGCGAAGGGGTGGTCGTCCCAGGGCCGCATCGTCGAGGCCTTGCGTCCGGCGTGGGCGAGCTGGATGCCCGTCACGGTGCCCTGGGCGTGGATGAAGTCGGTGACGCGGCGCCACGCGACGACCTGCTCGTCGTTCCAGAGCCCGGGGCAGGCGATCGAGATGCGCCCCTCGGGGTTGACCGCCGTGGCCTCGGCCATGACCAGTCCGGCCCCGCCGGTGGCGAAGCCGCCCAGGTGCACGAGGTGCCAGGGTCCCACCACCCCGTCGTGGGCGGAGTACTGGCACATGGGACTGACCCACGCCCGATTGGAGAACGTGACGCGACGCAGCGTGAGGGGGGTGAACAGGTGTGACATCGTGGCCTTTCGCTGGGGGGAGGGGTCGGCGCGAGGTGCGAACTCGGTCCCGCGACGACCCGTCGATTCTTGGTGGAAATCATAAGCGTGCGGACCCGCTGCGGCGCACGCCACGGTACCCTTCGCCGCCCGGGGGTCAGTGCCGTGAGTCGAGGACGACCCGGCCTCACGCCCCGCCCGCGGTGCCCGAGAGGGGCAGGGCGATGCTCGCTCCCGACGAGGTGACCAGGAGGGTGGAGCGGTAGGCGCCGGGGCGAGGGGGCAGGAGTCGCAGCAGATAGGTGCACGTGGCGTGGGCCGGCACGACGCGGGTGCACGACGCGCTCGTGGTCACGCTGAAGTGCGAGACGCTGGTCGCGCTCTGCCACAACGCGACACCCTGGGGTTGCGACGACGAGTTGTTCAGCTGATAGGGCAGCGTCGGCGTCTGATCGGGGAAGGTGACGTGCGCGGCCGAGGCCGTGAGCGAGCCCACGTGCGGCGCGTCGTTGATGAGGACCTCGCCGAAGTTCGACGGGCGCCCCGCCCCGCAGTGCTCGACGTAGGTCAGGTCGAGTCGGGTGATCGTGCCCGCGGCATCGGCCGCCAGGTCCCAGATCCGGAAGCTGCCCGTGAGTCGAACGCACCCCGCGGGTTCACCCGGACCCGTGACGTTGATGCCCGCGAAGCCGGCGCTGCGCGCGGACGCGCGCTGGAGGTTGTCGTAGGTCGCCACCGTGAGGAGCTGTCCGGCGACGGGCTCGAAGGCGAACGTGGCGCGCGCCGTCGCGCCCGGGGCCGAGGCCGCCAGGTAGATCCCCGCCGTGGTGGCGTCGACGTTCGCCCAGTGCGACCAGTACACCGAGGAGACGCCCCGGGCGATGAAATCACCCTTCTCCGAGAAGGCCGACACGATCACCTGGTCGGCGCCAGCGTGGGCCACGCGCGCTGCGCCCGCCCCCGCCGCGGCGTTCGCGCGAACGGTCGCCGCCGGGGCCAGCGTCATCGCCAGGGCGATGACCAGAGCGGCGAGGCCGACGAACGGGTCGAGGTGAGCGCCCACGCGACGACGCGCCGATCGAGCGCGCAACGTGCGACCACTGTACATACGACCCCCTCACTGGAGCGACGCGGCCGCGTCCCCACACCTCGCCCTCGGACTCGCGGTCGAGGGACGAGGCGCGAGGCGGCCCCGTCGGTCATGGTAGCCAGTCGCCACCCACGCGACGCCGCCACGGCGGTCTCATCGAGGCGAATTGATGGACTGTTGATGGCGCGTAGGGCACCCTGTGTGGCGCCGCGGGCACAGTGGGTTGCGAGACAAGGACCACCGTGCGAGCACACTCCACCATTCGTCTGATCGTCACCACCCTCGTCGCCGCGATGGTGTTCGCGTCGACCCTCGTTCTGACAGCGAACGCGGGGGCGCTCACGCGAAGCGGTCAGTGGCGCGTCACGGGCCAGCCGCCCTCGGGCGTCAGCTGGTACGCGGCGACCTACGCCCAAGGTCGTTTCGTCGTGGTGGGCCACGGTGACAAGGTCGCCACCTCGACCAACGGCGTCAGTTGGAGCGCCCACGACGCTCCCGCCGGTGGGTGGCAGTCCGTGGCCTACGGCGCGGGTCGTTTCGTCGCGTTGTCCGTCGTCGACGCGCGCGCGAGCGAGATGACGTCTCGCGACGGCGTGCACTGGTCCGCCCTCGCGGGGCCGCTCGGGGAGTGGACCGGCCTCACCTACGGCGACGGACGCTTCGTCGCCGTGAGCGCCCTCGGACAGTTCGCCACCTCGCTCGACGGGCTGCACTGGACGATCACGTGGACTCGCTCGCAGTTCCTGTTGAACTCGGTCACCTACGGCGACGGACGATTCGTCGCCGTGGACTCGGCCGACGGCGACGCCCTCATCTCACTCGACGGGCAACACTGGAGCTTCTACACCATCTCCAGCGCCGGCACCCCCTGGTTCGCGGTGACCTACGGCAACGGCGTCTTCAGCACCTTCAGCCCCCGCGGCCTGGTGGCCACCTCCACCCTCGGCTACGTCTGGCAGATCCAATCCACTCGGGCCCAGCAGATGAACGCGGCGGCCTTCGGCTGCAACACGGTCGTCGCCACCGGCCAGGCGACGGGCCGCGTCAACAACGTACTCACCTCGACCCGGGGCGCCTCGTGGGTCGCGACCCCGGTGCCCACCGACACCCAGGCGGACTGGACCGCCGTGACCTACGGATCCGGCCGATTCGTGGCCGTGGACACCGCGGGGAGAATCGCGACCCTGAGCGTGAGCGGCTACTGCGGAGCGACGGTGGCCACGCCGCCGCGTGACGTGTCGGGCAACGTCGCGAGCGGCCAGGTGTGGACGTACCAGCACCCGCCGGCGAACCAGGGGGGTGCGCCCGTCGACGGCTACCTGGTCACGGTGAGCGACGCGCACCATTCGTGGACCTGCCACGCGCCGGTCTACTACCAGCCCAACTGCATCGTGCGCGGTCTCTCGAATCATCAGGTGTACTACGTCAGCACCCGGGTCCACAATCGATTCGGCTACTCCGCCCCGAGCGACCCCGAGTGGGTGATCCCGGTGTCGCAGTGGTCGCTCGAGGCGTATCTGGCGCCGAGCACGACCACCACGCTCGAGGTCCAGGTCACCGGCGTCATCGCGAACTCCGAGGGCATCTACCCCCAGAGCCCGCTCACCCTGCACGTGGGGGGCGCCCAGTACGTGTGTCTACCCAGTCCCTTCGGCGAGTGCGTGTTCCACGTGGCGCGTCCGCCACAGGCGCACCTCGCGATCTGGGCCAGCTACACCGGCTACGGCGTGTCGTACCGATCGCCGACCATCGACGCGAACCCGTGATCGCAGCGACGCCCCCACGCGGTGCCAGTCGGCACCCTCTCTGCGCCGCGAGTTCGTCGACGCCAGGAATCGCGTGTGGTCGGGCTGGGGAGATTTGAACTCCCGATCTCTCGGCCCCCAGCCGAGCGCTCTAGACCAAACTAAGCCACAGCCCGCGAAGTATCAATGTTAGCCGTTCCACCTTTGCACCTCGATGCGCCCTCTGGCACTAGCCACCCGCGACGGCACTCACGATCTCGACGGCGTCATCGGTTGCGATATAGGTCTGCGCCCAGCGCGAACGCGGCGCGACCTCACCATTGATCGCCACCGCGATACCCCTCGGGTCGATGCCCAGGGCCGCCAACAACTCCGACACGCTGGTCGCAGCGGCGAACTCGCGCACGACGCCGTTCACCCTCACGCGGAGACCCCTCGCACGAAGTCGAGGGCGCGCTCGGCCCAGAGCGGGGCGAGGGTGACCCCGTGGCGATAGTGGCCCGACGACCACGCCCAGCGCATCGCCGTCCACTCCTCGAGGAACGGCGCGAGGTCGTGGGAGGCGGGCCGTAGGCCGACGCGCGTCTCGACGAGCGACGCCGACTCGAGCGCGGGCACCACGTCGAGGGCGTCGCGCAACAGCCGCTGGAGTTCTCCCACCTCGACCAACGTGCCCGTACGCTCCTCGCTCGAGGCGCCCAGCACGCAGTAGCCGCCCGGTCGCGAGACCACGTAGAAGGGCCGCCCCCGCACCAGGCAGCGCAGGGTGGGGGACTGGGAGCGATCGATCCCCTCGACGCGCACGGTCATCCCGCGCACCGGGCGCACCGCGTGCTCGCCACTGGGCGTCGCCCCGCGCGGCAGCCCGAATGCCCCCGTCGCCACGATCCCCGCGTGAGCGCGCGTCGCACCGGAGTCGTGATGCACGACCACCCCGGACGCGTCCCCCTCGATCTCGTGGACGCTCTCGCGCACGATCCGCACCCCGAGCGAGCGCAGACCCTCGTCGAGCACCCGCACCGCCTGATCCGGGTCGAGCCAGCCGTCGCCCTCGAGCAGCAGTCCCGACGTGATCCGATCGCTCAAGGCGACGAACACCTCGGGGTGGCTCTCGCGGCGCACCACCGCCGAGGAGACGCCGTAGTCGTTGGCCACCTTGAGGTATTGCTCGAGCAGGCGACGATCACTCGCGTCCCACGCGGTGAGCAGGGTGCCGGTCACGTGGATGTCGATGCGCGCGCCCACCAGGCGCTCGAGGTCGCCCGCGAGTAGTTGCCAGGCCGTGAGAGCCCCCCGCTGCAGCTCGAAGTTCTCACGCTCGCCGGGGGCCACCTCCGCGTGGGGGGCGATCATCCCGGCCGCGGCCCAGGTCGCCCCACGACCCGGCGCGGGGTCGAACACCGTGACCTCGAAGCCGTGGCGCGCCAGTCGCCACGCGCAGGTCAGTCCGATGATCCCCGCCCCCACCACGAGGGTGGATTTCGTCGTCGTCGCCATCGTCCCACTGTACGGCGGGCATCGACGCCACGGTCTTGGCTATAGTGGTCGCGGGTCAGCGTTGCCCCGGAAGGTGACGCCATGACCAAGAACCCCTCTCTCTACGACCCCGCTTTCGAGCACGACGCGTGCGGCGTCGGCATGATCGCCGACCTCACGGCGGTCGCGTCGCACGAGACGGTCAGCGACGCGCTGACCATCCTGGAGAACCTCGAGCACCGCGGTGCCACCGGCGCGGACGTCGACTCCGGCGACGGTGCGGGCATCTTGGTGCAGATGCCCGACGCCTTCATCCGCGAGGTGTTCGGCGACGTCGTGCCCGCGCCGGGGGAGTACGGGATCGCCGCGTGGATGATCCCGCCCGGCGCCGACCAGGACGTCACGACGACGATCACGCGCCGCTTCGAGGACGTGGGCCTCACGACCCTGGCCTGGCGCGAGGTGCCGGTGGACTCGAGCCTGCTCGGTCCGACCTCGGCCGCCTCGGAGCCCCGCTTCGTGCACCAGCTGGTGGCCTCGCGCGGGGCGCCGCACCTCGAGAGCGCGATGTACGCCGCTCGCAAGACGGTCGAACACGAACTCGACGTCTACGCGGCGTCGTGCTCCCCGCACGTCCTGATCTACAAGGGCATGCTCTCGGCGCCCCAGCTACGGCGCTACTTCGCGGACCTGGGCGACCGCCGGCTCGCCTCGGCCATCGCCGTGGTCCACAGTCGCTTCTCCACCAACGTGCTGCCGCGTTGGGACCTCGCCCAGCCCTTTCGCTACATCGCCCACAACGGTGAGATCAACACGGTGCGCGGCAACCGCAACTGGATGACCGCGCGCGAGAGCACCCTGTCGAGCGAGCATCTCGCGCTCCCGGTGTCGCAGCTCACGCCGATCGTCACCCCGAACATGAGCGACTCGGCGAGTTTCGACGAGGTGGTCGAGCTCCTGGTGCAATCGGGCCGTTCCCTGCCCCACGCCATCTTGATGATGATCCCCGAGGCGTGGGAGCGATCGACCGCGATGGACCCCGCGCGCCGCGACTTCTACCGCTATCACGCGGCCCTCATGGAACCCTGGGACGGACCGGCCTCGGTCACCTTCTGCGACGGCCGGGTCGTCGGTGCGGTCCTGGACCGCAACGGGCTGCGGCCCGCCCGGTACTGGGTCACCAAGGACCACCGCGTCATCTTCGCCTCCGAGGTGGGGGTTCTCGACATCGACCCGGCCAACATCGAGCGCAAGGGTCGCCTCCAGCCCGGGCGCGTCTTCTTGGTCGACGTCGAGCAGGGGCGCATCATCGACGACGACGAGCTCAAGTCCACCCTCGCCGCCCAGGCGCCCTACGGCGAGTGGCTCTCGCGCGAGCAGGTCTCGCTCGACGAGCTCGAGCCGCGCGCGATGCTCACCCCGAGCCACGCCTCGGTGGTGCTGCACCAGCGGCTCTTCGGCTACTCCGAAGAGGACCTGCGCCTGATCGTGCGCCATATGGCCCAGGTCGGCGAGGAGCCCATCGGTTCCATGGGTTCCGACGCCGCCCTGCCGGTCCTCTCGCACCAGCCGCGTCCGCTCTTCGACTTCTTCAGCGAGCTCTTCGCCCAAGTCACCAACCCGCCCCTCGACGCGATCCGCGAGGAACTCGTCACGTCGACGCGCGTGACCATGGGGGGCGAGGAGAACCTGCTGAGTGACAGCGCGCGCCACTGCCACCAGATCGTGCTGGCCTCACCGATACTGAGCGTCGACGAACTGGCCAAGATCCGCTACATCCACGAGGCCCAGGCCGAGTGGGACTTCCGCTGCGCCGTGGTGGACGGGCTCTTCGAGGCGCACGGCGAGGGGAGCGACGCCGAGCGCCTGGTGGCGGCCATCGACCGCGCGTGCGACGAGGCGGTGGCCCTGGTCCGCGACGGGGCCAACATCGTGATCCTCTCGGACCGCAACACGTCGCGCGAACTGGCGCCCATCTCGAGCCTGCTCCTGACCGCCGCGGTGCACCGGCGACTCGTGGCCGAGCACCTGCGCACCAGCGCGGCCCTGGTGCTCGAGGCGGGTGACGTCCGCGAGGTGCATCACGTGGCGCTGCTGCTGGGCTTCGGCGCCTCCGCGGTCTGCCCGTACCTGGCCTACGAGAGCATCGACGCCCTGGTCGCGACCGGTGAGATCACCAGTGAGAGCGCCGCGGAGGCGCGCTATCGCTACGCCAAGGCCCTCACCAAGGGCGTCGTCAAGGTCATGTCGAAGATGGGCGTGTCGACGGTGGCGAGCTACGTGGGCAGCCAGCTCTTCGAGGCCGTCGGGATCGACGCCGAGGTGCTCGATCGCTACTTCCCGGGCTTCACCTCGCGGGTGGGTGGCATCACCTTCGAGCACATCGCGCGCTCGACGCTCACCCTGCACGCCCTCGCGTACCACCCGAGTCCCGGCGAGCGCGTCGCCCTGGGCAACCGTGGCGAGTACCAGTGGCGCCGTGACGGCGAGGTGCACCTCTTCAATCCCCGCACCGTGCAGAAGCTCCAGCACGCGACACGCGAGAAGCGCTACGACATCTTCAAGGAGTACACCACGCTGGTCAACGAGCAGGCCGACGCCGCAGTGACCCTGCGCAGCCTCCTGCGCCTACGTCCGGCGGCCACGCCGCTTCCCCTCGATGACGTCGAGAGCACCGCGTCGATCCTGCGTCGGTTCTCGACGGGCGCCATGTCCTACGGGTCGATCTCCGAGGAGGCCCACACCACCCTGGCCATCGCGATGAACCGCATCGGGGGCAAGTCCAACACCGGCGAGGGGGGCGAGGACGAGGACCGCTTCGTCGTCGAGGACCCCCGCGAGAACCGGCGCTCGGCGATCAAGCAGGTGGCCTCGGGGCGCTTCGGCGTGACGAGTCGCTACCTGGTCAACGCCGACGACCTGCAGATCAAGATGGCCCAAGGGGCCAAGCCCGGTGAGGGCGGCCAGCTCCCGGGGTCCAAGGTGTATCCCTGGATCGCCGCGACCCGGCACTCGACGCCGGGCGTGGGCCTCATCTCGCCGCCCCCGCACCACGACATCTATTCGATCGAGGACCTCGCCCAGCTGATCTACGACCTCAAGAACGCCAACGACCAAGCCCGCATCCACGTCAAGCTCGTCGCCGAGCAGGGCGTCGGGACCATCGCCGCGGGCGTGGCCAAGGCGCACGCCGACGTCATCTTGATCTCGGGACACGACGGCGGCACCGGCGCCGCGCCCCTCACGTCGCTCAAGCACGCGGGCACGCCCTGGGAACTCGGCCTGGCCGAGGCGCACCAGACCCTGGCCGCCAACGGATTGCGCTCTCGCGTGGTCGTGCAGGTCGACGGCCAACTCAAGACCGGTCGCGACGTCATCATCGCCGCCATGCTGGGTGCCGAAGAATTCGGCTTCGCCACCGCACCCCTGGTCGTCTCGGGCTGCGTGATGATGCGCGTGTGCCACCTGGACACCTGCCCGGTGGGCATCGCGACGCAGAACCCCGTGTTGCGCGAGCGCTTCACCGGCCGCCCGGAGTTCGTGGAGAACTTCTTCGAGTTCATCGCCGAGGAGGTGCGCGAGTACCTGGCGCTGCTGGGCGTACGCACGCTCGACGAGTTGGTCGGCGACGTGTCGCGCCTCGAAGTGACCTCGCTCGCCGACGACGCCAACACGCTGGACCTGCGCGCGCTGCTCGTCGCCACCGACGCCGAACAGCGCCGTCAGAGCGTCAAGCAGGAGCACGGCCTCGACGAGGCCCTCGACTGGCGCTTCATGGACGCCGCGCTCCAGGCCGCCACCTCCGGGGTGCCGGTGAGCGTGTCGTTGCCGATCCGCAACGTCAACCGCGCCGTGGGCACCCTCACCGGCAGCGCGATCACCCGTACCCTGGGCGCGCGCACCCTGGGCGACGACCACGTGACGATCGACCTCGAGGGTTCCTCGGGGCAGAGCCTGGGCGCCTTCGTCCCCGCGGGAGTCACGTTGCGCCTGAGCGGCGACGCCAACGACTACGTGGGCAAGGGTCTCTCGGGGGGGCGGATCATCGTGTCCCCGCCGCCGAGCGCCACCTTCGACAGTGCCACCAACATCATCGCCGGCAACGTCATCGGCTACGGTGCCACCAGTGGCGAGATCTTCATCAGCGGCGTCGTGGGGGAGCGTTGCGCCGTGCGCAACTCCGGGGCCACCATCGTGGTCGAAGGCACGGGCGACCACGCCTGCGAGTACATGACCGGTGGCGTCGTGGTGATCCTGGGCGCCGTGGGGCGCAACCTGGCGGCGGGCATGTCGGGGGGGACGCTCTACCTCTACGACCCCGACAACCGCGTCCACGACCACCTCGCGGCGGGCGTCTACGAGATCGACCCGCTCGAGGGTCCCGACGAGGACCTCCTGCACCCGCTGCTCGAACGCTTCGCCGCGCAGACGCGTTCTCGCGTGGCGAAGGACATCCTCGAGGAGTGGCGACGCGAGCGAATGAACTTCGTGCGCATCGAGACGTCGGAGTATCAACGAGTGCGAGACGAGATGCGAAATGGGTAAGCCCACGGGATTCCTCGAGATCGAGCGGCGCGGGCCGACCCCGCGTCCGGTGCCCGTGCGCCTGCGCGACTGGCGCGAGGTCTACCAGGCGCAGAGTGATGACGCCGTCCAGGCCCAGGGCGCACGCTGCATGGACTGCGGCATCCCCTTTTGCATGCAGGGCTGCCCCCTGGGCAACCGCATCCCGGTCTTCAACGACCTCGTCTACCGGGGTCGATGGGACGAGGCCGCCGAGCAACTCCTCGACACCAACAACTTCCCCGAGTTCACGGGGCGCCTGTGCCCCGCGCCGTGCGAGTCGGCCTGCGTCCTGGGGATCTCGTCGGATCCGGTCACGATCGAGCGCCTCGAGTACGAGGTGATCGAGCACGCCTACGCGCGGGGGCTCGACGTGCAACGCACCAGCGAGACCTCGAGTGGTCGACGCGTCGCGGTGGTGGGCTCGGGACCGGCGGGACTGGCCGCCGCGGCGCAGCTGCGCGCGGCGGGCCACGACGTCGAGGTCTTCGAACGCGCCGACGCCATCGGCGGTCTCCTGCGCTACGGCATCCCGGAGTTCAAGCTCGAGAAGGCGGTCCTCGACCGGCGCCTCGCCGCGATGTCGGCCGCCGGTGTCGTCTTTCACCCCTCGACGCCCATCGGCGAGGACGCCACCTCCCTGGCGCAACTGCGCGAGCGATTCGACGCCGTCGTCCTGGCGATCGGGTCGACGCGCCCGCGGCTCATCCCGCTTCCCGGCGCCGACCTGACGGGCGTCTACCCGGCGATGACCTTCCTCGAGGCGGCCAACCGCGCCGTGGCCGACGAGCGAACCTCGACCATCGACGCGTCGGGCAAGCACGTGATCATCCTGGGCGGCGGCGACACCGGGGCCGACTGCCTGGGAACGGCGCACCGTCAAGGAGCCGCGTCGGTCACCCAGATCGAGATCATGGAGGAGCCTCCCCACGAGCGCCCCCACGACCAACCCTGGCCCACCATGGCGCGCCTCTTCAAGGTCACCTCGGCCCACGAGGAGGGCGGCGAACGACGCTTCGCGACCGAGACCCTGGAGTTCCACGGGGAGTCCGAGGTGCGCGAGATCGTGCTGCGCGACAACCACTCCGGCGAAGTGAACGCCGCGCGCGCCGACCTCGTGCTGATCGCGGCGGGCTTCGTGGGCCCCGAGCTCACCGCGCTGGGCATCGACGCCCCCGCCCTGGTCACCTCGCGCGACACGATCGCGGTCGACGAGGACTGGCGGATGGCGCTGACGGGCGAGACCCCGGTCTTCGCCTGCGGCGACGCCGTGCGCGGTCAGAGCCTCATCGTCTGGGCGATCGCCGAAGGGCGCTCGGCGGCCGCGGCGGTGGACGCGTACCTCGCGGGAGACTCCCGCCTGGGCGCGCCGGTCACGCCCTACGCGCTGTCGTGGTGAGCGCGCGAATCAACCGCTGACCAGCACCTACCAGGGCAGGACGAAGAGACTCTCGGTCACCTTGAGCAGGAGGTTGACGGCCTCGTCCTCGCTCAGGCTACCGTCGATCATCATGTCCCACGCCCCCATGATGGCGTGCAGAATCAGGCCGACCTTGGCGAAGCCCAACGAGTTCGGCTCGGTCTGCGGGTCGATCAGGTTCGACCAGCGCATCACGATGGCCTGACGGATGACCGCGATCGTGGGCCAGACGTCCTTCGGGAGCAACGTGATGTCGCCGAAGACGTTGCGCATGAGCTGACGGTCGCGCTCGTTCAGGTTCACCAGACGACGAAGTTGGAGTTCCACCAACTCACGCACCTCGAGTCGGCGCCTGCCGTCGGGGGAGTCGAGGGACAGCTGGAGTTCCTCGAGGCGCATCTTGATCACGTCGATGAGCAGCGTGTTGAGGTCCGAGAAGTGCTGGTAGACGAGCTGACGCGAGATACCGGCGCGGTTGGCCACTTCCACGATGCTGAGGTGCGCGACCCCCTCCTTGGCGAGTACCTCGTCAGCGACGCGAAGAATCGACTCACGCCGCGACTGCGCGGACAGATACTGTCGCTTGCCGGTTGCGTCCCTCGAGGGTGGCATGCGTACGATTCTACTGAAGTTGACATTCTGTAAAATTCATAATTACAGTTAGAAAAATATGAGACGTCCCAGGAAGCACTCATGACGACGCCACTGAGAGACCTGGGCGCGACCACGAGTGCGAGTCCGCGTGGGCTTGAGCGATGGGGGGAGTGGTGCGCACGACGTCCGTGGTGGGTCATCGGTTCCTGGTTGCTCACCCTCGTCGTGGTGGCGCTCGTGTCGGGGACGATGCACACCACCTTCGTCGACAACGTCTCGCTCGCGGGGACCCAAGCGGCCACCGGCCAGGACGTCCTGCTCCACGACGGGGCGCGCACGCCGGCGAGCGTCGGGCTCCTCGTCTTCGCCTCCAGCGCGCCCGTGTCGACGTACGAGTCGGACATCTCACGAGCGCTCTCCACCGTGCACGGCGCCACCGACGTCGCCTCGGTCAGCGACCCCTTTAGCAACCACACGGTCTCGGCGGACGGTCGGATCGCCTATAGCAGCGTGGGATTTACGGTGGGGTCGCGCGAGTTGCCACGCTCGCTGCGCGCGCAGCTCGACCAGGCGTTCGCCCCGGTGCGCGCCACCGGCGTGCGCGTCTCCTACGGCGGCGCCCTCGACCAGGTGACCACCCCGACGCTCAACGACCGCACCTCGGAGATGATCGGCTTCGCGGTCGCCCTGATCGTCCTGCTCGGCGTCTTCGGCAGCCTGCTGGGCGCCGTCGTGCCGCTGGGAATCGCCCTGGTGAGCATCGTGGCGGGGATCAGTCTGCTCGACATCGTCGGATCGACGTTGGCCTTCGGCGCGTCGGCCCCCAAACTGGCCGCGATGATCGGTATCGGGGTGGGCATCGACTACGCGGTGTTCTTCACGACGCGGTTCCGACAGTACGTGAGAGAGGGCGTGGCCCCGGCGCGCGCGGCCGGCCTCACGACGGCGAGCAGCGGCCGGGCCATCGTGGTCGCCGCCGCGACCGTGTCGCTCGCGATGATCGGACTCTACGCCTCGGGGGTCACGTTCATCGGACTCCTGGGACTGGCGGCGGTCTTCGGCGTCGCCACCGCCGCCCTGGGCGGCGTGACGCTGGTCCCGGCGGTCCTGGGTCTCATCG
>JAGXBH010000050.1 GCA_018971185.1 Acidobacteriota bacterium
AGCTGGCCGCGCGCACGTCGCGCGCGACGTTAAGGTACGCCTCGAGGTCGGCGCTGGTCACGGCGTTCAGGGGGCGTTCGCCCCACCAGGCGAGGAACGCGTGGACGTCGCGCTCGTAGGCCTCGATCGTCGCTCGAGAGCGTCCCTTCTCGACGGTGAGCCACTGCACGTACTCACCGAGTAGTTGCTCAGGGCTGGCCATCGCCCTCGAGGTAGTGGCGAAGTCCGATGGTGAGCGTGGCGTCGTTGACGTCGCCACCGTCGAGGAGATCTCGTACCTGCTCACGACCCAACCACACCACCTCGGCGGCGCTCTCCTCGGGCCCTTCGGGTGAGCGCTCCTCGACCTCGAGACCGCGGGCCTCGAAGATGTGCATGACCTGGTCGGTCCAGCCGGGTGAGACGTAGACCTGGGCGATCGGGCGCCACTGCGCGGCGCGCACGCCCATCTCCTCGAGCAACTCGCGTTGGGCGGTCGCGAGCGGGTCAGCGTCATGCGCGTCGATCGTGCCCGCCGGGATCTCCCAGAGGACCTGGTCGACGGTCGCTCGGTACTGACGGATCAGTCCGACCTCGTCGCGTTCGTTGACGCAGACCATGGCGACGGCGCCGCCGTGCACCGCGATGTCGCGGGTGTAGCGCTCACCGCCGTGGGCGACGGTTCGCCGCTCCACGCGAAAGACGTAGGAGGTGAGGAGGTTCTCGCGAGCGACGATCTCGAAGTCGTCGCTCACAGGGTGACGTCGACGGTGTTCGGGTCGAGGATGTGGGGTTCACGGCCCTCGGCGCGGACGCTGGCGGCGTCGATGAGCCCGCGGAACAGGGGGTGCGGACGATCGGGGCGCGACTTGAACTCCGGATGCGCCTGGGTCCCCACGAAGTAGGGGTGCGAGGGCGTCTCCACGAATTCCACCAGGCGCCCGTCGGGCGAGGTCCCTGAACACCGCATACCGTTAGCCTCGTAGGTCTCGACGAAACGCGAGTTGAACTCGTAGCGGTGACGGTGACGTTCCGAGACGACGGTGGCGCCGTAGAGTTGCGCCACCTGCGAGCCCTCGCTCAGCATGGCCGGACACGCGCCCAGTCGCATGGTGCCGCCGAGGTCGGTCACGTCCATCTGCTCCTCCATCAGGGCGATCACGGGCGACGTGGTGGTGAGGGAGAACTCGGTGGAGTGGGCGTCGGCGAGCCCGAGGACGTGGCGGGCGAATTCGATGACCATCACCTGCATTCCGAGGCAGATCCCGAGGAGCGGTATCTGGTTCTCTCGCGCGATGCGCGCCGTCGCGATCATTCCCTCGATGCCGCGCTCGCCGAAACCGCCCGGGATGATGATGGCGTCGAGTCGGCGCAGTCGTTGCGCGTCGATCTCGGAGGGCACGCGCTCGGCCTCCAGCCACTCGATCGTCGTGGCCGCGCCGATGGCGAAGCCGGCGTGGCGGATGGCCTCGGCGACCGACAGGTACGCGTCGGGCATCGTGACGTACTTGCCGACGATGCCCACGCGCAGCGTCGAGGTGGTGTGGTGCACGTGACGCACCACCTCCTCCCACGGTGAGAGGTCGATCGGGTGCTCCTCGACGTCGAGGTTCAAGATGTCGCACACGATGCGGTCGAGTCCCTCGTGGTGCATGTTGAGCGGGATGTCGTAGATGCTCGGTGCGTCCACCGCCGAGATCACGGCGTTGTTGGGGACGTCGCAGAGCAGCGAGATCTTGCGCTTGAGACCGTCGGAGATGGGCTGGTCACTGCGACAGACGATGACGTCGGGTTGGATGCCGTGGGAGCGCAACTCGGTCACCGAGTGCTGGGTGGGCTTGGTCTTCTGCTCCCCCGACGGCGCGAGGTAGGGAACCAGCGTGAGATGGACGTAGCAGACGTTGCCGCGCCCCGCGTCGCGGCGGAACTGACGGATCGCCTCGACGAAGGGGATGATCTCCATGTCGCCCACCGTGCCACCGATCTCGACGATGGCCACGTCCGCGCCCAGGGTGCTCAGGCGACGCAACCGGTCCTTGATCTCGTCGGTGATGTGCGGGATGACCTGCACGGTCTTGCCGAGGTAGTCGCCGCGTCGCTCCTTGGCGATGACCTTGGAGTAGATCGAGCCTGTCGTCGTGTTGGACATCCGCGACAACGACTCGTCGATGAACCTCTCGTAATGTCCGAGGTCGAGGTCGGTCTCTCCCCCATCGTCGGTGACGAAGACCTCACCGTGCTCGCCCGGGTTCATGGTGCCCGGGTCGACGTTGAGATACGGGTCCAACTTGCACATCGTGACCTTGAGTCCGCGCGATTTGAGCAAGCGTCCGAGCGAGGAGGCCGTCAGGCCCTTGCCGAGGGAGCTGGAGACTCCACCGGTGACGAATACGTATTTCGTCATTCCGTATCGAGTTCCTTCACGGAACTACATCCTAGCGCCCGGGGCCGCCGCGACGACGAACTACGCGGCCGATTCGAGCAATCGGCGCGCCAGGGCGCCCGCCTCCTCGGAGTTGACGTCGCCGGCCAACATCCGCGCGATCTCGCGGACTCGTTCCTCGCCGGTGACGCGCCGCACCCGGGTGGTGGTGATCCCGTCCGCGACCGTCTTCTCGATGACGAAGTGATGGGCCGCCTTGGCCGCGACCGACGCGAGGTGGGTGACGGCGATGACCTGCTGGCGCTCTCCGACCTCGCGCAGACATTCGCCGATCTGCTGGGCCACCTGCCCACCGACGCCCGCGTCGACCTCGTCGAAGACCGCCACGACGTCCTCGTGCGCGGTCTCGAGGGAGAGGGCCAGCAATACCCGACTGAGCTCGCCGCCACTGGCCAGGGCCTGCAATGGTCCCTCGGGCCAACCGGGGTTCGGCGTGAAGAGGAGGCGCGCGTCGGCGCCGTCCTCGCCGTGGACCTCGAAGCGCAGGACCGCGCTGGCGAGCGCCACCCGCGGCAACTGCGCGTTCACCCGGCGGGTCAGGAACTCGCAGGCCGACTCCCTCTCGCGCCGGGCCGTGGCCGAGAGTTCGTGCTCGCGGCGGACCAGCTCCTCGAGGCGCGCGTCGAGGTCGCCGAGGCGGTCCTGGGCGTTGGCCAGTTCCTCGAGGCGGCGTTCGATGTCCTCACGCTCGGTGATGGCCGCCTCGAGCGACCCCCCATACTTGCGCGCGATCGTCTGCAGGGTGCTCGCGCGCGACTCGAGGTCGGCGATGCGGGCGGGATCGAAGAGGTCGGGACGCGCGCGCGCGTGGAGCTCGTGGACGTTCGCGCGGGCCTGATCGAGCAGTTCGGTGAGGGCGTCGCGTAGGTCGTCGAGGCCCGTGTCGCGCGGCAGTCGCTGGTTCGCCCTCGCCCACTGCGAGAGGATCGCGTCATCTCGGTCGCCGTCGAGTTCGTCGATCACATCGAGGAGGACCTCCTGGGCGTCCGCCAGTCGGCTCAGGCGCCGGAGCTCCTCGAGCGTGCGTTCGAGTTCCGTGGCGTCCTCGATGGCGGCCGCGCGAAGC
This sequence comes from Acidobacteriota bacterium, assembly GCA_018971185.1. Taxonomy (GTDB): domain Bacteria; phylum Actinomycetota; class Acidimicrobiia; order Acidimicrobiales; family RAAP-2; genus RAAP-2. The sequence goes on from JAGXBH010000050.1 coordinate 3,489, forward strand.
TCGCGCAGTTGGAACAGGAGGTACTCGCGCTCTCGCTCCCGACTGGCGCCGTCACCACCCAGCGCGTCGCGCTGCGAGGTCAGCTCGGTGACCTCGCGTCGCAGTGACTCGAGCTCGCTGACGTCGACGTTGCCGGCGGCGTCGATGATCCGCAGGATCTCGTGTCGTGAACGCAGCGACAGCGAGTCGTGCTGGCCGTGGATCACGATCACCTGGGCGGCCACCTGACGCAGCACCTCCGCGCTCGAGGGGCTCGCGTCGATCGACGCACGCAATCGACCCGACGAGGACGACTCGCGCGCCAGCACCACCTCCGCGTCGTCCTCGCGCGCGAAGACCGCCACGGTGCGCGTGGTGGGCGTGACGGCGTAGCGCGACGCGGCCGCGTCTCCCCCGAGACAGAGCTCGAGGGCGCCGAGGAGAAGGGTCTTGCCCGCGCCGGTCTCACCGGTCAGCACGTTGAACCCGCTGCCGAACTCGATGCGCGCCTCGTCGATGACCCCGACGCCGCGGGCGTAGAGTTCGACGAGTCGGGCCTTAGGCATGGCCCTCTCTTAGGTTCTGACGAAGTCGCACCCCGAGCTCGAAGGCTCCCGTGTAGACGACCCTCACCGGTGACGGGCTGCGCGAGACGAGGACGACCTGCCCGGGGGCGAGCACGCCGATCTCGGTGCCGTCGGCGACGACCGCGGCGGGGCGTAGGGCGACCAGGCGCACGGTCTTGTCCGCGTCCACCACGATCGAGCGGTCGATCGTGAAGTGCGGCGCGACGGGCGTGATGATGAAGACCGCGAGGTCGGTCTCGACGACGGGTCCACCGGCCGAGAAGTTGTACGCGGTGCTGCCGGTGGGCGTGGACACCAGGACGCCGTCGGCGGAGTACGTGAGGAACTCGTCGTCGCCGACGAAGGTGCGAACGCGCACCATCGAGCCCACGCGAGGGCGTTCGAGCACGACCTCGTTGAGTGCGAAGTCCACCGCGGACTCCCCCTCGATCGCTATCGACAGAGCGAGACGTTCCACCACGCGCGGGGTATCGAGGGCGCTCTTCACCGAGGCGATGATCTGGTCCGAGGGCACCGGCAGAAGGAAGCCCATTCGCCCGAGGTTCACCGGGAGGACCCGCGCGCCGTGCGCGTGGGCCAGGCGCGCGGATCGAAGGAAGGTCCCGTCGCCACCCAGGCTGATCACCAGGGACTGGGAGTCCAGCGGCGCCGTGACGCCCTGGTCGAGCAGGTGGGTGGAGGACTCGATGCCGAGGTCGGCCAGTCCGGTGACCGCCTCCTGCGCCAGTTCGAGCGCGTCGGCACGGTTGCTGAAGGCCGTAAAAAGTATGTTGGTCACGTATTACCTCGAGGCCCATGGTAGCCAATGGGTGTGTCCGCGCGACCCGGCGCCCCGTCGCCCGACGAGGTCTGACTCGTACCCCGCCCTCGAGGGTGTCGTCCGTCGACGCCGTGGTCATCGGTGACGTCGATGGAGCACGATGGACGCATCTTGGGTCACCATAGGTTCTGATGAGCGTCACGTTCTGCTCACCGTCGCAGATTTTCTATGGATCTACACAGACGAACCTTAGCCAATCCATAGCCGCTCGTCACCCCAGCGCAACAGTCGCGCTTATCCTTCCGGTGTACCTCGAGTACCGACCGACTAGGTAGGAGGCTTGCCCATGAGAATTGGACTGTTTGGACTCGGCAAGACCGGCCGGGCCGTCGCCCGCTCGATCCTGAACGACGAGAACTGCACCCTGGAGTGGGTGGTTCGCAAGTCGGACCACGCGCCGCGCGGTTCGCTGAGCGAGGCGATCGAACGTAGCGGGAACGGGGTGAATCGGATCTTCGCGAGCACGTCCAAGCCCATCGATGAGCTCCTCGGTGAGCACCCGGTGGACGTGATCATCGATTTCTCCTCGGCGGAGAGCCTCGACTACTACGGCGCGGCGGCGGCGAGCCGAGGGATCGGTATCGTCACGGCGATCTCCAACTACCCCTGCGCCAAGCAGGAGCAATTGCGCGGGCTGAGCACCGAGACCGCCGTCCTGTGGTCGCCCAACATCACCGTCGGCGTCAACCTGCTCATCCTGGCGGCGAATCTCATCCAGATGTTCGCCCCCAAGGCCGACGTCGAGATCGTCGAGGAGCACTTTCGTCTGAAGAAGGGAGTCTCGAGCACGGCGAAGGTGATCGCGCACTCACTCGGGGTGACCGAGTTCGAGGTGAAGTCGCTACGCGCCGGCGGGATCGTGGGCAACCACGAGGTGGTCTTCGGCTTCCCCTCCCAGACCATTCGACTCCGCCACGAGTCGGTGACCCCCGAGGCCTTCGGCGAGGGCGCGCTCTTCGCGGCGACCCGCATGGCGTTCCTCTCGCCGGGCTTCTACACGATGGAGGACCTGCTGATCCCCGCGTTCATCGAGAACGCCCGCAAACTCCAGCCGCGACTGTTGGCGGTGAGTTCCTGAGCCCGGCGCACCGGTGACCGCGCCGGGCTCGACCCCTACTCAGAGCGACCCCGCGTACACGCCGGCGGTGTCGGGGAACATCGCGCGCACGATCTTGAAGTTCGAGACGTCGGTGGTGCCGTCGGAGTGCAGATTGATGAGCGCGTCGCGCATCGCCTTCTCGACGCCGACCTCGAGCATCGCGCCGTAGCCCCCGTGGAGTTCCATCGCGTTGCGACACACCGCGACGATCTCGTGCGAGGCGAAGACCTTGACCATGTTGCACAGGACGTCCGCGTCGGGCGATCGCTCGTCCACGGCCAGGGCCGCGTGACGTAGCAGTGCGGCCACCGCCTCGAGGCGGGTGGCCATATCGGCCACGCGCGACGCCACCGCCTGGTGCTTGATGAGGGGACGGCCACCCTGGACGCGCTCGTGGACGAACTTGACGGTGTCTTCGTAGGCGCCGATCCCGATACCGAGGCTCTTGGCGGCGACCAACACCTTGCCGGGCCGGAAGTAGATGCCGGCTTGGCCCAGGGCGTCGTTCAGCACCAGGAGGTGATCGGCCGGGACGCGCACGTCCTCGAAGACGATCTCGCCGTTGTTCATGAATCGTCCGCCCATCGTCTCGTTGCACCGCGTCACGCTGAGGCCGGGCGTGTCGCGCGGCACGAGGAAGCTCGAGGTGCCCTGCTGCATCCCGACGGTGTCGTCGGTGTTCGCGTAGACCACGTAGAGCGAGGCGTCGTAACCGTTGCTGATGAACTGCTTGGCGCCGTTGATCACCCACGTGTCACCGTCGAGGACCGCCCGGGTGTCCATGTTCACCTCAGGCACGTTGTAGGGCAGCCACCGGTCCGACGCTCCGCGCGGCTCGGTCAAGCAGTGGGCCATGAGGAACTGGGGCTCATTGAGGTAGCGATTGAACCAGTACTCCTGAAGGTGAGGGGGCGCGAACTGACCGATGAGGACGGAGATCTTCCAGTTCTGTACGAGTTTGTCGGCGAGACCGGACTCGCCGCGCGCGATCTCGGTGGCGATCACTGCGAAGGTCTGGGACTGGGTCGCGGGATCGAGGTCGATACCCCCGAACCGCTCGGGGACGCCTAAGGATCGAAGACCCGCGGCGTCGGCCTGCTCCAAGATGTTGGGATCGAGGCGAGCGAGGGGGTCCATGTCCCATTCGCGCAGCCGGTTCTGCTCGATGAAGGGGATGACCACCTGGTTCACGTAGTGACGAGTCGTATCGCGCATCAGACGCTGCTCGTCGGTCAAATATCGATCCTCAAAGTACATGTTCCCCCCACTGCCTCCGTCACGGCAATCGCGGAGGCCCAAAACATCTTGAATCTAGTGAGCGACCGTGGCGTGATGTGGCGCCTGAGAAGATTTCATCGAACTCCTCGCCGCTCTTCGGCGATCACGTGGCGCGGAAGGCGCGGAAGGCGCGGACGGGGCCGAACTGCGCGGAAGAGGCCGGGGCGTTCCTGACGAGGTCAGCCCGGCGGCCAGTCACGACGGCCTCGTGGGGTATGGTCAGGATCGTGTCCGAGGAGTTGAGTCCGCGTCCCTTCGCCGCGGCGCCGAACGAAGTCGAGGCGTTGCTCGGGGCGCTGCATCGCAATCGGCGCACGTTCGCCTGGAAGACCGGGGGCCTCGACGCGGACGCGATGCGGCACACCGTGGGAGCCTCGACCTTGACCCTGGGGGGACTCGTCAAGCATCTGGCCCTCGTGGAGGATCACTACTTCACCCACCAACTCCTCGGCCGCGACTACCCCAGCGTCTGGTCCCCGATGGGCGAGGACGAGAATTGGCAGTGGTCCTCGGCGGCGGACGACTCGCCCGAGGAGCTCAGGGATCTCTGGCTGAGCGCCGTCGCTCGTTCCGAGGCCTGCGTGAGCGACGCCCTCGCGCTCGGTGGTCTCGACCAGCCACTCGCCATCTCTGACTGGACGGAGCGTCCGAACCTTCGTCGAGTCCTCGTCGATCTGATCGAGGAGTACGCGCGCCACACCGGCCACGCCGACCTCATCCGCGAGTCGATCGACGGTCTCGTCGGTGAGGACGCCCCGCAGTAGGTCGAGGTCGCCGGTCAACTCCTCGAGGAGGACTCGCTCCGACGACTGCCCCCCACCTCACGGCGTACCCGAAGTCGACACTCGCGAGGCCGGGTCCCCGCGTCGTCGACGGGTGGACGTGACCGTTCTCGAAGAGTCATCGAATGGGTGAGGTGTCGCGATGAGTCTCGACTTCATCTCCTCATGCGAGCAGCGACCCGTAGCGGCGTCACACCCGACGCGGGGCGGATCCACTTCTGCGTCCTCGGGCCCGCGTTTCATTCACTCCTGAGGCGGGATCCGCACCGAGCCGTCCTCGCCCAGCGGCCAATCGGGGTTGTGGGCGACCTCCCAGACGTATCCGTCGGGGTCGGCGAACGCGCCCGAGGTGCCACCCCACGACGCGGTCGCCGACGGACGAAGGACCCTTCCTCCCGCACGCTCGGCCTCGTCGAGTGTCGTGGCGACCTCCTCGGGGTGGCGAACGTTATAGGCCAACTCGATGCCGGGTGCGCCGTGCCCACCAAGCGCCGTCCACAAGGCGAACACCATCGAACCAGCCTGGAAGAAGCACACCTCGGCGTCGGGTTGCACGGCACACCGCCAGCCCAGGGCCTCGTAGAAGGAGCGCGACACGTCGAGGTCATTCACCCCCAGTGTCACCAGGCTGATGCGCTGTTCCACGAGGGCAGTATGCCATAGTGATCGAATGCGGCGAGCGCAAGGGCTAAGGGGTGACGGAAGTGTCGATTTCGCAGGCTCGCTCCGCGAACGACGAAGGAGTTAGGTGGCCCGACTCCTCTACGTAACGAATCTGTCCCTGGACGGCTACGTCGAGGATACGAACGGCGACTTCCAATGGGCCGAGCCCCACGAGGACGTCTTCGACTTCATCACCAGTCTCATCTCGCCCGTCAGCACCTATCTCTACGGCAGGCGTATGTACGAGACGATGGCGCTCTGGGAGCTGGAGCCGGGTCTCGCCTCTCACTCACCCTCGTGGGCCCGCTTCGCGGAGATGTGGTGTCGTACTTCGAAGGTGGTCTACTCCCGGGGCCTTTCGGAGATCTCGACTCAAAACTCGACCTTGCGACGCAACTTCGACGTCGAGGAGATTCGCCGACTCACGTCAACCGAGACGAGAGATCTCACCATCGGTGGCTCCACGCTCGCGGCGATGGCCCTTGAGGCGGGCGTGGTGGATGAGTGTCATCTCTTCGTCCATCCCGTCATCCTGGGGGGAGGAAAGCCGGCATTCCAAGGCGATCGCGTCACATCGCTCGAACTGCACGATCACCTCAGGTTCGATAGCGGCGTCGTCTACCTTCGTTATGGTGTGAACCGAGAGCGCGAGGATATCTCGGTGGTCAAAGCCCCGCATTGAGATCCCACCCTCTCGATCCGGGCCGAGGTCCTAGTTAGGTCACGTCGCCCCCGAAAGGAAGCGAGTGGGCGCTGAGAGACGAAGTGCCACCTCGTGGACCGCGCCTCTCTCGTAGCGTCATCTGGCCCGATGGGTGTTTCGACTCGTCATCTTTCGCGATATCGGGCGGAGCGACGTCACGAGTCCGGTGGCGACCAATTCGAAGGTCCGCGGAGAGAGTCACATGACGGAGCGTTCCGTCGAAGATCTCCCATCCCCGAGGCGCGAACCGCCTCGGGGAAGGAAGAGGTGTTCAGGCCGAGATGACCTGCTGGTCCCGACGCGACGTGACGTCGATGCGACGGGGCTTGGCGTGCTCGGCGATGGGAATGATGACCGAGAGAACTCCCGCCTCGTACTCGGCGTTGATGCGCTCGGCATCGAGGTTGGTCCCGAGGAAGACCTGGCGGGAGAAACGTCCGTGGGGACGCTCCGCGATGATCCTCTCGACTCCCCCGGCCGAGGTCGGGGCTTGCCGCTCGGCCTTGATGGTCAGGACGCTGTTCTCGACCGTCAATTCGATCCTGTCGGGGTCGACCCCCGGCAGATCGACGCAGATGAGGAAGGAATCGCCCTTGCGGTAGGCGTCCATCGGCATGGAGTGGTCGCGCGCCGCCTCAGGGCTCACCCAGAACTGCTGCAGGAACCGGTCGATGTCCCGGAAGGTTTCGCCTCGTGAAAGAGCCATTGCTAGTGCCTCCTTGTTATACATGAGTGGAATCTTCGCGCTGGACGAATCCAGCATTCCGATTATTAGCACTCTCATCCCTAGAGTGCCAACATCATTTAGCGAGATTTTATGGATGAAGGATCCTTGGAGCCGAGCTGGCACCGCTTGGTCGTCTCTCGCGTGAAGTCTCGGCTGGCGCGGATCTCGCGCCCACCACATGATGGGGCGGGAACGTGGGCGGGCAATGGAGTCCGACGGAAGGTTCGGTGGCGCGCCAGGAACTGGGTGCAGTGACCGGGTCGCGTGGTATGTCTGTCCACGACAGCACGATTGCGGGTGGTTGCTCCATGGTCGCTGAGGTCGGGTGACTCAAATCTCTGGTCATCCACCGGGCTATCCTCCCTCCTGTGACGAGACGGCACGACGACAAGGATTTTGAGTCCGGGAATTCGACGGCTGTCATCGCCGCCTTGTCCGACCTCACCCGCTACGTCTACGACTGCCACGTGTCATCGTTTCTTCATCCGCGTCAGTTCGCGACCCATAATCATCTGAACGATCCGAAGGGAGGGGGTCGGGCCGCAGCGATTGGCTTATTCAAGCACCTCAAGCATTTCAAGGTCGAGTGGGTGCCCCACGAGGTCGATCTCTGGGCTGGACGAGTGGGTTGGTTGGACAGCGACCGGGCGCTTCTCCTGGAGTTCGCCGTCGGCGTGCAGGCGGGCAAGAGGTTCCACACCATGCCCCAGCCGTGGTCCAGGCCACGGGTCGAATCGTGGCTCGCGGGTGTACCCCTGAGCGAGGAAGTCCGACACGACTTCAGGTTTCGTAGGAAGAGATGCTGTAGAGGGGTTTTCGGAACTCCCCCATCTCAGGACCTCAGTCGCGCGGTGTACACACGGCGGTAGAGATACTCGGTTCCCTGTGCAATGAACCAGCTGGCTTGTTGCCCAACTGCGAAGCCGCGTCAATGGGAGTTCGAGCGGGGTTGTGCGACGAGGGCGGCGCGGTGATCCGTCATCTTTCTTTCGACCCGACAATGACCTACGGGTGGCAGATTTCGGAGGACGTCTGAAAATTCACTCGTCCCAGAAACTCTGTCACTTCACTATCGTGTCGAAGGGGCAACCGGCACGTCCTTCTAGTGCCGATTAATGATTCGGTCCGGTTATTGATAGACCTCTCGCCGATGACCAACGGTGACGATCACTATGAGAAGCACCCCGTCATCAATCGTGTAAATGATCCGATGGTCGCCAACTCTGAGCCGGTACCCGTCGCGACCTCGGAGTTTGCGCGAGGCCGGGGGTCGCGGATCTTGTGAGAGAAGGGCAATTGCACCTTGGATTCGGGGTTGGGTTGAGCGATCAATCTTTCGAAGCTCTCGAAGTGCCGCCGGCCGAAATTCAATTCGATAAGTGCTCACGCCCAGCCGAGATCACGCTTCACTTGCTCCCAAGGGATGTTGTCTCCGTCTTCCGTTAGGGCTGCATCAAACGCTGCAATATCAGAGGCCTCTTCGAGTGCTTCGAGCATCGCGTCGTATTGATCCGGACTTACCATGACGGCCGCACGCTTTCCATAAAGCTCAAGCACCACCGGCTCTGACTGGGACATCTCGACGACTTCCGACAGCCTTTCGCGAGCCTTGCTGACAGATATCTTCATTCTCAAAGTGTACAACAATTTATGCTTTGTTGTACATTTTGGTGTCGAAGGCGGGACTTGAACCCGCACGCCCATAAGGGCACCAGCCCCTCAAGCTGGCGCGTCTGCCATTTCGCCACTTCGACGTGGGTACACCACTCTAGCCGACCGACGAGGCGCTGGGCTTCACTGTCGTGGTCGGTGGGGGTAAGGAGATCCCCCAGTTACTGACCTGGTCGACCAGTCCCGACAGCGAGAGGGACTCAACGACGTTGGCGACCGGGCCCGACCATTCGATCATCGACGGCACGGTGTAGAGGGGTCGGACCCAGAAGTCGCTCAGGAGAAGGTGGTCCATCTTGAGCCAGATCAACGTCGCCGTCGCGGGGTTGAAGGTCTGCTGGGCCTGCGAGAAGAGCAGGTCGGTGGCCACACTGCGCACCCCTGAGGGGTAGGAATCGATGTAGGGGGTCTGGTCCCAGGAGCGAGCGCTGAGCCACGGGGTGGTACCGGTCGGGCGATCGAAGATGGCCGCGTCGACGACGCCGCGCGCGGCCATGTCGGCGGCCGTCGCGTCGCTCGGGGCCCTGCGCGTCGTCACGCCGATCCCCTGGGCCTCCCACTGGCGCACCACGAGCGTCGCCGTCTGCTCGTCGAGGGGGCTCGGCCCCACGGCGAGGTCGACGCGTAAGGCGGCGCCCGACGGAGAACGCCAGCCTGCGGCGGTGTCGACATACCCG
>JAGXBH010000051.1 GCA_018971185.1 Acidobacteriota bacterium
CGTGCTGAGGAACGCGCACCGAAAGTACCGGCGCGCCCAAGCCGTCTCCTCCCAACTGTCACCGGCGCCCCATGAACCCTCCGCGGAGGACAGCGTCATCGCTGATGAAGGTGTGCGCACGGCCCTGGCGACCTTGAGTGACGACGACCGTGACATCGTGCTGCTGCACGCGTGGGACGGACGAAGCGCGGTCGAGATCGGACTGATACTAGGTATCACCGCCAATGCGGCGGCCGTGCGGCTCTCACGCGCCCAGGATCGATTCCGTAAGAACTTCGCCGACATCTCGGTCGGTTGAAAGTAATTCGTCGGCACCGACATAAACCAGGTAGACCGAAGGAGAACGCCATGAGATCCATCGATGAGCGGTTGGCGAACAGTAATCCGGTCCGCGAGACCCACCTCCCCGCCGGCTACGAGCAGATGCTCACCCGTGTCATGCGTCGCCCGCGTTTCACCGATGCGGCGTGGCGCACCTTTCGTCTGCGCATGGCGGGGTCCGTCGTCGCCGTTAGCGCCCTGACGGCACTCGGCGTCACTGCGCTCAACGGTGTCGCCACGACGCTGCCGGTGCTCGGATTCCAGGCGAGCGCACACGCGAACCCGAGTCCCGCGGAGGCGACGACCAAGAGCGCGGCGGGTCTGTCGGGCGTCTCCGACATGATGCCCGTCATGCTCGACTACACCTTCACGGGGGCCGATGCCTTCTCGACCGCACCCGGATCGGCACCAGTCTTCACGATCAGCGCCCCGTCCGATCTGAAATCCACCCTCAATGCGGTGGCCACCGCCTTAGGCGTGGGCCTCGCGACGACGCCAGCGGCCGGCGCGGGAAACACGAGTGACTACTACGCGGTGGCCGGCAAAGGGTACTCCGGGTCGATCAACACGAGCAGCGGGGCGCTCTATTGGAACATCGACGCCTCTCCCGTGACCCCCGCACGACCCACTAGCCCGACAGGCGTCTCGGGTGTGACGGGGGTCTCGAGCGGTACCGGTACGGCAGTGCCGCCCACCAAAGGCAGCACCGCCGGCGTCACTGGTGCGACTGGTCCCACTGGCTCGACAGGTGCCACCGGTTCCACTGGCTCGACCGGTTCCACTGGTCCCACTGGCTCGACCGGTTCCACCGGTTCCACTGGTTCGACCGGTGCCACTGGTTCGCCAGCGAACGGGGCGTTCGTGACCCAGGCACTGGGGTACGTCCGAGCGCTGGGGAACTACGCGGCGGGTACCCCGACACAGTCCGTCGACGCTGGGGTGACGACCATAAGCGTGCCTCTTCTCGTTGACGGGTCTCCTTCTGATATGACGGACACCTTCAGCTTCGCCTCGGATGGCACTCTGCAGAACGCGTCAGGCGATGTCTTCACGCTCAACGCCGGCGCAACGTACCCACTGATCTCCGAGTCAGCGGGGGTCGGGCAGATCAACATCCAGACGAGGTTGCTGCGACGCCTCTACACCGGCGGCCCCATTGTCTACAGCCCGATTGTCGCGACGACGACCACCGGTGTCACTGGCGCAACCGGTGTCACTGGCGCAACCGGCGCCACTGGTACCACAGGTGCGACGGGGGCGTCGGGGGCGTCGGGTAGCACCGGGGTCACGACGACATTGCCGGTCTCGACCACGGTCGTCCATCTCACGGGGGTGACCAATGGATACTCCGCGTACGACATGAAGGGGGGGTGGATGGAACTGCCCGTCTACAACTACACGGGCACGGTGGTCAATGGCGACTACCAGGTGGGTTTCAGCGTTGTTCCGTTGGCCCCCCAGTATCTCGACTTCGCCATCAACACTGGCCCGGTCCCCCTAGGCGCGCGTTAGAACAGCGAGCGGGGTGCGGCGGGTTCGATGAGTTCGGGGCCGTCATTTCGTACTGATCCGACCGCTGGATCGACGGCGTAATGACGTAGTGTCCCGGCAGGAGCGGAGCCCAGCAAGCGCGATCGTTCGTGGGGACCCGACTCGCTCACGTCAAGCCAATCGCCCACGTCGGTGAGTTCGATGACGACCGGCATGCGTTCATGGATCTCGTCCATGTCTTCGTTGGACGCGGTCGTGACCACCGTGCAGGTCTGGACCCAAGGGGCGTCCTCGGGAGCCGTCGGGTCGCGCCAGAGTTCGTAGAGTCCCGCTAGCAGGAGTGGCTCGTCGTCGAGACGAGTGAAGAAATGCGGTTGCTTTGCGTGACCCGGACGGTTGTCCCATTCATAGAACCCGTCAACCGGGATGACGCAAGGTCGCTTCTTAAAGGCGGCGCGGAACGATGGCTTCTCGGCCACCGTCTCCCCACGGGCATTGAAGAGGCGGTTCGACACGGCCGGCTCCTTGGCCCAGCTGGGGAGTAGTCCCCAGCGGTAGCGGTCCATGACCCGCGTGTCGTCGTGCTCGGTGACACCAAGGAGCGAGCGTTGCGGTCCGACGTTCCAACTAGGGCGTATCTCGCCCTCGAGGTCGCTACTCAGAGTGGCGTCGAGGAACCGTGCGAAGCGGATCGGTGGGCTAAAGAGGGCGATACGGCCACACATGGGACTCCCTTCCCCAGTGACAATAGGGCCATTGGCGCATGTGACGGAGAGTGGCTACTCTTACGAACATATGTTCGCTTTTTTACCCTCCCGCCCTCGCCTCTCGGATGATCTAGTGGCGACGTTACGCCCCGTCGCCCTCGCGAAGTCTCGTCTCGTTCCACTTTCCGAGCCCTGGGCGTCCTTGGCGCCCGGTGGTGGTTTACGGCGTGGTTCTACCGTGGTGGTCCACGCCCAACCAGGGCTCGGCGGGCTTAGCGTGGGCCTGAGTCTGCTGAGTGACGCTAGCTCTAAGGGCCATTGGGCGGCCGTGGTGGGAGTGGACGATCCCGGCGTGGTGGCGATGTCCGACCTGGGGGTCGATCTGCGTCGGGTCTTGTTCGTGCCGCGGCCGCGGGGTGCGTGGGCCGAAGCCGCGGCCGATCTACTCGACGGTGTCGATCTGCTAATCGTGCGTCCGCCCTCGCGCGCGCCGCATGGCGCCGCCCGTAAGTTGATGGATCGGGTTCGTGAACGGGGGATCGTCCTCATCGTCCTCACGGAACCTCGTGCGCCTTGGCCGTTGCCGGCGGACCTCTCCTTTCACCTCACGAGTTCGCGGTGGACCATGTCCTCTCATCTCGACGCGCGTTACGTGACGTTGCGCGTCAGTGGACGCGGCGAGGCGCAACACCGTGGTGAGCACGTGGTGATGGTGCCCGACGTCCGGGGTCGGGCGGTGGCGCGATAGGTGGAGCGGCTCCTTGCGCTCTGGGTGGAGCCGCTGAGCGAGGAGCGGCCTGACGGGTCGTCCGTGCGCGACTTCCTCCGCGTCCTCGACGCACTAGAGGTGTTGTGTCCCTTCGTCGAACCCGTGCGGCTCGGATTGTGCACCCTACCCCTGCGCGGACCAAGTCGGTTCTTCGGTGGTGACGAGGCAGTCTTCGTCGCGGTGCGTCAGAGCGTGCGTGACGTGCTCGGACTGGAGGTCGCACTCGGGGTGGCCGAAGGGCTCTTCTGCGCCGAGTTGGCGGCTCGCCAAGGGGTGGTGCTGAGCGCGGGACAGACGACGGCGTTTCGTCGCGCACAGTCACTGGCGACGTTGGGCCATAAGGAACTCGCCACGACGGGGCGTCGTCTCGGGATTCACAGCGTCGGCGACTTCGCCGACCTCGACACGGCACGCGTCGCCGAGCGCTTCAGTGCCGCGGTCGGGGTGCTACATCGCGTGGCGCGTGGGGAGCTGACAGAACTGCCCGGGCAGCGCGACACGCGCTTAGCCGCTCGGTTGCGTCGTGCGCGCGGCGAGGACACCAGAGGTGACGAGCAGGTGAGTTTCTTCGGCCAGCGCAGCGCCGGCGACGATCGTGCCCGGGCGGCAGCACATCGGGTGCGTCGTCGTCTAGGACCCGACGGCGTGTTGGTGGCGCGTCTGCATGGAGGACGGGCCCCGCAGGACCGTGCCTCGCTCACTCCCTGGGGCTCACCGTCGAGTGATCGCCGCGACGGCGCGCCTTGGCCCGGTCAATTGGCGGGCCCCTCACCGATCACGTCATTGCACCAGCCCGTGGCGGTGGAGTTGCGCGATGGTGAGGAGGGTTCGGTGCGCGTGGGTGCGCGTGGTTCGCTCAGTGCGACGCCGGCGACGTTGGTGCTCGCGCCGGGTTCGCGTCGCGACGTCGTGTGGTTCGCCGGCCCCTGGCCGTTGGTGGAGCGCTGGTGGGCGAGCGGGCGGCGACGCGCGCACCTGCAAGTACTGCTCGACAGTGGCGAGGCGATGCTGCTCTGCGCCGAAGCCGGGCGCTGGTGGCTCGTGGGGATCTACGACTGATGGCCGTCTACGCAGAGTTGCACGCCCATTCGGGCTTCAGTTTTCTTGATGGCGCGAGCGACCCTGAGGAGCTCGTCGCCGAGGCTGTGCGGCTGGGGTTGTCGGGTCTCGCCCTCACCGACCACCACGGGCTCTACGGCGTGGTGCGTTTCGCCGAGACGGCTCGTGCGCTGGGGCTCCCCACGATATTCGGCGCGGAATTGACGATTGACGCTCGTGACGATCGCGTCGGTGTCCCCGATCCCCAGGGCGATCACCTCGTCGTGTTGGCTCGCTCGCCTGAGGGGTATCGGAGTCTCTCGACGATGCTCGGTGAGGCGCACCTCGCGCGTGGGGAGAAGGGGGTGCCACAACTCAGTCTCGACCAGGTCGCCAGCCGCGCCGACGGATGGCTGATCCTGACCGGGTGTCGTAAGGGGCCGCTCTCTCGAGCGTTGTTGGCGGAGGGGCCGCGCGCCGCCGAGCGTGAACTACTGCGTTTGATCGAACTCTTCGGACGTGAGAACCTCGCCGTCGAGATCTGGGACCATGGGCATTTCGAGGACGTTGCCCGAAACGACGTCCTGGCCGAGTTGGCGGTACGTCACGACGTGGACCTAGTGGCGACGGGCAACGCGCATTACGCGCGGCCCGAGGACTTCGCGCGCGCCAACGTCGTCGCGGCGATTCGCGCGCGCCGCGAGCTCGAGGAGATGCAGGGGTGGCTCCCGGCCTCCCCGCTGGCGCACCTACGCAGTGACGCCGAGCAGCGCCGCCGTTTCGCGCGCTGGCCCGGGGTGGTGGATCGCGCGGGGGAGATTGGCGCCGAACTGGCATTCGACCTACGTCTGGTGGCGCCGAACCTGCCCGCGTTCCGCACCCCGGCGGGGATGGATGAACAGGGGTATCTGACGGCGTTGGTGCACGAGGGGGCGACACGAAAGTACGGCCCGCGCGAACGAGAGCGCGTCCCTGGTGCGTGGCGGCAAATCGACCACGAGCTCGACGTCATCGGCGGTTTGGGCTTCGCTGGTTACTTCCTCACGGTCTGGGACATCACCGAGTTCTGTCGGCGTTCGAACATCTACTGTCAGGGTCGCGGGTCGGCCGCCAACTCGGCGGTGTGCTTCTCGCTCGGCATCACCAACGCGGACGCCGTGAAACTCCAACTCTTCTTCGAGCGATTCCTCTCACCCGCGCGCGACGGCCCCCCCGACATCGACGTGGATATCGAGTCGGGGCGACGCGAGGAGGTGATCCAGTACGTGTACCAGAGATACGGACGCCACCACGCGGCCCAGGTGGCGGCCGTCATCACGTACCGACCGCGCTCGGCGCTACGCGACGTGGCGCGGGCCTTCGGCTACTCCGAGGAGGAGGCCAATCAATTGCGCGACCGCGTGGACCGCTCGAGCATGACCGCGCTGTCTGACGACGTGCCCGAGATGGTGGTGACGATGGCGACGCAGATGCTGAACCGTCCTCGCCACCTCGGTATCCACTCGGCCGGCATGGTGCTGTGCGATCGTCCAGTGCTCGAGGTGTGCCCGGTGGAGTGGGGTCGCACGCCCGGGCGAACCGTCCTGCAGTGGGACAAGGATGACTGCGCGGCGATCGGCCTGGTGAAATTCGACCTACTGGGGCTCGGTATGCTCGACGCGCTACACCGGGCCGTCGATCAGGTCGCGGCCTATCACGGCGTCACCCTCGACCTGGGCGCGTTGGAGCAGGAGGACGCGGTCTACGACCTCCTTTGCGAGGCTGACACCGTGGGGGTCTTTCAGGTGGAGTCGCGCGCGCAGATGGCGACGTTGCCGCGCGTGCGACCACGGTGCTTCTACGACTTGGTCATCGAGGTGGCGCTGATCCGCCCCGGCCCCATCCAGGGCAACGCGGTCAACCCCTACATCCGCCGTCGACGCGGTGACGAGCCCGTGACGTACCTGCATCCTCGCCTGGAGCCGATCCTCTCGCGCACCCTCGGCGTCCCCCTCTTTCAGGAGCAGCTGATGGAGATGGCGGTCGCCGTCGCGGGATTCTCCCCCGCGGAGGCCGATGAGCTACGTCAGGCCATGGCCGCCAAGCGATCCGAGTTGCGCATGCTCAAGCTCAAGAGTCGCTTCTACTCGGGCATGGCGGCCAACGGCATCACGGGGGTCGCCGCCGACCAACTCTTCGATGCCCTAGCGGCCTTCGCCAACTTCGGTTTCCCCGAGTCGCACTCGGTGTCCTTCGCGCACCTGGTCTACTGCTCGGCGTGGATCAAGGTCCACTATCCGGCGGCGTTCCTCGCGGCTCTCCTCAACGCGCAGCCCCTGGGTTTCTGGTCGCCCCAGAGTCTGGTGGCCGACGCGCAGCGTCACGGGGTCACGGTGAGACGTCCCGACGTGAACGTCTCGGGCGCCGAGGCGACGCTCGGCGGTGATGAGCGACGCCCCCACGTGCGCCTGGGGTTGGCGAGCGTGCGCGGGATCGGGAGTGAGCTGGCGCAGCGCATCGCCGAAGGGGCGCCGTGGCGCGACGCCGAGGACCTGGTGCGTCGCGCGCGATGCCAACGACAGCACCTCGAGGCGCTGGCGTCGGCGGGCGCACTGGACTGCTTCGCCCAAAGTCGGCGGGCACAGATCTGGACCGCGGGTGCGGCGGCTCAGAGCACGGACGACCGGCTCGAGGGAATCGTGACCGGACTGCGGGCACCGCGCTTGTCGCCGCCGACGGAGATCGAGCGCGTCGCGGATGACCTGTGGTCGATGGGCCTCACCACCGAGGCTACGGCGATCGCTCTCGTGCGCGGTTGGCTCGACGCGCGAGGTGTGACGCTGGCCGCACGACTCGTGGGAGCCGAGAGCGCGCGCGTGAGCGTCGCCGGCGTCGTCACCCACCGTCAGCACCCCGAGACGGCGAACGGGGCGGTCTTTCTCAACCTGGAGGACGAGAGTGGGCACGTGAACGTGATCTTCTCCAAGGGTGCCTGGGCGCGATGGCGCGGGGTCGCGCGCAACTCGCCGGCCCTGATGATCCGCGGCGCGCTGCAGCGCGGACAGGGGACTCTGGTGCTACAGGCGGAGTTCGTCGAGGCGCTTGATCTCGGGGCCACGGTGCCCTCTCGCGACTGGCGTTGACGCCCCCCGTTACCCGCGAGAGTGGCGCCAGCCCTCGAGCGCGACCGGCACCGTCGACCCGTCGTGGGTGGGCAATAATGGGTGCCGTGCGGGTCGCGGCCATCCAGATGACGTCGGGTAGCGACGTCGCGGCCAACGAGGATGCCATCTTGCGCCTGGTGGATCGCGCCGGTGACCTCGGTGCCACGTACGTGCAACTGCCCGAATACGCCACGTACTGGGGGCCGCGAAGTGGGTACGACGCGGCGGCCAAGTCCCTCGACGATGGTTTCATACGACAGTTGGGTCTGGTCGCCAAGGGGCGCGGCATCACGGTGCACGTCGGTAGCATGCTCGAGCCCGCCACCGACGGCCGGTTCTACAACACGAGCGTGGTGATCGGCGACCAGGGACGGATCGTGGCGACCTACCGTAAGGTCCACCTCTTCGACGCCCGTCCGCCCGGAGGAGTGGTCTACTACGAATCCGAGTCCATCACGCCCGGCGCGCAGCTCACCGTCGTTGCGGTGGGGGAGATGAGGGTGGGGCTCAGCATCTGCTTCGACGTGCGATTCGCCGAGCTCTACCGCGCGCTCGCCCTCGCCGGGGCGGACGTGCTGGCCGTGCCCGCCGCGTTCTCCGCGTCGACGGGTCCAGCACACTGGGACACGCTCGTGCGCGCCCGGGCCATCGAGAACCACGCCTTCGTCGTCGCCGCCACCCAGGTGGGGGTGACCACCGAAGGGCTGGCCACGCACGGTCACTCGATGATCGTGGACCCCTGGGGCGTCACGCTCACCGAGTCGTCGCGCACGGACGAGGACGTGCTGGTCGCCGATCTCGACCTCGAGCAGGTGGCGCGGCGGCGCGCCCAGATCGACGTACTGCACTTGCGACGCCCCGAAGTGTACGAGGGCCCCGTCACCTCGCCCAAGGACTGAGACGGTGACGTGAAGGTCCTCGTCCTCGGGGGCAGCGTCTTCCTCTCACGCGCCGTGGCTCAGGCGCACCGCGCGCGCGCCGACGACGTCACGTGTCTGGTGCGCAACGCTGACGGACGGCTGCCCGCGGGGGTGCGCGCGGTGTCGGCCGATCGTGCGCTCGGGACGAGCGCCTACGACGAGGTGCGCGGGTCCTGGGACGCCGTCGTGGACGTCGCCACCGACCCCCGGTTCGTGCGTGACGCGTTGGAGGTGTTGGGCGAGCGTGCCCACCACTGGACCTACGTCTCGAGTTGTTCGGTGTACCGAGATCAGGACCACGTCGCGCTCGACGAGTCGAGCGCGACCGTCGAGCCGATCTTCGACGGCGACGCGCGAAGCCCCGAGAACTACGCCGCGGCCAAGTCGGCCTGCGAATCGCTGTGTCGAGATGCGCGCGGCGAGCGCCTCAGCGTCGTGCGTCCGGGGCTCATCGTGGGCGCGGGCGACCCGAGTGACCGCGGGGGATACTGGCCGATGAGATTCGTCCGTGATGACCTACCCGTGCTCGTGCCGACGGCGGCGTCGTGCGCCGCCCAAATGATCGACGTGCGTGACGTCGCGCAGTGGATCGCGCGGTGCAACGTCGACGCGCTGACCGGCGTCTTCAACGCGGTGGGCGACGTGCGCGGCCTGCGCGAGTTGCTCGAGGAGACCCGCTCCCTGCTCGGACATCGCGGCGCGGTGGTCGAGGCCGCCGACGATTGGCTTCTCGAGCGCGGCGTGTCCCCCTGGTCGGGGCCTGAGTCGCTTCCGCTGTGGATCCCCACCGGTACCGGCCTCGACGGGTTCCAGCGTCGATCCAACGCCACGGCGCGCGCTCACGCGATGTCACTGCGCCCCCTGGGCGAGACCATCGCCGAGATCGTGGCCTACGAGAGGGAGCGGGGGTTCTCGCGCGAACGCGCCGCGGGCCTGTCCGCGCGTCGCGAAGGAGAGTTGCTCGTCGAGCTCGGCGCGTTCGACTAGCGGAGTGTCTCGCCGACGCCCCGTCGTCCTCAGGACGCCAGCAGTCGCGCCAGGTTCCTCAGGTTCCTCCTCCAGACCCCGCGCAGGAGGGGTCGCGCCACCCTCGCCCCCACCGATCCGAAGAGCCACCAGGGGAAGCGCAGTTCCTCGTGCCAGGTCATCCGAGTGGCGTCCCCGACGCTTCGCAGGCGGAACTCACCGTGCCCGGTGAAGATCCCGTTGTGGGTAACCCCGATGGCCTGTTCGTCCTCCCAGCGCGTGATGGTCATGACGTCGCGGGTGCGCAGTGGACCGATCGCGGTCAGGCAGTCGAAGGACGTGCCGACGCCCTCGCGCTGGTCCGTGTGGAAGTCGATGCGCCGGGCGTCGGACATCCACAGGACGTGGCGATCGATGTGGCGAATCTCCGCCCAGACCTCGTGACGGGGGCGATGGATCACGACGTCGACGGTGACGCTGGACACGCGACCTCCTCTCGTGCGCTCACGTCGATGAAGGAGCGTCCACGACTCTCGCGGCTGGGGAGCGTTCGGTGGGTGCCGGTCCTCGCGGCGCTGACGTGGGGCCGTACGGGCGTCGCAGAGGGGGCGGGTCGGCGTCGCCGTGCCGTCACGCGCGCCACGACGTCACGTCGGGCGACTCGCCCTCAGGACCATCTGATGACCGACGACGCCCAGGTCATGCCCGCGCCGAATCCGGTGAGCAACGCGTAGTCGCCGGTCTTGATGCGACCCTCCTGGCGGGCGACGTCGTAGGCGAGTGGGATCGACGCGCTCGAGGTGTTGCCGTAGCGGTCGAGCGCGATGACGGCCCGGTCCATCCCGATGCCCAGGCGGTCGACGACGGCCTGGATGATGCGAACGTTGGCCTGGTGCGGGATGACCAACGCCAGGTCGTCGGCGGTGATGCCGGCGCGTTCGATCGCCTGTTGGGAGGATTCGACGACGACGCGTACGGCGCGACGGAACACCTCGCGCCCGTCCATCGTGAACGTGCTCTCGTGCTCGCACGTCAGCAGGTCGGCCCCCGAACCGTCGGCCCCGAGCGCGAACGACACGATGTCGTTGACGTCGGGGTCGTACTCGAGGACCGCTGCCCCGCCGCCGTCGGCCAGGAGGACCGCGATGTTGCGGTCCGTCCAGTCGACCCAGCGCGAGAGGTGCTCGGCCCCGATCACCAGGATGCGCTTGTTGCCGGTCTCGAGTAGGCCCTGGGCCGTGCGCACCGCGTACATGAATCCGCTACAGGCGGCGTTCACGTCCATGGCGGGACACGTCAGACCGAGGTCGTCGGCGATCAACGCGGAGGTCGCCGGGGCCATGCGATCGGGTGAGGTGGTGGCCAAGAGCACGAAGTCGATGTCCTCGGGCTCGACGCCAGCGTCGGCCATGGCGTTGCGCCCCGCGACGGCGCCGAGCGATCGTGCCGTGCCGCCGATGTAGCGCTGACGGATGCCGGTTCGCTCGGAGATCCATTCGTCGGACGTGTCGAGCGTGAGTGACAGCTCGTCGTTGGTGACGATCCGATCGGGGAGACCGATTCCCCAGCCCTTGAAGCGAACTCCCATAATGTCAGCCCCTTACTGGCTCGATTCCGCGACTATTCTACGACCTCGGTCGGCGCCGCGACGGGCGTGCCGATGACCTGGAGCGAGCAGCGCGCCACGGAGATCACGCGCCCGCGCTCGTCGGTCATCTCGATGGCCCAGACCTGGACGCTGCGACCCTTGCGGACGGGGGTGGCGGTGGCGGTGAGGACACCGGAACGAATGGGGCGCAGGTGCGAGATGTTCAACTCCGTGCCCACGACCGTCTGTCCCGACTCGACGCTGACGCTACCGCCGACCGACGCCGCGCCCTCGGCCAGTAGGGCCGACACTCCGCCGTGCAGGATTCCGAAGGGTTGGTGCACCCGTGGCGTGACGTCGAGCTCCAACACCACCTCGTCGGGCGTCGCCCTCAACGTGCGAATCCCCAGGTAGTCGTGGACGTTGGTGGATTCGGGCGAATATCCCGCGAGGTCCTCGGTCATGGAGGGCATTCTACGGGAGCCTGGCTAGCCTCTAGTCATGACCCGACACGTTGACCTGCGCTCCGACACCGTGACCCAGCCCACGTCCGAGATGCGTGAGGCCATGGCCCACGCCGTCGTGGGCGATGATGGCTTCGGCGAGGACCCGACGGTACGTGAGCTCGAGGAGAAGTTCGCTCGGATGATGGGCAAGGAGGCGGCGATCTTCGTGCCGTCGGGGGTCATGGCGAATCAGATCGCCCTGCGGGTCCTGACCCGGCCGGGCGACGTCGTCGTCGCCGGACGCCACCAGCACGTGGTGGGCTTCGAACTGGGGGCGAGCGCGCGCAACTCCTCGGTGCAGTTCGCGCTTCTCGAGGACACCGGAGGCGAACTCGACGTGGACGAGGTGCGCGACCTCATCGACGCCGGCGACGATCATCAGGTGCCGATCTCGATGGTGGCGGTGGAGAACACGCACATGTACTCCGGCGGGTCGATCTGGGACCTCGGACGACTCACGGAGCTCGCGCGCGCCATCGGCGAGCGGCCCCTGCACCTGGACGGCGCGCGCCTCTTCAACGCCGCCGTGGCCACGCGGCGCTCGATGAGCGAACTCGCGGCGCCCGCGACCACCGTGATGTCCTGTCTTTCCAAGGGGCTGTGTGCGCCGGTGGGATCCTTGCTGGCCGGGCCCGCGACGTTGATGGCCGCCGGACGCGTCGAGCGCAAGCGTCTCGGGGGCGCCATGCGTCAGGTCGGCGTGCTGGCCGCCGCCGGTCTGGTCGCGCTCGACACGATGGTCGAGCGACTCGCCGAGGACCATCGGCGCGCACGAGCCC